>NZ_JBTOLC010000077.1:0-14790 GCF_054551825.1 Streptomyces sp. L500
CGCGGTCTGCTCCGCAGACACGACGCGCCGCCGCTACGCGGCGGGAGCAGCACCCCACTCCGTGGGGTGCTCCGGGACTCCGTCCCGGAGATCCGGGCCACTCCGTGGCCCGGGAGGCCAACTCCGTTGGCCTCGGGCTCGGATCGCTCCGCGATCCGGCCTGAGGGAACGCGCTCCGCGCGTTCCTGGGCTAGCAGGATCAGCACGCGAGTGTCGGGTGACGCTGAGTGACGATTCGTCAGGATGTCTGTTTTATTGTCTAGTTGGGGCGGGGTCGGGTGAGGTGGCAGGCGACCCCGCCATGGCGGTCCCTGGGTGGAGGAGATGGGCGGACCGGGAGGCTTCAGAAGGGCAGTGTGCGTCATTCTGACTGGCCCGCTACGTTATGGAGAGAGCGGCGGTCCCCGTCACGGGTTCGGCGCGATCGGGCGGGGCATCCCCACCCGATCGGAATCCCGTTCTTGAAGAGCTGAAAAATCCGGGTTATTCGACTCTCGTGGTTTCTGCCATAACTGAATTCCAGTGGAACCGAAAAAGTGTCAGGCGCGAACAGGCGAAGGGAAAAGGCATGTCGAGGAAAGAACTGTTCCCGCATCAGGTGGAGGCGGTCGATGCCGTCCTCCGTGCTCTGCAGACCCCCCTCAGCGGACACATGCCGGCCGAGGGATTGCGGACCCAGGTCATCGCCGCGACCGGCTCGGGCAAGACACTGATCGCCGCCGAGGCCGCCCGGAAACTGGGGGCGCAGCGAGTGCTGGTCCTGGTGCCGACCCTGGATCTGCTGACGCAGACAGCGGCCGCATGGAGAGAGGACGGCCGCACCGGGGTAATGATCGGGGTCTGCTCGCTACGAGCCGAGGACTCCGGTGGTGTGCCCTGCACGACGGATCCGGCCGAGCTCGTGGCGTGGGTGCGGGGGCTGGAACGGGTCACGGTGTTCGCCACCTACGCCTCCGTCGGCCTCGGCATCCTGCAACGCGCCCACCTGGGTGTGTGGGACCTGATGGTCGTGGACGAGGCGCACCGGACCAGCGGGGACGCGGGCAGGCCATGGGCGGCCGTACATGACCAGACCAAGATCCCGGCGGCCCGCCGGCTCTACATGACCGCCACTGCCAGAATCTGGGAAGCGGCCGAGGGCACCCGCGGTGACGGGCGAGAGGAGCCGCGGCTGATCGCGAGCATGGACCCCGACTCCCCTGTGTTCGGGCCGGTGGCGTTCAAGCTCACCCTGTCCGATGCCATCAGCCGCGGCCTGGTCGCGCCCTACCAAGTCGTGTGCGCTGACATCACCGACCCCGAACTCCACGAAGCGCACGAGCAGGCCGCCAGCGCCGGCTCGGACGAGGTACGCGGGGCGCGGCTCGCGGCATTGCAGACCGGCATCCTGGCCGCTGCCGCGCAGGAGCGGCTGCGGAAGATCCTGGCCTTTCACAGCAAGGTCTCCGAGGCCGAGGCCATGGCCGAGGGTGTTGTCGACGTCGCCGAGCGGCTGTGGGAGGACGATCCGCGCCGGTTCCCGTCGCCGGAGCGGGTATGGGCCGACTGGCTGTGCGGCGAGCACTCCCCCGGCCACCGGCGGGCCGTGCTGGACGAGTTCGCCTCCGACGTCATCGAGGACCAGGACGGGCTGCGGCCAGCCGCTCTGCGCGTGCTGAGTTCCGTGAGGGTACTGGGCGAAGGCGTTGATACGGCGAATTGTGATTCCGTTGCATTCTGTGATGCGCGAGGGTCGATGGTCGATATCGTGCAGATGGTCGGCCGCGCACTCCGTATGAAGCCCGGTGAAGGAAAGATCGCTTCGCTAATCGTTCCCGTATTCCTCGCGCCGGGTGAAAGCCCGGATGAAATACTGACCTCCCCGGCCTACGGAACCCTGGCGAAGATCCTCGAAGCGCTCCGCGCACACGACACCGACACCATCGAAGCCCTCGCCGACCCCCGTGTGCGCACCGGCAGTTACGAACCCGAGGAGGAGAAAGCCGGGGCCGGTGAAGGCGACCAGGAGCGGCTGGAGGGTGAACGGGGGCCGAGTGTGCCCGCGAGGGAGCTGCTGAAGTTCAGCACGCCCCGGGACCCGGCGCAGCTGGCGCGGTTCGTAAAGCTGCGGGTGATCGAGCCGGAGAACGCCTTCTGGCGGCGCGGGATCGAGGCGTGCATGCGGTACGTGAAGGAGACCGGCGCCGCGCAGTTGCGGGTGCCGTACGACTTCGTCACCCCGCCGGAGTGGTCGCCTGCCGGGTTTCCGCTGGGGACATGGCTGGCTGACCAGCGTCGCTTCAACAAGGCCGGACGCCTGGCCCCGGACCGGGCCGCAGAGCTGGACGGGCTCGGGATGGTCTGGTCGCACCAGGACGTCGCGTTCGAGGAAGGACTCGCCGCCGCACGGGCCTGGGCTGAGGTGCACGGGCACTTCCTGCCGCCGGCCACCGCCGTCTGGGAGGGCTACCCGGTCGGGGTCTGGGCGAAGAACCAGCGCACCGCGGCCCGGCTCGCGGATGCCATCGCCGGACGCCGCGCAGCCGGCCTCCCCGTCCCGGCCGGGGTGAAAGCCCTCACCAAGGCGCGGCGAGAGGCGCTGGAGGAGATCGACCCGGGCTGGTGCCCGGCATGGGACACCGGATGGCAGCGCTGCTTCCGCCTCGCACAAGCCCACATCGAAAGCGGCGGAACGATGCCGACGGTTGGGGGCGAGCTCGTTGTGCAGGGCGAAGACCTCGGACGGTGGGCGACCGCCTGCCGTCTCGGCTGGGACGGCTTGCTGCCGGTCCAGCAGTGGATGCTCGCCAACGTTCTCGGCCTCACCCCCGCCGGGGAAGACGAGCAGCCCGTAAAACGCACGCAGGAAGACAAATGGGCCCTCAACCTCCGGGCCGCACGCCAATACCACGCCCGCGAAGGACACCTCAACGTCCCAAGGAAACACATCGAGCACCTCGCGGAAGGCGGGCCGACAGGCCCTCAGGGCGGCGCCGGGGAGCCCCAGGCGGTGAAGCTCGGCATGGCCCTCGACAACATCCGCAAACGGGCCGGCAAACTCACCGCACAACGCCGCACCGACCTCAACGCCTTGGGGATGCGCTGGACCAGCACCACAACCAGCAGGAACCCGCGGTAGAAAACGGCTGGGAATGCGACAGGCCCGGATCCAAGAGGGTCCGGGCCCCGGCGGTACCACAGGGCATTCCAGAGAACCGGGACTGGGCCTGCCGCTACCTTGCCCAGGACGCCGGCAGCCGGGCCGACGCCGAGTCCCTGGCAGTCACGTGCGGTGATCCCCTGGCTCGCTCTCCGCGCTCCATGACCTGGCGTCCGGGGCAGGGGCTGTCGCGCTCCCTGCCCCGGGCGTCAGGAGACTGCATTCCCTAACCGTGTCAGGGCCGGGGCAGCATCAGACCGGGCAGCCTCAGGTGCCGCAGGTTCTGCCCACCGCAAGCTTCGATGCGCAGGGTGAACGTCTCCGGACCTGGCCGTCCCGCCTCGTCGTAGGCATCCAGCACCGTCTCGATGCGCTCCCACAGCCGCACCGGACCGTCCTCGTGCACCTCCCACCGGCCGCCCTCCGGGTTGAGGACGGCGGCGGAGCCGGTAACGACGTCGACAAGGTGCACCACGTCGCCGACCGTGACCAGCTGGGCGTCCGGGACGGCGCACTGGGCGAGGAACCGCAGGTGGAACGTCTCCTCGGTCGCCGCCGTGATCCGCTCCGGGGAATGCCGGGCCGTACGGCGCTTCTCCGGCAGGTCAGCGGCCCAGTGGGCGGGGTTGCCGAACACCGGGGCGGCGTGGGTGCGGGCGGACATGAAAGACACGGTGCCGGGCAGCAGCGGCCCCTCGGCCGTGCCGTCGCCGCCCGCGGTGAGCAGGACGCGGGCGTAGCCGTAGAGCCAGCCTGAGAGGGTGAGCAGGATCTTCCCGCCCGGGCGGATCTGGGCCAGTAGGGCGGGCGGGACGGCGCGGAAGGAGCAGGCGGCCACGATTCGGTCGAAGGGCGCCTGGGGCCAGTAGCCGTACAGGCCGTCCGCCACAGCGAGGGTGGGGGTGTAGCCCAGGCCGAACAGCGCGCTCGCGGCCTGCTTCAGCCGGCGGGCGTCCACCTCGATGCTGGTGACGTCGGCGGAGCCGAGGCGCTCGCAGGCCAGCGCGGTGGAGTAGCCGGTGCCGGTGCCGATCTCCAGCACCGTGTGTCCCTCGGCCACCTCGGCGTCCTCCCACATCCGCACCACCAACGATGGCAATGTGCTGGAGGAGGTCGGAGCCCCGCCGTGCCGGGCGTGTGGTGCCTTCCAGTCGGGTTCGTCGCCGTCGAACTGGGTGATCAGCGTGGTGTCGGAGTATGCGGCGGCCAGCCACCGGCTGTAGTCCGCCTCGGCGGTGACCGGCTCCCAGATAGTCAGCCCCTGCTGATCGCAGATACTGGTGGGCAGGTAGAAGCCGGGCACGAAGCGGTGCCGGGGCACAGTCTCGACCGCCTGCCGCCAGGCCGGATCGGCGAGGACGCCGTTCTCGGCCAGGGCCTTGGCCATCGCGCTGCGGAGCTGCGCGGCGTCCGCGTCGACGTCGGTGGGCATCGTCGTCACGTCCGGCCTCCTTCGGAGGTGAGGAGGTCGGCGAACGCCTCCGCGATGCTGTCGGCATCGGGCAGCCAGGCCCACTGTCCGTTGGGGTTGCACTCGATGAACACCCAGTCCTCCTCATGGTTGCCGGGCCCGGTGAGGGCGAAGTCGAAGCAGCCGAAGACCAGACCGAAGGCCGCCAGGTACGCGTGCAGCGCCGTCTGGATAACGGCGGGGACGGCGATGGGGGTGTGCTCCAGTGCCTTCCAGTCGCCGCGGCGCCAGTCCAGCGCGCCGTCGGGAGCCGCGATCTGCTGGGCGAACACCCGCCCGCCGACGATGGTGACGCGCACGTCGCCTGTCTTGGGGATCTCGGTCTGGAACAGGTGCGCGGTCACCGCGAGCGAGTCGTCGAGGGTCGCTGGGTCGATGCGCTGGGTCCAGATCGCGCCGGCGTTCCCGTCCTCGTCCTGGGGCAGGCCGCGGAACGTCTTGTAGATCAGCGGGCCGTGTTCGGCGGCGAACTTCGCCGCGGCCTCGGCATCGTTGGTGATCAGCGTCTCGGGCACCGTCAGGCCGAGCCGGGCGGCCTGCTGGAGCTGGGCGGGCTTGAAGTCCGCGGCCGTCACCGCCAGGGGGTGGTTGACGTAGCGGACGCCGTGGAGGTGGTTGAGGATGCCGCCGAGGCCGTGCCGGGCTTCGGCGGTGGCGAAGTCGCGGGCCTGGGGCGGCAGGTGCGCGAAGCGGGTGGTGTACGGGGTGGGGCGGCGGTAGTACACCGCCGCCACCTCCCCCAGCTCCACCTCGCGGCTGGCCGTGCGCAGCCGCCCGCTCCACACCGGGGCCCCGGCGCCGAGGCGGGCCCCGAAGGTCAGCTCGGGCCCGATGTCGGCAGGGTCGACGCGGGCGACGGGTACCTCACGCTCGTTGAGCGTCTCGATGACCCAGTCCGCGGTGACGTCTTCCAGGGATGTGATGACCAGGACGAGGGGAGCCACGGCGTCTCAGTCCGACTCGTAGTCGGTGGTGACGTCGTCCTGGGTCTGCGGCTGCGGGTCCTTGCCGTCGCCGCCGCCCGACATCGAGGCGGTGCCCTTGGTCTCCGAGCTGCCGTGCTTGCCCATCTCCACCACCTGGCCGCCGGCGTCGGTGTAGCGGGCGGTTTGCGTCGCGTCGTCCAGCATCACGGAGGCGTACGGCAGCGGGCTCGCCGGCAGCCGGTCGGTCACCAGCCGCAGCGCCCACGGTGCTTGAGCGGTAGGAGTCGCCATGTGCTCACCCTTCCCCTCTCGATGAAGCGGAAGCCCAGCAGCTCCCGCGAAGAGAAGAATCCTCCCCGTGCGCCGGGCGAGGCCAGTACGGTGGGTGCCGCGAACCGTGGCGAAAAAACCACGCTCCGTGACACAAAGTCGGGGAGGGCGAGACGGTGATGACCGGCAGATCCAGCAACCCGCACCTGGCCCTGTGGGTCGCTGCCAGCGGCCTGTCCCACGGGGAGATCGCCCGCCGTGTCGCCGCTGAGGCCGTCCGCCGAGGTCACCGGCAGATCGCCCCGGACGCCACCCGCGTCCGCCGGTGGATCGACGGCGAGCGACCTCGCCCGCCGGTGCCCGCCCTGCTCGCCGCCGTGCTCCCCGATGCGGTCGGCCAGCCGCTTACTCCTGGTGGCCTCGACCTGACGGCCGCCGGGGCGGTGCTGGATACGATCGCCCTTCCGCTGCTGACCGAGGCAGCCGCCCAGACCCTGGCCGGATGGACGCAGATGGACCTCTTCCTGGACCGCCGCGACACCCTCAAGCTCGCCCTCGGCGCCTCGCTGATCCTCGCCGCCGAACGGATGCTCGGCGGCACCGCCCACGCCGTGGGCCGCCACGCCAGAGGCTTCGACGCCGACACCGCCGCCGCCCTGGAAGAGGTCACCGCCTTCTTCACCACGGCGGACGCCGCCCGGGGCGGCGGGCTGTACCGCTCGGCGATCGTCGCTCAACTCGCCGAGGCCGCCCGCCGCGTCCAAGATGGTGTCCCGCCCTCGCTGAAGTCCCGGGTCTTCGCCGCTACCGCCGATCTGGCGGCGCTGGCCGGGTGGGTCAGTCACGACAGCGGCCGGTACGCCACCGCCCAGCGGTACTGGTCGTACGGCATCTACGCCGCCGGCGAGGCCGGACAGCGCGACCGCGGGGTGGAGATCGTCACCCGCATGTCCCACCAGATGATCTACCTCGGCCACCTCCGCGATGCCCTCGGCCTGCTCGGCGTCGCCGCGAAGAAGGCCACCTTGCCCGCCACCAGGGCACTGGTCGCCTCCCAGACCGGACGCGTCCACGCCGCCCTCGGCGACGAGCGCCAGGCCGACCGCCACCTCGGCGCCGCCGACGGCCTGGTCGCGGACGGCCTGGGAGACGTGCCCGGCTGGGTGGCGTACTTCGACGCCGCCGAGCACGCCGGCGCCCGCGCCGTCTCCGCCCGCGACCTCACCCAGACCAGCCACGACCGCAGCCGCAGGCCCGCCAGCCGCCACTTCACCGACGCCATCGCCCTGCGCAGGCCCGGCTTCGACCGGGTCAAGGTCATGGACCGCATCGGGCTGGCCGCCGCCCTGTTCGACGAGGGCGAGCCGGAGCAGGGCGCCACCGCGGCCCGAGAGGCTCTCGACCATGCTGCCCGCGTCGACTCCACCCTCGTCGCCTCCCGCCTCAACGTCCTGCTGGCCGCCGCCCACCCGTACAGCACCGCCGCAGTGGAGGAGGTCCGCACCCGCGCGAAGGATCTCGCGGCATCCCGCCCGACGACGGTCGCGGCCTGAGAACGTCACCTCCATGGGCAAGCACTCTCGGCCCGGGCCGCCGAACCAGCCCTCCCGCGCCGTCCCCCGCCTCAACCTCGACGACCAGCTCGCCGCGTACCACAAGCGGCGCCGCCCACCGCTGGACATCTACCGCCGCCACCGCCCGCTCCACGGCGGCGGCGCCAGCCACCTCCGCCCCAGCGAGCCGAGAGCCCTGGAGGAGTGGGACGGGTTCTCCTACGCCCCCGCCGGAACCGCACCCGACCTCGCGGCAGCCCAACGGTGGGTAAACGAACCGCTGCTCTTCTAGGCGGCGAAGCCGAGGTTGGTGACGTACTCGTACTGCCCCCACTGCGAGCCCAGGTCCACGATCGTGTCGTCCCAGGCAGCATCGAGGCCCTGGTAGTCGCCGGCCGCCCAGGCGCCGACGATGCGGTCCCAGCGGCGCACGTTCATCGTCCGGTACTCCACGACGCGCTGCAGCGGCCGCGGCACCTGGGACTGGTCCAGGGGATGGATCTCCACCCGCGTCCCGCGCCCCTGCCGGTTCAGGCGCTTGAGGAGGTGCCGGGCGACGTTCTGCCGGCGCACCGTCCGATACGCGGCATCGATCCTCGCCAGGCTGGCCTTCGACGGCTGGCGTTTGCCCTCCAGCCATGCCTTGAGCGTCCGGTCGGTGACCGTCAGCCCCGCGTCCTGTGCGGCCTGGCGGCTCTTGCCCGACCTCGTCAGGTAGTGCAGACGCGCTATCCAGCCCCGCCTGACGGTCACCGGGGTCGCGATGCCGCCAGCGAGCTCGTCCAGCTTGCGGGCCACGGCGTCACTGCCCCTGATGCCTCGGGCGCCGAACTTCCCGAAATCAAGGTTCTTCTCCGGCACTACTCCCCCTCCCTACCCGTCTCAGTGTGCCCGGTGACGGCGGTGGCGAAGTTGAACTGCCGGGTGCGGCGGCCGGAGCCGGAGCGGTAGTCGAAGTGCCCCAGGTAGCCGCCGGCCTCTGCCACGGTCAGGCCGGTCTCCTCGGCGACCTCGCGCCGCAGGGCCCCGATCAGGCTCTCGCCGGGCTCGACGCCGCCGGAGGGCAGTTCCCACAGGCCGCCGAGGTAGTCGTCGGCCGGCCGGTGCAGCAGCACCTTGTCGTCGGGGTCGGTGGTGACGGCGCCGACGACGCTCTTCTCGATGCCGTCCCGTGCGGCGGTGCGGACGAGGTCGTCCAGAAGGTCGGGGGTGACGGTGGAGGAGGTCACGTCAGGTCCTTCGCGTGGGTGGCGACTTTGGCGATGGCGGCGGTGTAGGCGTCGGCGAGGCGGACCTCGCCCTCGCGATGCCACACTGGCAGCTTCAGCGTCGTGGCGTGCACGTGGTCCGCCGTCGGGAAGCCGCCGGTCGGCGGGCCAGTTCGTCGGCGTAGCCGGGCAGCAGGGCGCCGGGGGTGCGGAACAGCGGATGCGTGTGCAGCGGGCAGGTGGAGCCTGGCTGATCGGCTTCGGTGGCGCCTTCGGCGTGGAGGGATCGATAGGCGCCCGCGGCTTGTGCGTGACCGCGGCCTGGCCCGAACCAGGCTGCTCGACCACGCGCCCATGCTCTGCTTTCTCCCCCTCCCAGGTGCGGCATCGGCCCGGCGAACCGCCTCCCCGGGCAGGCCCTTGTGCACAATGGCCTTGTGCCGCCGACTGATCGTCCGTTGTCGCGCCGTCGGCTGCTCACGGCCGGTGGGACCGTGCTGCTCGGTCTGGGCACTCCGGTGGCGTCGGTCGCCGTGTCCGAGCCGGTCCCCACGCCTGAGGAGGTGGTCAACGCCGGTCCCATGGTCATGGCCCTCACCTTCGATGACGGGCCCAGCCCGCAATACACACCGCGGGTGCTGGACAGGCTGCGTGACCACCGTGTCCGCGCCACGTTTTTCGTCTGCGGTGACAATGTCGTGCGCTACCCCGCGGTGGTCCGCCGGATCGTCAGGGAGGGGCATGTGCTGGGAAACCACACGTGGTCCCACCCCCGCCTCGACGGCCTGGCCCCCGCTGACGTCCGCGGCCAGATCCAGCGCGCCCAAGACGCCATCACACGTATCAGCGGCCACAGGCCCGTACTGTTCCGCGCCCCGTACGGCCAGTTCACCGACAGTACCCTGGCCCTCTGCGCCGAACTCGGCCTCCGTCCGATCTCCTGGTCGGTGGACCCCAAGGACTGGACCAACCCCGGCGCCGGCACCATCGCCGAACGAGTCCTCGCCGGAGCGGCCGGCGGAGCCATCGTGCTGAACCACGACGGCGTCGAGGGCGGCGACGACAACCCCCAGCCCGGCACCGGCGCCGACCGCTCCCAGACCGTGGCCGCCCTGAACGCCTACCTGCCACGGCTGATCGCCGCCGGCTACCGTTTCACCACCCCCGACCGCCACCCACCGGCCACCCGCCGGCGTGCTTCGCGGTCACAGGCATGGGGTTGAAACTACGGATCCACCCGCCCGCCGCCTTCGCCCTCTCCCAGCCGCCCCGCCTGGACGGCTGTCTCGCCTGGACGGCTGTCTCGCTTAGGCCCCGGTCCGTCGCGACGCGTATGTGCGCTGCCCTCGGCGGTGTGCCGGGCATCCGGGTGCCGCAGGTTCCGGGCTCTGTCCGGCCGTCCTGGTACGCGCTGCCGCTGCGGTACGAGCCGGCCGGGCTCAAAGGGCTGCCCCTGGAGCGGTTCCTCGAGGCCGTCATGCCGAAGGCGCCACCAAGACGGACCAACCGGGCTCCGCCTGCTCGCTCCACACCACCCGCTGTTCCAGACCCCAAGAGCCCTGCTGCCTGGCTACGCTGACCCTCCAGCGCCCGCCGCCGGCGACTTCCCGACGGCCGAGCACGTGCACGCCACCACCTTCAAGCTGCCGGTCCGGCACCCGGCCGACCTCCCGCGTGGAGGGCCGGCCGAGGCCCGCCGCTGTACGCGGTCGGGAAGCCCGTTGCGGTGCGCACGGTGTACCTGGAGAACCGGCCCATCGCCGCCCCATCGCCGCCCTGGCCCGCTGCCCGGGGGCGCCCGGCTGGGGGGCGGAGGGGGGTCAGGTGAGGTGAAAGGCGGTGGCCAGCATGGTCATCTGGGCTCTCAGGAGTGTTCGGGCGTGGTGGCCCATGCCTGTGTACTGGCCGGACACTTCCAGGTGGGCGGTGCCGTGCAGGTGGGACCAGGCGAGCACGGGGCCGGCGAGGGCGCAGCCTGCGTTCGGGTCGTCGGGGGTGAGGCCGGTGTATTCGTGCAGCCAGTCGGCGGCCGTTTCGTCCTGGTGCAGCCAGGTGGTCATTTCGTCGACGACCGGCTGGACGGCGGGGGTGGGGCGGCCGTTGGCGAAGATTTTCACGAAGGGGCCCATGGCGGCGCGGGCGCGGCGGATCGTGTCGGGTGGGGCGGCGTAGCCGGGGATGGGGTTGCCCTGGATCAGTAGGTAGCGGTGGGGTTGCGTGGTGGCCCAGTCGAGGTAGGCGTCGGTCAGGCGGTGGAGGGCGGCGGTGGGGCTGTCGGGCAGGTCGGTGGCCGTGTGGCGGATCGTGGTGGCGATGTCGTCGTAGGCGTCGCGGACCAGGGCGTGGAGGAGGTCGTCGCGGTTGGCGAAGTACCGGTAGAGGGCCGGGCCGGACAGTCCGATTTCTTTGGCGATGCGGGTGAGGGCCACGGCGGAGGGTCCGCCTTCGGCCAGTTGGGCGAGGGCGGTGTCCTTGATCTGGGTGCGGGTCTGTTCGCGGTAGCGGTCCCGGGGGCTGGTTGCGGCGGCGGCCATGGTGTTCCTCCTGTGCTGTGTGGTGTCCCGGGTGGGGGTCTTCGGTGGGTCTTGCCTGGATGACACCCAAGAGAGTTATAGTGTCTAACAGTCGTGATTCATTGTAACTCAGGGGCTGCCGCGCGCGGCTGACAGCCCGTCCGAAGAGCTGGAGGACATCCTCATGAACGCCGCTGAACTCCACGTCGTCCTGGGTGCGGGCCCCGCGGGCACCGCCGTCGCCGCCGAACTCGCCCGCCGGGGCCACCGGGTCCGTCTCGTCGACCGCTCGGGCACCGGCGCGCCCGTCGACGGAGTCGAGCGCCGCAAGGGCGATGTGAGCACCCTCGAGGGAGCACTGACGGCGATCGAGGGCGCCGGCGTGGTCCACCACTGCGTGAATGCCGCCTATCACCTGCAGGTCGAGGTCATGCCCGGCATCCAGGACGCGGTCCTCGGCGCGGTGGAGACCACCGGGGCACGCCTCGTCGTCCTCGACACCCTCTACCCCTACGGCGAGACACACGGCCGGGTCATGACCGAGGACACCCCGTGGAACGCGACCGGCGCCAAGGGCAGGATGCGGGCCGCCCTCGACGAGAAGTACCTGGCCGCGCACCGCGACGGCCGGGCCCGTGTCGTGCTCGGCCGCTCGGCGGACTTCGTCGGCCCCGGCGTGCTCAACTCCACCCTGGGCGGTGCCGTCTTCCCCGGCGCCCTGACCGGAGGCGAGGTACTGGGCCTGGGCGACATCGACCTGCCCCACAGCTACACCGACATCCGCGACGTCGCCACCGGCCTGGCCACCCTGGGCGAACACCCCGACGGCGACGGCCGCGTCTGGCACCTGCCCACCGGCCCCGCCCGGACCACCCGCGAGATCTTCCAGGAGATCGAACGGAAGACCGGACAGCCCCTGAAGATCACCATCATGAGCGAGCCGCGCCCCTTCGGGCCGTTCGACGAGGTCTTCACAGACTCCTACGCCGAGCTGTTCTACCAGCACACCGAACCGCAGGTGATGGACTCCACCGCGATCCAGAAGACCTTCGGCATCAAGCCGACCGCCCTCGAGGCCACCCTGGACGACACCCTCGCCTGGTACCACACCTTCCTCGCCCGGGCCCGGCACTGACCACGGACACCGGACCGCGGGCGCCGGACCGCGGGCGCCGGACCGCGGGCGCCGGACCGCGGGCGCCGGACCGCGGGCCGCGGATCGCGGATCGCGGATCGCGGACACCGGCGCCCCCTGAACACGGCGTCCATCACGGACACCGTGCGGGGAGCACAAGCCCACAAGCACGCGCCGGCTTCACAGACGACGATCCCGCCGTTCCCGGCCCTGGCCCGTTGTGCGGCGGCGACGAAGTTCCCCAAGCACCCGGTGACGTAGCCGGCGTCGTAGCCACCCTGTCCGGCAAACCGGCCGAGGCAGGGACCGCCGCCTCGCACTCGGTGGAGAAAACATCCAACCGCCTTCGAAACACAGACGCCGGGGCGCGGCAGTGCCTTCGAATCACCAGACCTGTCTCCGCCCCGGCCTCTTGGGCACACACAGCCCAGGCCAGGCCAAGTGGCAGGTCAGGGGCGTGGGCCCAGGGGCGGCCAGGAATGCGGGAGGGCCCGGATCCCATCGGATCCGGGCCCTCTTGAAGCAGTAGCGGGGACAGGATTTGAACCTGCGACCTCTGGGTTATGAGCCCAGCGAGCTACCGAGCTGCTCCACCCCGCGTCGGCAGACCCCACCGTACGCCATCCTCACGAGTACCGGAAACCACCTCCCGCCGGCGCCGGTCCACCGATCGAACGATGCGTCGAGGGTGGCTGGGGTTACCGACGGGCTACGGAGAGCCGGCCGCCAGATGTGATACCGAAGGCATTCACAACGGTCTGTCCAGGACGGTCTTCCCGCACATGGCCCAGCGGGCCAGGCCCTTGCCGACAGGGTCCAGGGACATGACCGCCATGCAGACGCACTTCATGACGGCGAGTCTCGTCCGGGAAATACCCACGGGCCCTGACCGCCCGGCCGATCCACGCGTTCACCGACCCAACCTCGATCGCGTTCGTCGTGAGCACACCACCCTGCTGGGCGGCGTGCACGGCCATGGCGGGGTGCGGCGGACGCCGAGGAGTCGACGGCGATCGAGTCCTCCGCGGTCACGCCAGATCGCCGGGGCGCAGCGGGGTGTCGTGCGGGCAGCGGGGTGTCGTGCGGCGCGACAGCCACCTTGCCGGCTGCCGGCTCGTGCAACGTGTCCCCGGGACGCGTTCCTGGCACTGGAGTACCCTTCGCGGCCCCACCGATCAGGGTGCGCAGAGCACCGAAGACGGGGAAGTGCCGGGTGCGGACGAGAGCGTGGTGTTGTGTGTGGGGGGGGGCGGGTGCTGAAGCCTCGGCAATGGCGAAGGCTGCGGGCCTGGGCAGTCCTTCGGGTACGGCGGTAAGCCGTATGTCACGGCCGGTCTGGGGCAAGACTGTAGTCCCCCGTACCCGAACCGCCCCCACCCCCGGGTGAGAATCCGGCCTGCGCACGGTGCTGCTGTCCACGCGAACATGCACTGTGCGCCGTACACCGGCATGGCCGGACCGGTCAGGCCCCCGCGACGCGACGCCGGCGGCGGCGGCGGTAGTCGAGGGTGACGGCAGCCAGGAGTGGCCCCCAGGCGACGAGAGGCAGGTAGAGGAGGCCGGCGAGGGTGTTGCCGCCAGGGGTCATGCCCGGGTGGGGGAAGGCCCACCAGAAGGCGAACTGGGCAAGGCCCAGGGTCAGCACCCCGGCGCCGAGGCCCGCCGCCACGGTGACCATGCGCGGGTCCGGCCGGCGCCCGCCGACGAGGGGGATCCACCGCGGCAGCATCTCACCCCACGGCCGGACCAGTCCGAGTGTGAGCAGCGCCAGCAACTCCCCGGCCATACTGAGCCCGGCCACGTACACCGCACCCCAGCCCGTGAAGCCCATCGCCTCGTACCCGGTCCCGGTGTACCCGGCGGTAAAACCCGCCGCCAGCAGCAGGCGCCACACCCCGGACGGCAACGTGACCAGCGCGGCGGCATGGGCCGCCCGGACGGCCCAGCGAGGCGGGGGCGGGAGGCCGGGGACGAGTCGGGTGGTGGTCATGTGCACTATCGTCCCGGCGTTTCGTCGCCCCGGCATCGTCCCAGAGGACCGGCCTCGAGCCGGCCTCGGGAGGAGTGTCCGTACCGCTGTCTCCCCCGCGCGGGGAAAGGCAGCCCCCCCCCCGCCGTTCACGGGCGCTTCGGTGAGGGCGTGTGGCCGTTGCCGGCCCCGGCGCCACCCGTGCAGCGTGGGCTCGAGCAGCTCCTGGCCAGCTGGGGCCGGGGCGTCATGGCGCAACCGTATCCGGGACGGCTCCCGGTGCCCGGCGGACTTCGGTGCGAGGTGGGCGCATCAGTGCGGCCGGTAGTAGGCGTCTATAGGGGCGCGCGCCTCGCCGAACAGGGCAGGGCCGTCCTGCGCTACCGTCGGCCACTGACCCGACGCCGGGTTGAGCTCGACGAGTTGCTCGGCGGAAAGCGCGTAAACGACCCGGCCGAGGCCAGAGCGGACGATACCGCCCGCACACATGGTGCAGGGCTCACAGCTGGTGTACAGGGTCGTGCGTGCGGCCGCCTCCGGGTCGAGCTCACGGGCCACCCACCGGGCGAGTTTCAGTTCCGGATGGGCAGTAATGTCATTGCCGCG
>NZ_JBTOLC010000078.1:0-14434 GCF_054551825.1 Streptomyces sp. L500
CCGGGCGTCCGTCTGGTACTCGACGTGCGCGATGGAGATGGTGATACCGCGCTGACGCTCCTCCGGGGCCTTGTCGATGTCCTCGAAGGGCGTGTAGGGGTTCAGGTCCGGGAACTTGTCGTGCAGCACCTTGGTGATCGCCGCGGTCAGCGTGGTCTTGCCGTGGTCGACGTGACCGATGGTGCCGATGTTGACGTGCGGCTTTGTGCGCTCGAACTTCGCCTTCGCCACTGGGAAACCTCCAGTTCGCCTCAGCAGGACGAAGGAAGGCCGGCGGCCGCCGATCCCTCGCGTCCTGAAATGGTCCACATCGCGCTCGCGTGACGTTCGCGGCCCGCACGGCAGACCCTCGGATACGCGGAGCAATGCTCCCGTCACTCTATGTCGTCGCGGTGTCATGTGGCGCGCGGCGCGTCCCCGGATGGCCGAGCGCGTCCCCCGTCGTCCGCTTCCCGAGACGCGGGGCGAACAACGCCACACGTGCGGGTGGCGACGTGGCGGGACTGGTCCGGGTTTGACGGCCAATGCCCGGGAGGTGCTCTGGACACTCGCCCTACTGTGTGCCGCCACCGGAAGTGGATGTGCCGGAGGTAACGCGCCATGGGACATGGGCCAGAGGCATAGGCGATGAAACACATACGCCTGTTGCGCTGCCGCTCCGTGCGGGTGCTGTGGCTGTCGATGACCCTGTCCGTGCTGGGGGACCGGCTCTACGGGCTGGCCGCGATGTGGGTCGTGTACGAGGCGACGGGCTCGTCCTCCCGGACGGGCCTGGTGGCCGCCGTCGAATCGCTCCCCTACATAGCCCTCGGCGGCGCCGGCTACCTGATGGCCCGCTTCTCCCGCTGGCGCTCCCTGGCCTGGCTGGACGCGGGCCGCGCCGCCGTCGCCCTGGCCGTGCCGCTGTTCTGGTCGCCGGACACGACCGGCTTCCTGATCACGCTGACGCTCGTCCTGCTGCTCGGCACGCTCAGCGCGGTCTTCGACCCCAACTTCGGCGCGCTCGTCCCCCAGCTGGTGCCGGTCGAGGAGCTCCCGCTGGTCAGCGGCCTGTTCGACCTCACGTCGAGGATCGCGGGGGTCCTCGGGCAGGGGAGCGTCGGGGTCCTCCTGCTGCTCGTGTCCGAGATCGAACTGTTCGCCGTCGACGGCTGCACCTTCGTCGTCTCCGCCCTGGCCCTGGGCTGGCTCGGCCGCCGCACGGCGAGCCCCGGGGGCGGGGAGCCGCCCACCGGCCCCGTGCGGGCGACGGCGGGCGTCCCCGCCCGGCCCCTCCTCCACCGCCACCCCCGGATCGCGATCGCGGTCGCGGTGCACGGTGTGGCCCTGTTCACCGCGGCGGTCTCGACCGTCGGCCTGCCCCCGCTGCTCGTCTCCCGCTTCGGCCAGGGCGCCACCGGATACGGCCTGGCCCTCGCCGCCACGGCCGCCGGCGGCCTCGCGGGGAACCTGCTCACGGGCCAGCTCGCCGGACGGCCGGCCGCCGCCGGCTCCTCCGGCCCCGCCGGGTCCTGGATCAGCATGTACTGCCTCGCCTGGGCGCTGTCCGGATGCGCGCTGGCCGGGCTGGGTGTGGCGGACTCCATGGCGGTCGTGATCGCCCTCTGCGTCCTTTCCGGCCTCCTCTTCCCCGTCTGCGCGGTGACCTTGCGCGCCCACCTGACCCGCTTCGCCCCGGCGGAGCGCCTCCGGCTCCTGACCGTCGACCAGACGGTCACCCGGTCGGCCGGAATGGCCGGCCTCCTCCTCCTGCCCCCCGTCGTGGACGCGGCCCCCGCCGGGGCCTTCGTGGGAGCGGGCGCCCTGCTGTCGGCGGCGGGCCTGGTGGGCTGGTGGCTGGGCGGCCGTAAGGCCCCGTAAGGGGCGCGAGGCCGTGTCGTCGTGCGGCTGCCGCCGCGTGGGCGCGACCAGCCAGAGGCGGCCCGCAGCCGAAGCACCCGCACCCGTGGAGTGTGGCGAACGCCAGCGCGAGCGGCGTCGCGCGAGCGACTTCGTGGAAACCCCGCCCCCGTCGTGTGTTCGCGCCGCTACGGTAAGTGCGCGGGGTGGGCAGTACCGGTGCGGCGAAGGTCGGGAGGCGACGGGCATGGCGCAGACGCGAGTGGGCGGGGGCGAGGGCGAGAGCGGGCGGCGCGGCGAGCCGGACGGCTCCGCCGGCTCCGAGCCGACGCCCGCCGAGCAGGTGGCGGAGCTGCTGGAGCGGGCCCAGAACGGCTTCGAGATCGGTGAGCCGCTCCTGGACCGGCTGCGCACCGCGCTGATGCACCAGACCGAGCTCCGCTCGTACCGCCAGCGCAACGACGGCCGGCGCCCCCTGCGGTGCAACACCTACCGGCACGTCTTCCTCCTCGCCGACGGCAGCAGCCTCGTCCTCTACGAGCTGGAGCACGACACGGGGCCCCAGGAGCGCTACCTCTACGAGCTCTACACCGACGACGGCGCGCTCGACGCCGCCGAGCGCCGGGTGCACGACCGGATCGGCGGCGGGGGCATCGGGCCGGGGAGCGAGTCCGAGGAGCTGCCCGCCTGGCTGGCGGAGGAGCTGCTGCTCGCGATGGGCCCGACGAGGCCCCGCCGGGAGTACGTCGCCGAGGCGTCGCCCGATCACGCCCGCAGGCTGCTGCGCCGCGCGGAGAACGCGGACGGGCCGGGCGAGGTCGTCCGCGAGCTGCTCCAGGGGGCGCTCGGCCACCACATCGCGCTGATCACCAAGCCCAGGCGCCGGGGTACGGGCCGCGATGCCACCTGGTGCCGGTTCTACGAGCACGCGTTCCTGCTGGAGGGCGGCGGCGAGGTCAGCCTCTGGGAGCTGGAGCACAACATGACGGCCGACGGACGGCTCGTGTGTGAGGTGTATCTCGATGAGGCGGAGGCGGAGGTGGCCGCCGACCGCCATGCCAGGGCGCAGGGCGTGGAGTTATAGGGCCCGGCGGCAGAGCCCGGGGGCGGGGTCGGCCGACCATGATCAACAGGAAACGGGACCACGTGGTATGGTTGGGTGCGTTGCAGTTGTGGTACCCATGAACTCGTGTGCGCCTGACGGTTATGTAGCCGAAGGCGCATTTTTGTTTTCGCCGGTCTATGTCCGGTCCGGGGCCCACCCGAATGATGAAGGAGACGGACATGGCTACTGGAACCGTGAAGTGGTTCAACTCGGAAAAGGGCTTCGGCTTCATTGAGCAGGACGGCGGCGGCCCCGACGTCTTCGCCCACTACTCGAACATCGCCTCCAACGGCTTCCGTGAGCTGTTCGAGGGCCAGAAGGTTTCCTTCGACGTCACGCAGGGCCAGAAGGGCCTGCAGGCCGAGAACATCGTCAACATCTGACGAACGGCCGGATTCGTCCGGCCCCGCGTGACGCGTCGACGCGTGACGCGACACCGCACGGCGAGGGCCCGCACCACTGGGTGCGGGCCTTTTGCCGCCCAGCGCCAGCGCGCCCAGGGCTCACGCCGGAACGTCCGTCCAGGGCTGCCCGCGATACGAGTCTCCCGAAACCGGGCGTGCCACCCCACTGAGGGAAGGTCCCCCGAATGACTCGTTCCGCACGCCCCGCCCGCTCCACGAGCGCCAACCGTTCCGCCGGAGCCAACCGCTCCACGGACGCCAACCGCTCCACGGACGCCCGTTCCCGCGGCGGGCGGCAGCCCGCCCGTCGTCCCGCCGCTCCCCTCCAGGGTGAGTTCGAGACGCCGGTCGCCACGACCCCGGCCCTGCCGGCCGTCGACTCCTTCGCCGAGCTGGACATGCCCGGCGGCCTGCTCTCCACGCTGACCCGCGAGGGCGTCACCGCGCCGTTCCCGATCCAGGCGGCGACCCTCCCCAACTCGCTGGCCGGCCGTGACGTCCTCGGCCGCGGCCGCACGGGCTCCGGCAAGACCCTCGCCTTCGGGCTGGCGCTGCTGGCCCGTACGGCGGGGCGGCGTGCCGAGGCGAAGCGGCCGCTCGCGCTCGTCCTCGTCCCCACGCGGGAGCTGGCCCAGCAGGTCACCGACTCCCTCACCCCGTACGCGACCGCCGTCAACCTGCGGATGGCCACGGTCGTCGGCGGCATGTCCATCGGCCGCCAGGCCCAGACCCTCGCGCGGGGCGCCGAGGTGCTCGTCGCGACGCCGGGACGGCTCGCGGACCTCATCCAGCGCGGTGACTGCGCGCTCCGCGACGTGGCGATCACGGTCCTCGACGAGGCCGACCAGATGGCCGACATGGGCTTCCTGCCGCAGGTCACCAAGCTGCTCGAGCAGGTCGCCCCGGGCGGTCAGCGGATGCTCTTCTCCGCGACCCTGGACCGCAACGTCGACCGGCTCGTCCGCCGCTTCCTCACCGACCCGGTGACGCACTCCGTCGACGCCTCGGTGGGCGCCGTGGTGACCATGGAGCACCACCTGTTCCACGTCACCGACCAGGACAAGAAGGACGCCGTCGCCCGGGTCGCGGCCCGCGAGGGTCGCGTGATCATGTTCGTGGACACCAAGCGCGGCGCCGACCGGCTGGTGAAGAAGCTGCTGTCCGAGGGCGTACGGGCCGCCGCGCTGCACGGCGGCAAGAGCCAGCCGCAGCGCAACCGGGTGCTGGACCAGTTCCGGACCGACCAGGTCACCGCCCTGATCGCGACGAACGTCGCCGCGCGCGGCATCCACATCGACGGGCTCGACCTCGTCGTCAACATCGACCCGCCGGTCGACCACAAGGACTACCTCCACCGCGGTGGCCGCACCGCCCGCGCGGGGGAGTCCGGCACGGTCGTCACGTTCGTCCTGCCCGAGCAGCGGCGCGAGATGAGCCGCATGATGACCACGGCGCAGATCACTCCGAACGTCATCAAGACCTACCCGACCGACCCCGAGCTCGCGCGGATCACCGGTGCCCGTGAGCCCAGCGGCGTCCCGGTCGTCATCGCGCCGCCGGTCCCGGCCCAGCAGCAGGGCGGCCAGGGCGGTCAGTCCGGTCAGGGCACCAAGCCGTCGCGCTCGCGCGGTTCCCGCTCCCGCTCCCGTTCCGGCTCGGGTGCCGGTAACGGCGCCGGTGCGGGCTCGGGTGCCGGCAACGGCGGCGGCCGTCCGTTCCGCGGCTTCGGCGGCAACGGCGGTGACGGCGCGCGCCGTTCGGGTGGCACCCGCCCGGGCAACGCCGTCGGCGGCCGGCGCCGGAGCGGCGGCGGTGGCCGCCGTCCCGCCGCGTCCTGACGCATTGAGACCTTGATGCATCGAGGGCCTGGGGTCCTGATGCGTTGAGGTCCTGACGCCGACGTCCCCGGGCGTCCTCCCACGCCCCCCTCGCGTCCCCGAACGGCTCACCCCCGTTCGCCCGCCCGCGCGCCGGACGCGAGGGTGGGACGGAGCAAGGGACGTCGGCCGGTCAGGAGAACACACGGTGGGGAAGCGAGACGGGCCGCCGCCCGGACCGGATCCGCTCTGCGAGCCGTTCCCCGGGTGGGCGCCGGTCGTTCTCGCCCGCTGCCTCCCCGCCGCCGTGATCACCGGCGGCGTCGTCTTCGACGTCCTCACGCCCCCCAAGTACTCCTCCGCCCCCTTCTTCGTCTCCGCGCCCCTCGTCGCCGCCTCGCTCCTCTCCCTGCCCGCCACCCTGCTGGCGGCGGTGGCGGCCCTGGCGGCGATCGTCACCCTCTCCCTCGCACGGCAGGCGCCGGAGGTGGGCGAGTCGGTGACCGAGGTCGTCACCGTCGTGACCGTCGGCGCGCTCGCCGTCGGCATCAACCGCGTCGTATGCCGCGGCAACCGCCGGCTGGCGTCGGTGCGGAGCGTCGCGGAGGCCGCCCAGCGGGCCGTGCTGCCCACGCCCCCGGCCCGGATCGGCGGGCTCCGGGTGGCCGCGCGCTATGTCGCCGCACAGGCCGACGCCCGGATCGGCGGCGATCTCTACGCGGTCCAGGACACCCCTTACGGCGTCCGCGTCATCGTCGGCGACGTACGGGGCAAGGGGCTCGGCGCGGTGGAGGCCGTCGCGATCCTGATCGGCGCGTTCCGGGAGGCGGCGGAGCAGGAGCGCACGCTGGAGGGGCTGGCGGCGCGGCTGGAGCGCGCGCTGCAGCGGGAGGGCGCGCGGCGCGCGAACGTCGATCAGGCCGAGGGGTTCACCACCGCCGTCCTGGCCGAGGTCCCACCGGGCGCGGGCGCCCTGCGCATCGTCAACCGCGGTCATCCGCCCCCGCTCCTCCTCCATTCCGACGGCACCGTCGGCGACACCCACCCCCGGGCGCCCGCCCTGCCGCTGGGGATGGGGGACCTGGGCGTGTGGCCGGACCGGGTGGAGCAGTGGGAGTTCCCGGTGGGGTCGACGCTGCTGCTGTTCACCGACGGGGTCACCGAGGCCAGGGACGCGACCGGGACGTTCTACGACCCCCGGCCGCGGCTGCGCGGCAAGCAGTTCCGCAGCCCCGAGGCCCTGCTGGACTCCCTCACGGCGGACGTGGCCCGGCACGCGGGCGGGCGCACGGACGACGACATGGCCCTGCTCGCCATCCGGCGGATCGACGGCCGGCTCCGTACCGCGCCCATCACCCACAAACGCCCCCAGGTCACCGGCCGTACCGTGCGCCTGCGATCTCCTCAGGTCCATAACGACTGACGAACGGTCAGAAGTAAGCGCCTTATAAAGTGCCCCAACGCGCCTGCCCGCTTCACCCTTTCGGCTTGGAATCCAGCCGCCCTGTCTATTAACGTTCGATAACGCAGCGCGGTCGTTGCCACCGCCGCAAGGGCGGTGCCGTGCGCCTTCGCCGAATCCCGTGGGTGGAACCGGGGAACCATCATTTGGGGTGAATCGGGCCCGTACGCCGGCCTGTAGGAGACCTTCCTTCTCCGAACCCGTCAGCTAACCCGGTAGGCGAGCAGGAAGGAAAGGAGTCGCCCCAGTGGCGTCCAACAGGTCCGACAGCTCCGAGCTCGACGGCAGTTCGTACGACCCTCCGTTCGTTCCCGCCTACATCCCCCCTTACGAACCGGAAGCGGCCCCCGGGGCATTCGCCGCCCCCGCGCAGTCGTCGGCCACGGGCGAGTGGGCCCCCGGCGAGGACCACCCGGCGGCGCCCGTCCGCGGCAGACACCGCGTCGTCAAGCCGCGCGGCGGCACGATGGCCCGGAGCGGCGCGGTCCTCGGCGCCGGAATGATCGCGGCGGTCGGCGCGGGCGGCATGGCCAGCGCCCAGGACCGTCCGCAGGCTCCCATATCCATGCCGGACCTGGCCCAGAGCATTCCGGTCGTCGGCTCGCTCATGGCCGACGGCCACGGGCAGGGCGCGCGGCAGACCGCCGAGGCACAGCAGGCCCCCGTCGAGACGGTACGCACCGTGCGCGACACCGTCGACGCCGGTGAGGTGCTGCGGGCCCGCATCCTCCAGCAGGCCGAGCACCAGCAGATCGCCGCCGAGGCCGAGGCGCAGGCGCGCGTGGCGCAGGCCGCGGCGGAGCAACACCGCAAGGCGGCGGCGGAGAAGGCCGCGGCGGAGCGCGAGGCGGCCGAGCGCCAGGCGGCGGACGCGAAGGCGGCGACGTACGAGGCCGCGCAGCGGGCGGCGCGGGAGGCGGCCGGCGGGGGCGAGGATACGGCCGGGTCGGCGGCGGCCGGGTCGGCGACGGACGGTTCGGCCGGTGTTCAGGAGCGGCACGCGACGGGCTCGTCAGGTGGCGCGGAACGTTCCGCCCACCGCGCGGCCGGCGGGACCTTCACCCTCCCCGTGGCCTCGTACACCCTCACCGCCGGCTTCGGCCAGGCGGGAAACATGTGGTCCGCGAACCACACCGGCGAGGACTTCGCCGCCCCCACGGGCACCCCGGTGAAGGCGGTCGGCGGGGGCACCGTCACCCAGGCGGGGTGGGCGGGCGCGTACGGCTACCGCGTCGTGCTGACGCTCGACGACGGTACCGAGGTCTGGTACTGCCACCTGTCGTCGATGGTGGTCACGTCCGGCAAGGTCGGCACGGGCACGGTCATCGGCCGGGTCGGCGCGACCGGCAACGTCACCGGCCCCCACCTCCACCTGGAGGTCCGGCCGGGCGGCGGCGCGCCGGTGGACCCGCTGTCGTGGCTGCGCGGCAGGGGCCTGGAGCCGTAACGAGGGGAGCCGCCGGTCGGCAAGCCGGGCAGGGCAATCAGGTCATAGCGCCCCCAGAACCACCCGATATCGGATATCCCGGGAATGTTCTGCGAGCGATCGGGAAATCAGATGACGTGACGACCACCGCGACGATCACCACGTCCGTGCCCGCCCGCCTGGACCGGCTGCCCTGGTCCCGGTGGCATTGGACCGTGGTGATCGGCCTCGGCACCGTCTGGGTCCTGGACGGCCTGGAGGTCACGGTCGTCGGCAATATCGCCGGCCGGCTCTCCGAGCAGGGCAGCGGTCTGCCGATCACCTCCGGCGGGGTGACGGGAGTGGCGGCCGCGCTCTATGTGGCGGGCGCCTGTTCCGGTGCGCTCTTCTTCGGCCGGCTGACCGATCTCTTCGGCCGTAAAAGGCTCTTCATGGTCACGCTCGCGGTCTATCTGGCCGCGACGGCCCTGACCGCGTTCTCGTACTCGTCCTGGTGGTTCTTCACCTTCCGCTTCGTGACGGGTTTCGGTATCGGCGGTGAGTACGCGGCGATCAACTCCGCCATCGACGAGTTGATCCCGGCCGCCTATCGCGGCCGTGTCGACCTCATCATCAACGGCAGCTTCTGGCTCGGCGCCATCGCGGGTTCGTTGCTGTCGATCCTGATGCTCGACACCAGCATCTTCGCCAAGGCCATCGGCTGGCGGCTGACCTTCGGGCTGGGCGTCGTCCTGGGGCTGGTCATCCTGCTCGTCCGCCGCCATGTGCCCGAGAGTCCGCGCTGGCTGTTCATCCACGGCAGGGCGGAGGAGGCCGAACGGCTCGTCACGTCGATCGAGAAGCGCGTCATCGCGGAAAAGGGCATCGAACTGCCTCCGGCCAAAGGGCGTTTCGCCATCCGCCAGCGCGAGAGCTTCGGATTCCGCGACATCGCCCGCACGGTCTTCTCCGACTACCGGCGCCGGGCCATTCTGGGGCTCGCCCTCTTCATCGGCCAGGCGTTCCTCTACAACGCGATCACCTTCGGTTTCGGCGCCATCCTCACCCGTTTCTTCGGCGTCTCCACCTCCCGCACCGGCTATTTCTTCGCGGTCATAGCAGTGGGCAACTTCCTCGGCCCGCTCTTCCTCGGGAAGCTCTTCGACACCCTGGGCCGACGCATCATGATCTCGTCGACGTACCTCCTGGCCGGGGTCCTGCTGTTCGGCACCGCCTGGCTGTTCGGCGCCGGGCACCTGAACGCCGTCACGCTCACCGCCTGCTGGGCGGTGGTCCTCTTCTTCGCCTCGGCGGGTGCCAGCAGCGCGTACCTCACCGTCTCCGAGATCTTCCCGATGGAGACCCGGGCCATGGCCATCGCCTTCTTCTACGCGGTGGGCACGGCGGCGGGCGGCATCAGCGGCCCGCTCCTCTTCTCGGCCCTCACCCAGAGCGGCGTCGTCGCCGACACGGTCGTGGCCTTCTGCCTCGGCGCGACCCTGATGTGCGTGGGCGGAGTGGTGGCCGCGTTCCTGGCGGTACGGGCGGAGGGACGCTCGCTGGAGGACATCGCGGCACCCCTGTCCGTCCACCCCCCTCCCGACCCCCTGCCGGCACCGGCGCCCGCGGAATAACGGGCCCGGCAGGGGAGTTGAACCATCGCATGGCTGACAACACGCATCGCACGAATATCGGCAGTCTCTTCGTCCACCCCCTGAACCTGGGCGGCAACGTCTTCGGCTGGACGGCCGACGAGAAGCAGTCCTTCGCCGTCCTCGACGCCTACGCCGAGGCGGGCGGCAATTTCATCGACACGGCGGACGTCTACTCCGCCTGGGTGCCCGGCAACCAGGGCGGCGAGTCCGAGACCGTCATCGGGAACTGGCTCGCGGAGCGCGGCAACCGTGACGCGATCGTCGTCGCCACCAAGGTGGGCAACGGCGTGCCCGAGCACCGCGGCCTGGCCCCCGCGACCATCAAGGCCGACGTCGAGGCGTCCCTGCGCCGCCTCCGCACGGACCACATCGACCTCTACTACACGCACGTGGACGACGAGTCGGTCCCCGTGGAGGACATCATCACGACGCTGGACGGCCTGGTGAAGGAGGGCAAGGTCCGCGAGATCGCGGCCTCCAACATCTCGCCGGAGCGCCTGCGGGCCTCGCTCGAGTTCTCGGACGCCGCCGGCCTCGCCAAGTACGTGGCGATCCAGCCCCACTACAACCTGGTCTCGCGCGACACCTACGAGGGCGGACTCGCCTCCGTGGCCGCCGAGCACGGCCTGGCCGCCGTCCCGTACTTCGCGCTGGCCTCGGGCTTCCTGACCGGCAAGTACCGCCCGGGGACGACGGTGGACAGCGCGCGTGCGGGCGGCGCGGTGAAGTACCTGGAGACGGAGCGGGGCGCGCGCGTGCTGGCCGCCCTCGACGAGGTGGCCGCCGCCCACGACGCCGAGCTCGCGACCGTGGCCCTGGCCTGGCTCGCGGCCCAGCCGACGGTGGCGACGCCGCTGGCCAGCGCCCGTACGGTCGAGCAACTGCCGGCGCTGCTGGCGGTGGCGGAGCTGAAGCTCACGGACGCGGAGCTGGCGAAGCTGACGGCGGCGTCGGCCGCTTGATGGCGAAGTGATTGGCCCATGACCACGGGCCGCGAATGGACCAGTCCGATGGGACAACGGCCGCATAGGCTCGTGGTCATGACAAACAAGGTGGACTTCTACTTCGACCCGATCTGCCCCTTCGCCTGGATCACGTCCCGCTGGATCACGGAGGTCGACCAGCACCGCGACCTCGACCTGCGCTTCCGCGTCATGAGCCTGTCCGTGCTCAACGAGGGCCGCGAGGACCTCCCCGAGCGCTACCGCCGGCTCCTGGACACCGGCTGGGGACCGGTCCGGGTGTGCACGGCGGCGGCCCAGGAGCACGGCGAGCACGTGCTGCGGGACCTCTACACAGCGCTGGGCACCCGTATCCACAACGCCGACCGGGAGGCCACCGACGAGCTGATCCGCGAGGCCCTCGCCGAGGCCGGCCTCCCGGAGGAGCTGGCGGAGGCGGCGTACTCGACGGAGTACGACGAGGCGCTGCGCAAGAGCCACCACGAGGGCATGGACCCGGTGGGCGAGGAGGTGGGTACCCCTACTCTCCACGTCGACGGCGTCGCCTTCTTCGGCCCGGTGCTGACGGCGATCCCGCGGGGCGAGGACGCGGTGCGGATCTTCGACGGCATCCGCCTACTGGCCGGCTACCCGAAGTTCTTCGAACTGAAGCGCACGAGGACGGGGGAGCTGGACTTCAGCTGAGCGCCCCGAAGGGGCGCGGGGAACTGCGCGATCAGCCCCCACCGGCCCGCAGCGGAGCACTCAGCGGCTGCCGCCCCGCTCCACCGCCCAAGACGCAAGCGCGACCGCTCCGGCGACCCCGAACACGGACGGCCAGGCCCCGACCTTCTTGGCCAGCGGATGCGACCCGGCGAACGCGGCGACGTAGAGCCCGCTGAGCCCGGCGGCGGCCGGAGCCCCGACGGTGTCCTTCCACTGCTTGGCGGCGAGAGCCCCGGCGGCGGCGAGGGCCACTCCGCCGAGGGGCCGCTGCTTGGTCCACCGTGCGATGCCGTAACCGCCGATGAGACCACCGGCGGCGACCAGGGACGTAGGAACTGCCACAGCAACAACCTCCGTATCAAGGGATCTCGTCCTAAAGCTAACGCTGGAGGAAGAGGAATCGTCCGCCGCCCCGGGCATGCATGGCTGGTGACCAATGAAGCGAGCGCGGCTCGAATCATCGACGAAGCCCTGGGCTTCCTCTACCCGGCGGCGCTGCGCGCGGCAGCCGCCGTGGGCGTGGCGGACCACCTGACGGACGGCCCCCGCACCCCGTCGGACCTGGCGAAGGCGACGGGCACGGACCCCCGCAGCCTCCACCGGGTCCTGCGCCTTCTGGCCACGCGGGGCTTGTTCGAGGAGGACGGGGAGGGCAGCTTCCGCCTGACGGAGGCGGGGGACGCACTGCGTTCGGACGCACCCGTTTCGGTCCGCTCGGCCGTCCTGATGATCACGGACCGGACGATGTGGCTGCCGGCGGGCGAGATGACCAGGTGCGTGGAGCAGGGCACGTCGGCCTTCGAGGGCATCTTCGGCGTGCCGTTCTTCGACCACTTCGAGCGGGACGCGGAGACGGCGGCGATCTTCCACGACGGCATGGCGTCCATGTCCGACGCGGAGAACCAGCCCATCGCCGACGCGTACCCGTTCCCGCCCGGGGCCACGGTGGTGGACGTGGGCGGCGGCCACGGCGGCCTCCTGCTGTCCGTCCTGAGCGACCGCCCCGCCCTCCAGGGCATCCTCTACGACCAGCCCCACGTCCTGGCCGGCCACCGCCTGAACACCCCGGCCCTGGCCGGACGTTGGACGCTGGCCGAGGGCGACTTCTTCACCTCGGCCCCACCCGGCGACATCTACCTCCTCAAGCGCATCCTCCACGACTGGGACGACGCCCAGTCGAGGACGATCCTGAGCAACTGCCGCCGTGCGATGGCGCCGGGCGGCCGGGTCCTGGTCATCGACGCGGTGATTCCGCAGGACAACGCCCCGCACCAGGGCAAGACGCTGGACCTGATGATGATGGCGTCGCTGGTGGGCCGTGAACGCACGGAGCGGGAATTCAGGGACCTGTTCGCGGAGGCGGGCCTTCACCTCTCCCGGATCATCCCGACGGGAACGGTCCTGTCGATCGTGGAGGGAGCGGCGGCGAGGGACGCATGACAGGCTGGAGACCCATGACGGGCTGGAGACCTAAGACCGGAACCCGATGATCCCGAACCCGGGCCGGGCCGCGGCGTGCCTCAGCCACCCGATGACGTCCATGACCGCTTCGACGACCTCGGGCTCCAGCGGCGGGGCGTGCCCCTTCCGCTTGGTCTCCTCGAACTGCTCCAGGGCCTTCGCGCACTGCTCCGGGCTCCACTCACCACACCCCGGCGCCTCGTACGGCCGCGGCAGGGGATCGGGGAAGCTGCTGTAGCCGAACTCCTCGACGGAAACCGCCGTGATCCCGAGGGCCCGCAGCCCCTCGTCGACCACCGACAGCCAACTGCCCCGGAAGGGGCAGAAGCAGGAATTGTCGAGGAAGGAACCGGTGAGGTCGCAGAGCCGCTTGTACGCGTACCCGTACTGGAAGGCGTGCTCGTCGTCCTCGCTGAACGGCCCGCCGTTGACGACGGCTTCCAGCGCCTCGTACGCCGTGGGCGCGCCGTCCTCTATCGCGTGCGAGAACCAGTCGTCGGCATGCGCCAGATCCTCGGCGAAGTTGCCGCGGATGACCTCCAGCAGCTGCTCGTCACGCGAGCCGACCAGGGCGCGAGTCCTGGCCGGGTCCAGCAGATACACACTCAGTCCCGAACTCATGTGCCTGAACCTAGCGGTGACCACTGACAACGGGGTGCGGGGCCGTGGCGGGTGTCGTAAATCCCCCACATAGTGTAGTTTTTACCCCGCCTTTACCTACAGAAACCGGGCTCTTCGGGGCCTTTTGCTTTTGGGAGACCCAGTGGACTGGTACATAGCCGTACTCAAGAAATACGCGGTGTTCAGCGGCCGGGCGCGCCGCCAGGAGTACTGGATGTTCACCCTGATCAGCACCGTCATCAGCATCGTGCTGGCCATCGCCGACGCCGTGTTCGGCACGGACTCCCTCATCGGGACCGTGTACGTCGTGGCGGTGTTCCTCCCCTCGCTCGCCGCCACCGTCCGGCGCCTGCACGACACCGACCGCTCGGCGTGGTGGATTCTGTTCGGCCTGATCCCGGTCGTGGGCTGGATCGTCCTGCTGGTGTTCACGTGCCTCGACACCAAGCCGGAGCACAACAAGTACGGCCCCAGCCCGAAGCACGTCCCGCCGTACCCGGCGTACTGAGCGTCGAACGCGGTCGGCAGGGCCGGGGCGGGTCCGTTTCCTTCAAGACCGACCGCCCAAGCCCTGCCTAGGCTCCCGCACATGAGCCCGACACCGGCACCCCACTTCCACTCCGTAGGCATCATCGTCTCCGACCTGGCAGCGTCGCTCGCCTTCTACCGACGCCTGGGGATCGAGTTCCCCGAAGGCTCAGAGGACCAGCCACACGTAGAGGCGGACCTACCGGGCGGGCTGCGCCTCCTCCTCGACCCCGAGAGCACCGTCCGCTCCTTCCACCCGACGTGGCGCCCACCGACGGGCGGCGGCGGCCGGCTGGGGCTCGCATTCCGCTGCACGAGTCCCGAACACGTCGACGCGGTGTACGAGGACCTGGTCACCGCCGGATACCACGGTGAGCTGAAGCCGTGGGACGCCTTCTGGGGCCAGCGGTACGCGGTGGTCCACGACCCGGACGGCAACGGGGTCGACCTCTTCGCCCCTCTGGCGTGAA
>NZ_JBTOLC010000079.1:0-14123 GCF_054551825.1 Streptomyces sp. L500
GCAGGTCATGGACCTGCTGGCGGAGTTGCGGAACGAGTACGACATGGGGCTCATCCTCATCACCCACGACCTGGGCGTCGTCGCCGACGTCGCCGACAGGATCGCGGTGATGTACGCGGGCCGCATCGTCGAGACCGCCCCCGTGCGCGAGCTCTACGCCGCGCCCGCCCACCCGTACACCAAGGGCCTGCTCGAATCCATCCCCCGCCTGGACCGCAAGGGCCGGGAGCTCTACGCGATCAAGGGCATGCCGCCCAGCCTCACCGCCGTCCCGCCCGGCTGCCCCTTCAACCCGCGCTGCCCGCTGGCCCGGGACGTCTGCCGCACGGACCGGCCGCCGCTGTACGACGTGGCGCCGGGGCGCGGCAGCGCGTGCCACTTCTGGAAGGAGACCCTCGGTGAGGGCTGACGGCGAGGCGATCCTCGAGGTACGGGAGCTGGTCAAGCACTACCCGCTGCACCGGGGAATCCTCTTCAGGAAACAGGTCGGCGCCGTCCACGCCGTGGACGACCTCTCCTTCGACCTGCGGCGCGGCGAGACGCTCGGCATCGTGGGGGAGTCCGGCTGTGGGAAGTCCACCGTCGCCAAGCTGCTCGTCCACCTGGAACGGCCGACGGCCGGGCGGATCCTCTACAAGGGCGAGGACGTCACCCGGCTGTCCGGGCGCGCGCTGAAGGCGGTCCGCCGCAACATCCAGATGGTCTTCCAGGACCCGTACACCTCGCTCAACCCCCGGATGACGGTCGGGGACATCGTCGGCGAGCCCTTCGAGATCCACCCGGAGGCGGCCCCCAAGGGCAGCCGGCGGGCGCGGGTGCGGGAGCTGCTGGAGGTGGTCGGGCTCAACCCCGAGCACATCAACCGCTATCCGCACCAGTTCAGCGGGGGGCAGCGGCAGCGCATCGGCATCGCGCGGGGGCTGGCGCTACGGCCCGAGGTGATCGTGGCCGACGAGCCGGTTTCGGCGCTGGACGTCTCGGTGCAGGCCCAGGTGGTCAACCTGCTGGCGCGGCTCCAGGAGGAGTTCGAGCTGTCGTACGTCTTCATCGCGCACGACCTGTCGGTGGTGCGGCACATCTCCGACCGGGTGGCGGTGATGTACCTCGGGCGCTTCGCTGAGGTGGGGACGGACGCGGAGATCTACGAGCATCCGACGCATCCGTACACGCAGGCGTTGCTGTCGGCGGTGCCGGTGCCGGATCCGCTCGCGCGGGCCCGTCGGGACCGGATCCTGTTGTCCGGCGACATTCCGTCCCCGGCGGACCCGCCGTCGGGGTGCCGGTTCCGCACGCGGTGCTGGAAGGCGCGGGAGAAGTGCGCGGAGGTTGTGCCGGGGTTGGAGGTGCCGGAGTGGTTTCGGGGCGGGGGCCCCGTGGCCCACGTCTCGGCGTGCCATTTCGCGGAGGAGCGGCGGGTCGTCCCGGCGGGGGAGTAGGCCCCCGGCCCGGTCCTCAAACGCCGGAGGGGCTGAAATCAGCTACCACTCCCTCGGGACGACCTCGACTCCCATCGGCTGCAACGCCAGCGCCGGTCGCGGCCGGATCCGTTCCGGGCGGACGAGGTCCAGGCGGAAGCGGCGCCAGATGTCCGCGACGATGTGGACCGTCTCCGTCGTCGCGACCGCCGCGCCGATGCAGACGCGCGGCCCGAGGCCGAAGGGGAAGTACGAACCGCGCGGCACGGATGGGCCCTTGCCCAGCCAGCGTTCGGGGCGGAACTCCTCCGCGTCCTCCCAGTGGCGGGGGTCGCGGTGGGCGACCCACTGGCTGACGGTCACCGTCGTCCCGGCCGCGATGACGTGGCCGCTGAACTCCATGTCCTCCATGGCGTCCCGGCTGGTCAGCCAGACCGGCGAGTAGAGCCGCAGGGATTCGCGGACCACCGCGTTGGTGTACGGCAGGGCCTCCATGCGGGCGAGCCCGGCCGGGGTGGCGGCGAAGGCCGCCTCGGCCTCCGCGCGTACCCGTTCGGCGATCTCGGGGTGCCGGGCGAGGAGGACGCTCGTCCAGACGACGGCGTCGTTCGTCGTCTCGAACCCGGCCATGATCAGGGTGGCGAGCTCGTCGCGGAGCTCGTCCGGGGTCGGGGGCGGGTCGCCGTGGACGAGCGCGTGGAGGACGGGCGCCCGGTCGGGGTCGGCGGCCGCCGGGGAGGCGGCGAGGGCGCGCAGGGTGCGGTCGACGCGGGCCATCGAGCGCCGGATGCGCAGCTTGCGCGGGGTGGGCACCCATTCGGGCAGCAGCACGGGGGAGGTCGACAGGTCCATGATGGGGGCGACCAGCCGGGCGACCTCGGCGGTGTCCTCCTCGCTGAACTCGTCACCGAACATCAGGGACGTCACCAGCCGCAGCGTGAGCACGGAGACGTCGTCCTGGAGGTCGCGAGGGGTGCCGGGGCGCCAGTCGGCGAGCATGCGTTCGCCCTGGTCGGCGACGATCTCCGCCGCCTTGGTGGAGAGCTTGCGGCCGAAGGCGGGTTGCATCCGGTGGCGTTTGGCCTGCCAGGTGGCGCCGTCGCTGTTCATGGTCGAGCGCGGGAAGCCCTGGCGGCGCGAGCCGCGCCGGGTGTCCGCGCTGGCCTTGGAGAACTTGGCGTTGCGGTCGACCAGCATCCGCTCGACGTCGCCGGGCGAGGTCAGCAGCACATTGTTGGCGCCGAGCCGCACCACGTCCCCGTAGGTGCGGGAGCACTCGGTGAGGAAGCCGAGCGGGTCCGTGCTGAACGCGTGGAGGTTTCCGAGGTACTTGTCCCCGCCCGGGCCCGGGATGCCGGTGCCGGCGCTGGGGGAAGCGGCGGTGGTCATGGACGCCTCGCAGGTCGGTCGGAGGCCGGAAGGAGGCCGGCCGGGAGCCGGAAGAAGCCGGTCGGGAGCCGGAAGGCCGGTGGCCGCGGCATCGCTGCCGCGGCCACCGGGTGAGTCACCGTGCCGGTTTAGTAGTACGAGTACGGCAGGGTGAGGCGGTCCTTACGAGTGAGCCGGGCGAAAAGGGCCCCGGTGAGGATCATCTTGCGCATGGCGTGCACCTCCTTCTCGAGCTCGTCGATTCCCTGAGGGTTCGCTTCCTGGTGTGGCCACCACCGCTCCGCGATGGGGGAGACAGTAGGCATGTGCCTCTGGGATAACAAGAGTTGACAGATATCCCACGCGCGTGGTTCGGCGGGTGGCGTTCCGCTTGCTGAGCGCCGGTTTCGCGCGCCCTTTCACCGTAACCCGGAGCCTCCCATTACGGGCCGGGCGGGAACTCGGGAAAGTGGCACGCGGTCAGGTGCCCCCCGCCGTCGCCCTCCGCCGGTACCAGCGGAGGCACCTCCTCCGCGCACTTCTCCCGCGCCTTCCAGCAGCGCGTACGGAAGCGGCAGCCGGACGGCGGCAGGATCGGGGAGGGGACGTCCCCGGTCAGCCGGATCCTCTCCCGGGTCGTTCCCTCGGCCTCCGACGCCTCCGGTACCGCCGACAGCAGCGCGTGGGTGTACGGGTGGCGGGGGCGGCGGTAGATGTCGTCGCGGTCGCCGGATTCCACGATCCTGCCGAGGTACATCACCGCGACGCGCTGGGAGAAGTGCCGTACGACGGCCAGGTCGTGGGCGATGAACAGGAACGCGATGCCCAGCTCCCGCCGCAGCCGGGCCAGCAGGTTGACCACCTGGGCCTGGATGGAGACGTCCAGGGCCGACACCGGCTCGTCCGCGACGATCACCTTGGGCTCCAGCGCCAGCGCGCGGGCCACGCCGATCCGCTGCCGCTGGCCGCCGGAGAACTCGTGGGGGAAGCGGTTGAAGTGCTCGGGGCTGAGGCCGACGACCTCCAGCAGCTCGCGGACCCGGGCCTCGCGGCCGCCCGGGGGCGCGATGCCGTTGATCTCCATCGGCCCGGCGATGATCTTGCCGACCGTCTGCCGCGGGTTCAGCGAGGAGTAGGGATCCTGGAAGATCATCTGGATCTCGGAGCGGATCGGGGCCAGCCGTCTGCGGTCGGCGTGGGTGATGTCCTCGCCCCGGTAGCGGATCCGGCCGGCCGTCGGCTCCAGCAGCCGGGTCAGCAGCCGGCCCGTCGTCGACTTGCCGCAGCCGGACTCGCCGACGAGACCGAAGCTCTCCCCGGCCCGCACGGCCAGGTCAATGCCGTCGACCGCCTGGACGGCGCCGACCTTCCGCTTCACCGGGAAACCGCCCGTGATCGGGAAGTGTTTGGTCAGCCCCTCGGCGACGAGCAGCGGCTCGCCGTCGCGGGTCTGGGCGGGAATGCTGTGGGTCATTGGAGGCGCTCCTCAGCCCAGTAGGGGCCTGATCTGCTCGGTGAAGACGGTCCGCCGCTGTTCCGCCGTGAGGTGGCAGGCCGCCCCGCGGCCCGCCGGTGCCTCCGGGCGTTCCGTTCGGCACCGGTCGCCCCCGACGAGGGAGGTGTACGCGCAGCGCGGCTGGAACGGGCAGCCCGGCGGTGGTGCCAGCAGGCTCGGCGGGGTGCCGGGGATGGGGGTGAGCGGCGTGTCCACGTCCGAGGTGAGGCGCGGCATCGAGCCCAACAGGCCCCAGGTGTAGGGGTGGTAGGGCTCGCGCAACACCTCGCGGACCGGGCCGCGCTCGACGACCCGGCCCGCGTACATCACCAGCAGGTCGTCGACGGTGTTGGCGACGACGCCCAGGTCGTGGGTGATGAGGATGATCGACGAGCCGGACTGCCGCTGGAGGTCCCCCAGCAGATCGAGGATCTGTGCCTGGACGGTGACGTCGAGGGCCGTGGTCGGCTCGTCGGCGATCAGCAGCTCGGGGTCGCAGACCAGGGACATGGCGATCATCGCCCGCTGCCGCATGCCGCCGGAGAACTGGTGGGGGTAGTCGTCCACGCGCAGCGCGGCGTTGGGGATGCCGACCTTCTCCAGCATCTCGACCGCGCGGAGGCGCGCGGCGCGGCGGGACGCGCCGGTGTGCTTGCGGAAGGGCTCGGCGATCTGCCGGCCGACGGTGTAGTAGGGCGAGAGGGCGGTCAGCGAGTCCTGGAAGATCATGGCGACCTTGTCGCCGCGGAGCTTCTCCAGGACGGGCTCGGGGGCGGTGGTCATCTCCTGGCCGTCGAGGAGGATCTCGCCCTCGATCGCGGTGTTGCGCGGGTCGTGGAGCCCCAGCACGGCGAGGCCGGTGACGGACTTGCCGGAGCCGGACTCGCCGACGACGCCGAGGGTGCGGCCGCGGTGGAGGTCGAGGGAGAGGTCGTCCACGGCGTGGACGGTGCCGTCTTCTGTGGCGAAGCGGACGCGGAGGCTTCGCACGGAGAGGAAGGGGGTGGTCATGTCAGCCGTACCCTCGGGTCGATGAACGCGTACGCCGCGTCGACGACGATGTTGGCGACGACGATCGCCGTGCAGCCGACGAGCATCACGGCCATCAGCGTCGGCAGGTCCGTCTCGCTGACGGAGGACACCGCGAGCCGCCCCAGCCCGTGGAGGCTGAAGGTGAACTCCGTGATGATCGCCCCGCCGAACAGCGAGCCCAGGTCGATGCCGAAGATGGTGACGATCGGCGCCATCGCCCCGCGCCACGCGTAGCGGAAGAAGACCGTGCGTCTGCCGAGGCCCTTGGCGCGCGCGGTGCGCACATGGTCCTCGGCGAGCTGCTCGATCATCTGGGAGCGGGTCATCCGGCTGTAGTTGGCGATGAAGATGATGGAGAGCACCAGCCAGGGGATGATCATGCCCGTGAACCACTTCACCGGGTTCTCGGTGATCGGGTAGTAGGCGGGGTTGTCCATCCAGTGGAGCCCGCTGACCAGGACGGCCAGCGCGATGACGCCCACGAAGTAGATCTGCAGGGCGTTGCCGAGGAGGGACAGGGAGCTGACGGCCTTGTCGATCCAGGTGCCCCGGAAGGCGGCGGCGAGCATGCCGATGCCGACGCCGACGGTCAGGAAGACGGCCGCGCCGCCGAGGGTGATGGAGAGCGTGGTGGGGAAGCGGTCGACGATCGTGCCCCAGACCGGCTGCTGGTTGGAGAAGGAGTAGCCGAAGCAGGGGGCCGGGCAGTGGCCGACGGTGAGGTCGCGGCCGGCGAAGAGGCCCACCATGTAGTGCCAGTACTGGACGGGCACGGGCTGGTCGAGGCCCAGGTTCTTGTTGATGACCGCGAGGGAGTCGGCGGTGCAGTTCTTGCCGCAGGACATCAGGGCGGGCTCGGCGGGCAGCGCGAAGAAGAGGAAGAACGTGATCGCGCTGATCAGCAGGATGATGACGATCGCGCCGAGGGTTCGGCGGGCGAGGAATCTCAGCACGAGCTCACCGCTTCAGGAACACGCCGGTCGGGTCCACGGTCCCGTACACCGGGTGGTACTTGATCCCGCCGAGGTTCGAACCCCACAGCGAGAACTGGTTGTTGTAGAAGGTCGGCACGCCCGGCACGTCCTCGGTGAGGATCTTGTCGGCGAGCTTCTGCCACGCGGGGGCCGCCTGCTTGACGTCGGGCAGGGCGCTGATGCGGTCGATCTCCGTGTTCACCTTGGTGTCGTTGAGGTGGCCGTAGTTCTGGGCGCCGTCGGCGATCTGCCGGCCGTCGAAGAGCGGCGGGACGACGGTCGAGGAGACGGGCCAGTCCGCGCCCCAGGAGGTGCGGTAGAGGTCGTAGTCGTTCTTCACTTTCGCGATCTCGGTGCGCCAGACATTGGAGTCGATCTCCTTGCGCTGCACCTTGAAGCCCGCCCGTTCCAGGGCCTGGACGACCACGACCTGGACCTTCTGCTGGACGTCGGTGTTCGCGTAGGCGTAGACGACCTCCTGGCCGAGTTTCCCGGCCTCCTTCAGCAGCTCCTTGGCCTTGTCCGGGTCGCCGGCGGGCTTGGCCTTCTTCCCGAAGGGGTCGGTGGGCTGGTAGCCGTCCATGGCGGGGGAGAGGAAGTTGGTGGCGATCACCCCGGCGGTCGCCCCGCCGTTCTGCTGGAGGATCTGCCCGTTGGGCATGGCGTAGGCGAGGGCCTTGCGGACCCGTACGTCCTTGAGGCGGTCGGTGTTGAAGCTGATGTAGTCGACGTAGGGCTGGATCTCCAGCAGCCGGCGGTTCTTGGTGTCGGCCTGGGCGAGGACCTTCTCCGTCATCTCCGGGGCGACGGCGTTGCTGAACGACATGACGTTCTTGTCGTCGCCCTGGTCGGCCAGGAAGCGCCGGGTCGAGTCGGCGTACTGGTGGCCGAAGCTGATCTGGAAGCGGTCCGCGTACTGGTGGCGGATGGGGTCGGTCTTGGGGTCCCAGTGCTCGTTGCGCACGAGCGTGAGGGATTTGCCGACCTTGTAGTCGCCGACCTTGTACGGGCCGGAGGAGAAGGGCGCGTTGTCGTACTTCGCCTGCGTGTCCTTCTCGGCCTTCACCGGGCCGATGTTGGGCATGGCGGTGGCGAAGGGGGTGTCGGCGTGCGGCGTCCGGAAGTGGAAGATCACCGTCTTGTCGTCCGGGGTGTCCAGGACGGACGCCGGGAGGTGCTGACCCTTGTAGGGGCCGTCGGGCAGCGCCTTGCGGAAGTCGTTGCCGTCGCCGGAGAGCCACTGCGGCACGTAGAGGGGCCCGTCCGTCTCGAAGGAGGCGTAGAGCCGCTCGACGCCCCAGCGGATGTCCTGGGCGGTGATCGGCGAGCCGTCCTCGAACTTCAGCCCGTCCTTGAGGGTGAACTTCCAGGTGCGGCCGCCGTCCGAGGCCGTGCCCGCGTCGGTGGCCAGATCGCCGACGACCTTGACCCGGCCCTTGTCGTCCGTCTTGTAGGAGGTCAGGGTGCGGTTGTAGAGCATCTGGTTGGTGAGGACGTCGGCGTAGTAGATCTGGCCCGGGTCCAGGTGGTTGAAGGCGTCGCGCTGGAGGACGCCGACCGTGCCGCCCTTCCTGGCGCCCGCGACCGCGGGGGCCGGGCCGGTGGAGTCGGCCTTGGTGCCGATGGAGTAGTTGGCGGACCTGGTCTTGTCCTCGCCCGGCCCCTGGCTCTTGTCACCGTCCCCGCCGCCGCCACCGCCGCCGCTGCTGCACGCGGCGAGCACCACGGCGCCCGCCGCCACGGCGACGGCCGAGAACCGGACCCGGGATCTGAGGGACCTCGACGTTCGAGTCATGGATCGCTGCACCTGCCTGTTCGCCGGACGGATCGAGACATGTCATGGCAGTGACGCGTGGCCGGTGGGCCGTCAGCGTCTGGTCCGGGGGTCGAAGGCGTCCCGGACCGAGTCCCCGAGCAGATTGAAGGCGACCACGAAGACGATCATCGCGAGCCCGGGGAAGAAGATATAGGTGATGTCGCTTTCGTAGTACTTCGCGCCGTTGGCGAACATCCGGCCCCAGTCGGGCGTGGGCTCCAGGATTCCCACGCCGATGAAGGACAGCCCCGCCTCGATGGTCACGGTGGTGGGGAGCATCAGCGTCGCCTGCACCAGGATCGGCGTCCAGAGGTTGGGCAGCAGCTCCTTGGTGATGATCCGCCAGGGCGAGGCGCCGGTGACCTTCGCCGCCTCGATGAACTCCCGCTCCCGCAGGCTCAGCACCTGCCCGCGCAGCAGTCGCGCGAGCCCCATCCAGCCCAGCACCCACAGCACCAGGATCAGCGTGATCACCCGCAGATACGTCGGGGTCTCCTTGCCGGGGCTGACGAAGAGCGAGTAGACGACGGGCGTGAAGGCGACGAACGACAGCTGGGCCGGGAAGGCCAGCAGCAGGTCGATGAAGCGGCCGAGGAAATAGTCGGTCCGGCCGCCGACGTAGCCGGCGGTCACTCCGACGACGATGCCGGTGAGCACGCACAGCACCGTGGCCGCGGCGGCGATCAGCAGCGAGGTGCGGATGCCGTAGACGAGCTGGGTGAGGACGTCACGGCCCAGCGTCGGCTCGACGCCGAACCAGAACTCCCCGGAGATCCCGCCGTTGGGCCGGACCGGATAGCCGTACTGATTGAGCAGCCCGGGCTCGTTGAGCCCGTAGGTCGTGGTGGGGTCCTTGCCGTAGAGCAGGGAGATCAGCGGGGCCGCCAGCGCGACCACGAAGAAGAACAGCACGATCCAGGCGGAGAGGACGCCGGTGCGGTCGCGCCGGAAGCGCCGCCACATCAGCTGTCCGGGGGAGCGGCCCACGAGCCCGGCCGCCCCGGGTACGGCGATGGCCCCGTCGGGAGGGGCGGCCGGGGAGGGCGCCTCGGAAGGGCTCTGGGAAGGACTCGTCATCGCGCACATCCCCCGCAACTCTCGTCACCACGGCCACTCGTGGCAATCACCAACACGGGTGAGCTGAGCGGACTTTCGCAATGGGCGCGCGGTGCAGTCAAGGGGGCCGGTGCGCGGGACGCGTTCTTCTCCCGCATTTTGAGCGAAGGTTGTGCGGATTGAGGTGGCGGCGTGCTTGACAGCAGGTCAAGCACGCCGCGCCCGAGGTCACCCCACGCGAGTCAGTTGATCTTCAACGAGCGCTTGAGGAAGTCCACTTGGAGCAGCAGCAGGTTCTCCGCCACCTGCTCCTGCGGGGTCATGTGCGTCACTCCCGACAGCGGCAGCACCTCGTGCGGACGGCCCGCCGCCAGCAGCGCCGAGGAGAGCCGCAGGGTGTGGGCGGCGACCACGTTGTCGTCCGCGAGCCCGTGGACGATCATCAGCGGACGGGTTTGATCCGCCGGCGACGACAGACCGTCGTCGGTGACGAGGGAGTTGCGGGCGTACACCTCCGGCCGCTCCCCGGGCAGGCCCAGATAGCGCTCGGTGTAGTGGGTGTCGTACAGCCGCCAGTCGGTGACCGGCGCGCCCGCCACGGCGGCGTGGAAGACGTCGGGGCGGCGCAGCACCGCGAGGGCCGCCAGGTAGCCGCCGTACGACCAGCCGCGGATGCCCACCCGGCCGAGGTCCAGCGGGAACTCCTCCGCCAGCGCGCGCAGCGCCTCCACCTGGTCGTCCAGGGTGACGCCCGCGAAGTCCTCGTGGACGGCCTTCTCCCAGGCCGGCGAGGTGTGCGGGGTGCCCCGGCCGTCCGCGACGACGACCGCGAAGCCCTGGTCGGCGAACCACTGCGACGTCAGGTGGGCGTTGTGGGTGGCGGCGACGCGCAGCCCGTGGGGGCCGCCGTAGGGGTCCATGAGCACCGGCAGCGGGCCGTCGCCCTCCCGGTAGCCGCTCGGCAGCAGCACGGCGGTGGGGATCCGGCGCGCGCCCGCCGCGACGAGGCGGGGCCGGGCGGCCAGCACCGGCGTCTCGGCGTGGGAGACCACGGAGGAGATCTGCTTGCCGTCGCGCAGCACCCGGACCTCCGTCCCCGGCTGCTCGGGGGTCGCCGTCGCCAGGACGGTCACCGCGCCCGTGCGGACCGCCGAGTGCCGTCCCCGGCCCTCCGAGACGCGCTCGACGCCCCGCTCACCGACCCGGTACACATGGGCCTCGCCCAGCTCGGGGTCGGAGGCTCCCGCTCCGGCGGACGCGGAGACGAGGACGTCGTCCTCGCCGATGTCCAGGACCGCCAGCACGTGCAGCTCCGGTCCCGTCAGGGCTCGGTCTCCGGCCAGCAGGGCGCGGGCGCCGCTCTCGTCGGAGATCCGCAGCAGCTCTCCGGAGGGCGTCCAGGCGGGCACACCGTCGAAAAGTTCAAGCCACTTCGGATCCTCGTCCGTGCGCAGCACGCGCGTGGCCCCGGAGCCCGTGTCGACGGTGAGGTACGCCTGCGTCCGCTGGTCGCGCGCCTGGACGAGCAGCAGCGGCGCCCCGTCCGCCGACCAGTGCGTCCGCGCGAGATACGGGAAGCGCTCGCGGTCCCACTCGACGTCCGTCCGCGAACCGTCCAGGCCCAGCAGGGCGAGCGAGACCTCCGCGTTGGGGGTGCCGGCCGCCGGGTAGGCGACCTCGGCGGGCGCGCTGTCCGGGTTGGCCGGGTCGGCGATCCACCAGCGGCGCACGGGCGCGTCGTCCACGCGGGCGACCAGCAGCGCGTCGCTCTCCGGCGACCACCAGAAGCCGCGCGAACGGTCCATCTCCTCGGCCGCGACGAACTCCGCCAGCCCCCAGGAGACGGTCGCGCCGTCCGGCTCGGCCAGCGCCCTGTCGTGGCCCTCGCCGCCGGTCCCCACCACCCGCAGAGCGCCGTCCGCGACATATGCCACATAGCGGCCGTCGGGGGACGGCCGGGGGTCGCTCACCGGGCCCGGCACGTCCAGTTCGCGGGCCGTGCCGCCGCGCAGCTCCGCCACGAACAGCCGTCCGGAGAGCGCGAAAGCGGCCAACTCCACAGCGGCGTCCACCGCGTACGCCACGATGCCCGCCGCCCCCTCGCGGCTGCGCTCGCGGCGCGCCCGTTCCTCGGCGGACAGCTCCTCGTCCGCGCCGCCCAGCAGGGCGAACGGATCGGCGGCCGGGTACTCCCGGCCCTCCTCCAGATCCAGCACCCACAGGACGTTGGCCCGGTCGGTGCCCGCGCGGGAGCGCAGGAAGACGACGCGCGTGCCGTCCGGGGAGACGCTGAAGGAACGGGGCGCGCCGAGGGTGAAGCGCTGAGTACGGGCGTGCTGACGGGGAAACGAGAGCTGACCGGTCATGCGGGGGAGCCTACGGCCCCTACCACCGGGTTCACCCAAGACGGCGAGAACTCGCCGTGCGCCCCGTGTTTGCTCCTGTGCTCCGAGTCATGCACGCGCACGGAAAGTTATGATCGCTCGCGCATAGTGGGTAAGAACTCCGGTGTCCGCGTGCCCTCGGGCATTCGTATGCCATCCGCTCGAAGCCGTCCGACCGACCGCGCGTACCTGGAGGTGAGCCGCTGTGGCACTCTCGATTTCGGCGGTGGTGCTGCTGGCGATCATCGTCATCCTGCTGGTCCGGAAATCCGGGCTGAAGACGGGCCACGCCGCGATCTGCGTGCTGCTGGGGTTCTACCTCGCCAGCTCCTCCGTGGGCCCGACCATCCACCAGTTCACGTCCAGCGTCACGGCCATGGTCAGCAACATCAAGTTCTGAGGGCCGAACGGGTCGGGCCGGCCGGAACGACGGGCGGGGCGGCACGCGGGTGCGGCGGTCGCGGGGGGCGCCCCGGCGGGCCGCCGTGAACCGTAGGCTGTCCCCATGACCGATCTTCCCGGCCGCCGGCTGCTCCTGGTGCACGCGCACCCGGACGACGAGTCGATCAACAATGGCGCGACCATGGCCAAGTACGCGGCCGAGGGTGCTCACGTCACGCTGGTGACCTGCACGCTCGGCGAGGAGGGCGAGGTCATCCCGCCGGCCCTGGCGCACCTGGCCGCCGACCGGGACGACACCCTCGGCGCCCACCGCGCGGGCGAACTGGCCGCCGCCATGGCCGAGCTGGGCGTCACCGACCACCTCTTCCTCGGCGGTCCCGGCCGTTACCGGGACTCCGGCATGATGGGCGCCCCGCAGAACGAGCACCCGGACTGCTTCTGGCGCGCCGACGTCGACGAGGCCGCCGCGTCCCTCGTGGAGGTGATCCGCCGGGTCCGCCCCCAGGTCCTCGTCACCTACGACGAGAACGGCGGCTACGGCCACCCCGACCACATCCAGGCGCACCGCGTCGCCATGCGCGCCGCCGAGCTCGCCGCCGAGCCGGTCTTCCGCCGCGACCTGGGCGACCCTCACGAGATCGCGAAGATCTACTGGAACTGCGTCCCGCGCTCCGTGGTCGAGGCCGGCTTCGCCCGGCTGCGCGAGGCCGGCCGGGAGGGCGACCTCTTCCCCGGCATCGCCTCCGTCGACGACGTCCCCGGCGTGCTGCCCGACGAGGAGGTCACGGCGGCGGTCGACGCCTCCGCCCACGCCGACCGGAAGGCGGCGGCGATGCGCGCCCACGCCACGCAGATCGCCGTGGACGGCCCCTTCTTCGCCCTCTCCAACGACCTGGGCCAGCCGCTCTTCCCCGTCGAGTACTACCGGCTCGTCCGGGGCTCGTCCGGGGCGGCCGAGGGCGTCCGCGAGGACGACCTGTTCGCCGGGACGGGCGCGTGATGGCCGGGCCCATGGACAACAACGGACTCTTCACCGTGCCCGGCCCCGGCCGGCTCGCCGCCTATCTGGGGCTGGCCGTCCTCGGCTTCGTCACGGGCGTCGCGGGCGCCCTCGTCCAGGGCGGCTGGTTCCCCGGCGGACTGCTGCTGGCCCTCCTCGCCGTCGGCGGGCTCTGCTACGGCTCGGTCGTCGCCATGCGCGGCCGGGCGGGCGGCGCGGCGGCCGGCACGGGCTGGCTCGTCTCCGTGGTGCTCCTGGCGGCCAACCGGGCCGAGGGCGACTTCCTCTTCGAGGCGGGCCTGGGCTCGTACGCCTACCTCCTGGGCGGCATGGCTGTCGCTGTGATGTGCGCCACGGTTGCGAAAGTGCCGCAACCGGACGGCGCTTAGGCCCGACTTGGGAAGTGTCGTGATGATTTCTACCCGACTGTCATCCGGCCGGTCGGGGGAGCGATCCAGTAGTCGTCGAATACGGGCCCGTGGTCCCCAGTATGGTGGTGCGCGCCGCCGAGCCTCCCCTGGCCTCCGGCAATGGGCGACCCATAGCGAGGTCAAAAGAGGGCGGCGAAGAGTAACCGGGAGATCCTGCTTTGAGCCGTGCATCTGACAGTTCGTCCTCCGGGGCCCAGGGCCGCGGCGGTGCCGCCTACCCCTCGGGCACCACGCCCTACGGGTCCCCCCAGGGGGAGGAGGCCGCCGCATCCGGCTCCGCCGGTTCGCCGGCCTCGGGCGCCAGGCCGAGCGAGCCGAAGACCGAGACCACGATGACGACGCGGATCCGCATCAACATCCCGGGTTCGCGGCCCATTCCGCCCGTCGTCATGCGGACGCCCGTCGACAGCGAGGGCGGTGCCGCCGACGCGGCCGCCGCCGCGCCGTCCGGGCCCGGCGCGTCCGCCGGGCCGGCCGCGCCCGCCACGCCTTCCGCGTCCTCCGCCTCCGCGCCCGCCGGCTCCCGTAAGTCGGGGCTGCCGACGCGCCCCAAGTCGGGCAAGAAGTCCCCCGCCGCGGCGGCCGGCGCGGCCGCGGCCGCGGGCGGCGGTTCCGCTTCCGATTCCGGTTCGGGCTCGGGGACGAGCGACTGGTTCGCGCCCCGCAAGTCCTCCGGGACGACCCCGCCGCCGCCCGCCGCCGCCCGTCGCCAGCCGCCCGTGGGCGGCGCGGGCGCCGGCGCCGCCGGCT
>NZ_JBTOLC010000008.1:0-209537 GCF_054551825.1 Streptomyces sp. L500
GATCCTCTCCAGCCACTGCTGGTCGGGCTTGCGGCCCGCGATGTCCATGGGGAGCGTGATGTTCTCCAGGGCCGTCAGCGTCGGCAGCAGGTTGAACGCCTGGAAGATGAAGCCGATCCGGTCCCGGCGCAGCCGCGTGAGCTTCTTGTCGTTCAGGCCCGTGATCTCGGAGTCGTCGATGAATATCTGTCCCGACGTCACCGTGTCGAGGCCGGCCAGGCAGTGCATCAGCGTGGACTTGCCGGAGCCCGAGGGGCCCATGATGGCCGTGAACCGGCCACGGTCGATGTCCACGTCCACGTGGTCGAGGGCGACGACCCGGGTCTCCCCGGACCCGTACGCCTTGACGACCTGCCGGGCCCTCGCCGCGACGGCCGCTCGACCTCCGGTGCCCCCGGCCTTGGGAATGGATACAGCGGTTGTCACGGTGCGGTTCTCCTATGAGCTCATGCGGGGGCCCCGGCACGGGGCGCTGTAACGGGTTCAAGGGTGCTGGCCGAGGCGGGCCGGCGGCGATGGTGCCAATCCGTCTTTCGGTGGTGGGGACAACCCCACCCCGGCACTGTGGCCGCCCCTAGAAATCTAGGCACCGGCCGGGCCCCGCTCCTCCTCCTGCGGTACGAACCGGGGGGAGGAGAACGTACGGCGGACCCCCTAGGGGTTGGCGGGGCCGACCCTGACGGAAGCCGGAGATCCGCTACGCACCGAGGCGGAACTGTCCACTCCGGAAGGTCACTTGCGGAGGAAGGGCCGGCGAAGAATCTGTGAAGCCAGTCCCCGGACAAGACAACTGCGGCCACTGGGAATTAGTGTTCGGGTCTATGGCCGAGGGGGGAGACGGGCAACCCCCTTCACACGGCCGCCGGTCTCCCGAGGAAGCAGCCTCCGTGAAGATACTTCGTACCCGCGCTGCGAGCGTCTCCCGCCAGGGACTGTGCACTGCTCTGCTCGTCGCCAGCCTCACGACCGCCGCGGTGGGCGCCAGCCCCGCCAGCGGCGCGTTCGGCGGCGACCCGTCCCCCGGGCCCGACAATCCGCAGCGGAAGCCGCACGGCGTCCCCAACCTCACCCTCCCCGACCTCGTCCCGCGCCCCGGCGCCTCCGGCAAGCCCGGCTCCCCCGCCGGCCGCGGTGACACCCCCGACGGCAGCACGGGCATCCCGGTGACCGCCCTCGCCGCCTACAAGAACGCCGAGAAGCTCGCCGCCGAGCGCTACCCGGGCTGCCACATCCCCTGGCAGCTCGTCGCCGGCATCGGAAAGGTGGAGTCCGAGCACGCCGCCTCCTACGGGCTGCGCTCGGACGGCACGACGGACAGACAGATCCTGGGGCCCCGGCTGACGGGCGGCCAGTTCGCGGAGATCAAGGACACCGACGGCGGCCGCTGGGACGGCGACGCCCAGTACGACCGCGCCGTGGGACCGACCCAGTTCATCCCCTCCACCTGGGAGAGCTACGGCGTCGACGGCAACGGCGACGGCAAGGCCGACCCCAACAACATCTTCGACGCGGCCGCGGGCACCGCCCGCTACCTCTGCGCCGGGAGCAAGGACCTGCGCGACCCCGCCGACCTCGACCGGGCCATCCTCAGCTACAACAACTCCCGCGAGTACGTGAACGCCGTGCTCGCCTGGATGCGCACGTACCAGAGCGGCCAGGTCGGCACCACGCCCGACACCGGCACCGGCACCGGGACGCCCCCCAGGCCGACCCCGCCGTGGAGCGGCCCGAAGCCCACGCCGCTGCCCTCGACCGGCAACAACGGCGGCAGCGGTGGCAACGGCGGTACGAACGGCACCAAGCCCAGCCGGCCCGGCACGCCGTCGACGCCCTCGACCCCGGACAAGCCCAAGCCCAAACCCGACACCCCGAGCAAGCCCGACAACCCGGACAAGCCCGGTGGCGGCGGCGACAAGCCCACCCCGCCCAAGCCGCCCGCCGTCTCCCGCCTCGACCGCGTCGGCGACGAGCAGCTGACGGCCACCGCGGGCGAGACCTTCGCCGACCAGCCCACCGTCCGCGCCCTGACCGCCGACGGAAAGGCCGCCCCGGCGGGCACCCGCGTCACGTTCGAGATCGTCGGACTGAGGACCGAAGCCCGCTTCGAGGACAAGAGCCGCACCGCCACCGTCACCGTCGACAAGGACGGCAAGGCCGTCGCCCCGAAGCTCACCGCGGGCAGGATCGCCGGCGACTTCACCGTGCGCGCCACCGTCGACGGCAAGGGCGGCGCGAAGATCACCACCGACTTCGCCGGCACCGTCAAGGCCGCACCCGCCCCGCGCGCCACCTCCCTGGAGCGCGACGGCAAGGACGACCTGACGGCCGCTCCGAAGAGCTCCTTCAAGGAGCAGGTGACGCTCAAGGCCGTCGACAAGGACAAGGGCAAGGCCGCCGCCGGCGCGATGGTCACCGCCACCATCCTGCAGAGCGACAAGAAGACCCCCGCCACCACCGGCCCGTACTTCCTGAACGGCGGCGACACACCGCAGCGCCGGGTCACCCTCGTCAAGACGGACGAGAACGGCTACGTCACCCTGCCGAAGCTGTTCACGGACGAGCACGCCGGAACGTACATCCTCCACCTGACCACGACCGACGGCGCCATCCTCGACCTGGAACTGACCGTCACGGCCCCCGCGACCGCGACACAGAGCCCGGCCCCGGCCACGCCCTCGGCGACCCCCGCCAAGAAGCAGTAGCGCGAGCACACGCACGACGGCCCCGCCCCCCGTCCAACGGGAGGCGGGGCCGTCCGCCGTTCGCTACTCGTTCGCCCCCACGTCCTCGGCCACCGGCTTGCCCGTCAGGGCCGCCAGACTGTGCCGGACGTGCGCCATGTGCGACTTGAGCTCCTCACGCCGCTCCTCGTGCTCCCGCAGCACCCGCTCGGTGTCCCGCGCGATGCGCTCCTCACGCACCCGCGCCTGCGCGATCACCGCCGCCGCCTGCGCCTCCGCGTCCTCCTGGCCGTGCCGCGCGGCCTCCTCCGTGTCCGCGTACCGGCGCCGCGCGTCACCCAGCGCCGTCCGCGCGTACTCCTCCAGCGCCGCCACCCGGGCGTCCATCGCGGCCTCCCGCTCGGCGATCTCCCGCCCCGCCGCGTCCCACCGCTCGGCGTGCTCCTTCTCCTGCTCCGCCAGGATGTGAGCGCAGCGCTGCCGCATCTCCTTCAGCGCCGCCAGCGACTCCTCACGCCGCTGCGTCGTCTCCTGACGCACCGTGGACCGCAGATCGTCCGCCACCGTCTGCGCGGCGAGCTGCGCCTGCCGCGCCCACTCCTCCGCCTCCCCGCGCACCGCCACCGCGTACTCGTGCGCCGATTCCCGCACCGAACGCGCGTGGGACTCCGCCGCCTCCTGAAGACCCAGCGCCTCGGCCTCGGAACGCTCCCGCAGCCCCGCCGCCTCCAGCTCCGCCGTCGTCACCAGACCCTGCGCACGCGGACCGAGCGTCTCGTACGTCTGCGGCGGAAGCTTCGCGACGACCTGGGCGAGGCGCCGCACCTCGTCCTCCATCTCCCGCGCCAGGACCGTCAGCCGAGCCGCCCGCTCCCAGGCGGAATCCCGCTGGCGAGCGCACTCCGCCACCGCGCGGTCGACCTGCTCGGGCCGGTAACCACGGCCTCGTACGACAGCGAAACCGTCAGGAGACACCGGTGAACTCATCCTTGTAGCCCCTTATATCCGGAAATCCGGTATGCGACAGGTCGGCGTCCATCATTCCCGGACAACCGGAGCGCCCATGACGCGACACTCCGCGACGCCCGGCGCCCGGTCCCGAACCGGGGACCGGGCACACCACGCCCTCCGGGCACGCCTCACCGACCGCTGGACCGGCCGCTAGAAGAGACCGTCCCACATCTGCTCCAGCAGCACCGCCCACCAGTTCTCCGGCGTGGCAAGAGCGGCCGGGTCCAACGCGGCCAGCTGCTCCTGAAAGTCCACGGTCCAGCGCCCGGCCTGCTCCGGCGTCAACCCGTAACGCCACCGCCACATCTTCCCGAGCAGCGCCAAAGAGCGAACGAACTGGGGAAGGCTCGTGTTGACGAACTGCGGCGGCACGGACTGACCGTCCGGCCCCGCCTCAAGGGGCACCGCCACGATGTGCGCCGTACCGTACTGCACACACAGCTGACGGCCGTAGTCCCCGCCCATCACCAGGTACGAACCCGCGTCCGCCGCCGGCCGCACCCCGCGCTCGGCCGCGAGCTCCGCCAGCGTCGGCACGGGCCGGCCCGGCTGCGCCTGCGCCCAGAAGAACGGCCCGAAATCCACCGGCAGCCCCGCCCAGACCAGCGTCTGCGCCACGACCTCCGGCACGCCCTGCCGCGACACGGCCCGCTGGTCGAACCGGAACACACCCTGCGGACCGAACGCCTCCGCCAGCTCCCGCCCGATCACGTCCGGCCCGACCGGCGGCGCCGGCTGGACCCGGCCCGGATGCGGCGCCGGCACCGGATTCGGCGCGGGCCGCGCCGGACCGTCCGCCACCTGGTGCAGCTCACCCTGATGCGCCACCAGATGACGCATGCCCTGCTGGCGGGTGGCGTGGTCACGCCCGTACGGCGCGGTGTGACTGATCCGCACCTGCGGCCACGTCTCCCGGACCATCCGCGCGCAGTACCCGCCCGGCAGATCACAGGACTCCAGCTCCGTGTGGAGCTCCAGCACCTGCTGCGGCGGCACGTTCATCGCCCGCAGCTCGTGCAGGATCTGCCACTCGGGGTGCGGCGTGCCCGGCGCGCTGCGCCGGATGATCTGCTGCTCGGACCCGTCCTGCGCACGGTAGCGGAGCACGGCCATGTAGCCGGGCCCGACGGTGGGCAGCCCGGTGGGGGCGGCGGCCTGCGGGTAGCCGTAGGCGGGGGCGGGCGCCTGGGGCGCGCCGGGTGCCTGCGGCGGCGTGCCGGGTGCCTGCGGCGGCGTGCCGGGTGCCTGCGGCGGCGTGCCGGGGAGGCCGGGGGTGCCGGGGCCGGCGAGCATCGTCGCCGCCGCGTGCACACCGCCACCGGGCGGCTGCGGCGGCGCGGCGGGGGCGCCGGGAGCACCCGGCATCCCGGGCGTGCCCGGGCTCGCCAGCATGGTCGCCGCGTGAGCGACCCCACCGGGACCCTGCGGGGCCCCGGGCTGCACGGGCGCGCCGGGCGGCGCGGGGGGCACGGGCCCGCCGGGGCTCGCCAGCATCGTGGCGGCGGCGTGGGCGTCCCGGCCGGGGGCCTGGGGGGCGGCGGGGGCACCGGGGCCCTGCGGGGCACCGGCCGGGCCGGAGGCAGGGGCGGCAGGGGCCGACGTGCCGGGGGCCTGGGGGGCAGCGGCGGGACCAGCCGCCGGAGCGCCAGGGACCGGCGGCACACCGGGCTGACCAGGGACGCCCGGAACCGGCGCGCCCGGGGCCTGCCCCGGCGCACCCGGCGCCGGGACGGGCGGGACACCCGGCTGAGCCGGGGCACCCTGAACCGGCGGCACGCCAGGCTGACCCGGCATGCCCGGAACCGGCGGCACGCCGGGCTGACCGGGGACACCGGGCGCCTGCGCACCCGGAACCGGCGGCACGCCGGGCTGACCCGGCGCGCCCGGCGCGTCCAGGCCGTCGATCGCCGGGGCGATCGCCGTGCGCGGCAGGGCGCTGCCCTGCGGCAGGAGCTCGGTCTTGGCCTCCGGGCGCGTGCTCGGCGGCGGGGTGTCGTCGAGGTCCGAGCCCGAAAGGGCGGGAGCCAGCACCGTCGCGGGCAGGCCGACGGACAGGTCGTCGTCATCGTCGTCCGGACGGACGTCCGCCCCCGCCCACGGCTCGGCCTCCGCCGAAGCCGACGCCTTGACCAGCCCGACCCCGGGCACGGGCTCAGGCGCGGACACGGGCTCAGGCGCGGACACGGGCTCAGGCGCAGACACAGGTTCCGGCACAGGTTCCGGCTCGGGCTCGCGCTCCGGCTCAGCCTCCGCCTCCGCCTGCGAAGGCACAGGCACCGGCCCCGGCACAGGCACCGACACCTGCGACGACGATCCCGACCCCGACTCCGACCCGGACCCCGACCTCCGGTCCGGAATCCCCATCGCGTCCGCCGCGTCCTGAAGCCACTGCGGCGGACTCAGCAGGAACGACGTCGCCTCCAGGTCGAGCCGCCGCGGCGCGGCGTCACCCGACCCCGCCGCGGGCGGCTCCTCCACCGTCCCGTACTCCTCCTCGTACCGCCGGATCACCTCGCCCACCGGCAGCGCGGGCCACAACGTCGTCTCACCGCTGTCCCGCGCGATGACCAGCCGCACCCGGCCGCCGTCGCCCCGAGGACCGTCCTCACGATCCTCGGCCCAGCAGACAAAGCCCAGATCGAACTCCCGGACCTGCACCTCCCGCTGGAGATAAGCCGGCACATCACCGTTGACCCAGCGCTCCGCGCGCTCCTGCGCCTGCGCGAACGTCACCATTGCGCCGATCGTCCCTCCACCGGGACGGCGTGCGCGAAGCCACCGTCCACCATCAGGTTCGCCACCGTCTCCAGCTCCGGCGGACCACCCGCCAGCCGCGACAGGAACACGTCGAAGTCCTCACCACAAGGCAGCAGCAACCGCTCCACCCTGTCCCGCACCGTCCAGCCGTCACGGTCGCGCGCGTCGTCGTACGGGCAGAACCACACCGAACCGGTCGCCTCGCCCCGGACCTTCACCGCCAGCACACCGCCCTGCACGAAGGCGACGCCCAGATAGTCCTTGGTGAAGTGATCGCGCAGACATTTGTTGACGTACACGAGGTCGTTGACCGCCGCCTCGTCCCGAACCGTGAAGAACGGCTGGTCCAGCAACAGCCCCAGCTCCGCGTCGAGCGCCGCGCCCACCGGCGCGCAGCCGCCCGCCGCCTTCAGGAACGCCCGGTACGCACCGGGCAGCCGGTAGCCGAGATCCTCCTCGACCCCCTGGACCTGCTCCTCCGTCACCGCCAGATCCCGCTGCGGCAGCGCGAAATGCACCGGACGCGTCTCCTGCAGCGGACGCGTCCCCCGCTTCTCCTGGTCGACGGCGGCCGTCGCCAGCCCACCGTGGTGCCGCAGCAACGCCTTGACCTCCACGGGAACCAGCTCCAGCCGACGCGTCCCCACGACGTGGTGCCACGTCCAGCCGTGCGGCGTCACCACCGGCGACAGACTCGCCCACAGCTCATGCCCCTCGGCGTGCTGTGCGGCGTTGGCCGACACGTAGTCGGTCAGCCGCAGCTCGTCGACGCCGAAACCCTCCGGCGGCTCGGCGATCTCCGCGGCCGCCCGCGCGTACGGCGAGAAGTCCGGGAAACCGTCGTCGTCGACGCGCACACCCTTGGGGTGACGGCTGCGACGCACCGGATCCGGGAAGTGCACGACCTGCCCGGCATAGGCCGCGTTCGGTGGCGCGGCCTGCTGCCCGAGCCGACCTGTCGTCATGGCGGAAGCCCCCTGCTGAACTGTCTCCCCCACCGGACCCCGAAGAGCCCCGCGGGACTGCTGAACACCCCGGCCATGCGGCGAACGCCGGGAACACTCGTGCCCGACAGCCTATGCGCTGCCGCAAGAACCACCCCCGCCCGCCGATCCGCACCCGTATGCGAATGCGTACGAACCCCGCGCACCGACGACCGGGACGCGACGACTCGTGACCTCACGGTGACCATTCGACACACCAGACCCGTACAACCCCGACCTGCCTTCCACACCCGCCGCCCCGTTTGGCAGTCTGATCCCCGCAACAGGGGGATTGCACGGGAGGGAAGAACCGCCATGCACACGACTCAGGAACGGCACACCGACGCCAGCGCCCCGGGCGACCCCCGGCTCACCTGGAGCTCCACCGAGGACGCCGAGCGCCCGCCCGCCCTGCTCCACCGCCGCGACGGCTTCCTGCCCGCCGTGGCCGCCGCCCTGTCCGTCCGCGGCGAAACACTCACCTGCACCGCGGCCAAATCCGACCAACCGCCCAGACTCCACCCCCTCGTCCAGGACTTCCTCGACACCCTCACCCACGAACGCCGCGAACGCTTCACCGGCCGCTGCCCCGAAGCCGTACTCCTCACCCGCTACCTCACCGCCCACGAAGCCGGCCGCAGCAAACGCGCCGCCCGCAAACCCCTCACCCACGGCGAAGCACGCCGCGCCCTCAAACAGGCCAAGGTGACCGCCCGCCACATCCGCGAGGACGGCGACCCCCGCCACGGCTGCTACGCCCCGCCCTGCCGCTCCTGCACCGAACTCCTGGCCCACTTCGGCGTACGGGCCGTCGACCCCGCCGCCCCCACCAACGGCAGGAGCTGACCCCCCACCATGCGCGCATTCGACCGCACCGCCACCGACCGCTTCCCCGTCGCCGTCGACGCCGCCCTCCGCGAATCGGGCTGGCAACCGGGCCGCTGGGACATCAAGGCCGCCGAGAACTGGGCCGACGCACTGCGCGCCCACGTCTCCCCCGCCGGACACCGGCACACCGTCTTCCCCGCCGCCGTCGAAGCCTGGGCGGAATTCGGCGGACTGCACATCACCGGCACCGGACCGGGCCGCCACATCGCCCCCACCCCCTTCCACATCGACCCCCTCCACGGCCTCCACCTCGCCCGCACCGTCGCCGACCTCGGCCGCGCCCTCGGCACCGAGGTCTGCCCCCTCGGCCAGGAACTCGACGGCCAGGCCCTCCTCGCCATCGACGCCCACGGCCGCGTCTACAGCCTCGACCACACCGGGGACTGGTACCTCGGTTCCGACATCGACCACGCGATCCGAACGCTCGTGACGGGCGTCAGGCCCTCACGACTGTCGGCGGCCGCACCGCTGTAGCGGGGCCCGGGCCCACCGGCCCGGGCGGGGCAAGCCCCCGCACCCGGAACCCCCTACGCCGCCGCCGTGTCCGGAATGACCGCCGACACCCGGAATCCCCCCGCGTCCGTCGGCCCCGACACGAACACCCCGCCCAGCGCCGTCACCCGCTCCCGCATGCCCACCAGGCCATTGCCACCACTCGGCAGCCCCGCGTCCGTACCCTCACCGTCCGACGGCCCGTTCTCCACCTGCAGCGCCACCTCCGCGTCCCGGTGCGCCAGCCGCACGACCGCCTTCGCACCCGGCGCGTGCTTGTGGACGTTCGTCAGCGCCTCCTGCACCACCCGGTAAGCCGTCCGCTCCACACCGGGCGCGTACGAACGCTCCGCACCCACCACCGACAGCTCCACGGCCATCCCCGCCTCCCGGGACTGACCCACCAGGTCCTCCAGCCCCTCCAGCGTCGGCCCGCCGTCCACCACGGCCACCACCGGAACACCCGGACCACCCGACGCCGCCACCGCACCCGACGCCGCCCGCACCCGCGCCGACGCGGCCACCGCCACCTCCGCCAGCCGCTGCGACTCCGCCGCCCCCGGCCGCTCGGCAGCCGGCGCACCGTCCTGCGACGTCCGCAGCACGCCCAGCATCTCCCGCAGCTCCGTCAGCGCCTGCCGCCCCATGTCACCCACCAGCCCCGCGTTCCGCGAAGCCTTCTCCGGATCCTTCAGAGCCACGGCCTGCAACGCGGCAGCGTGCACCACCATCAACGAGACCCGGTGCGCCACCACGTCGTGCATCTCCCGGGCGATCCGCGTCCGCTCCTCGTTACGGGCCCACACGGCCCGCTCCTCCGCCCGCTCGGCCAGCAGCGACAGCTCCCGCTCCAGACCGTCCGCCCGCTCCCGCAGACTCTCCACCAGCCGGCGTCTCGCCCCCACGTACAACCCCAGCAGCACCGGAGGCGCGGTCAGCCCCAGCGCCAGCAGCACGGAGATCGCGAGCATCGACCACCAGCCGGGGTGGTACCCGTCCTGAGCCATGTCCTGATGGAACCGGGCCACCGCCACGACCAGCGTCCCCAGCAACGACGCCGCCGACAGCACCACGATGATCCGCCGCGGCACCTCGGAGGCCGCCAGCGAATACAGACCGACGATGCCGAGCAGGAAACCCAGCTCCGCCGGAGTCGTCGCTATGGAGAGCAGCACCACGGCGACCGGCCAGCGCCGCCGCACCACCAGAGCGGCCCCCACGGGCACGCCTATGAGCCCCCCGAGCACGGCGGGCATCCCCACCTCGTGCGCGAAGGAGACGCCCTCCAGCAGACACTCCAGAGCCGACACCAGAGCCAGCGCCACATCGAGCACCATGCTCCGCCGCCGAGCCCACCACCACGGCCCGGAGGGCGCGCCCCGCGCGCCCTCTTCCACGATTGCCCCCGTTGCGGTCATACCACCCAGACTACGGGCGGGCGCCATCGGTTTTCCCGTGCGCGCGGGAGCCACGTGGGTGCACGGAGCGGATCCGAACGGGGGCGAAAGCTGCACGTTTCGCCCGAACTGTTGAATCGATCGCGGATTCGATGCGTCTGGTGGGGCCGGGCGCGGAGGCTGGCGTCATGGTTCCACCGAAGACGGACATGCAGACCCGCGCCCGCGAGCTACGGCTGGCCGGGAAGACGTACGACGAGATCGTCGCCGAGCTGGGTGTGGCTAAGAGCTCGGTGTCGCTGTGGGTGCGGGATCTTCCCAAGCCGCAGAAGACGGCGAAGCAGCTACACGAGATGCGGGAGGCCCGCTGGGCCCCGCACAGACGGGCTCAGGCGATCAAGCGGATCGAGACGAAGCTGGAGGCCGCGCACGAGATCGGCCGGATGTCGGAGCGGGAACTCTTCCTGGTCGGAGTCGGGCTCTACTGGTCCGAGGGCGCCAAGAGCAAGCCCCATCGGCTCAGCGAGCGTGCCACCTTCATCAACAGCGACCCCGGGATGATCCGCGTGTATCTGGCGTGGCTGGCGCTGCTCGGCGTGGAACCGGAGAGGATCCAGTACCGCGTGATGATCCACGAGAACGCCGATGTCGCTCGGTCCGAGCACTTCTGGGCGGATCTGGTCGGCATCGATACCGCGGCGCTCAAGAAGACGACCTTGAAGAAACACAACCCGAGGACAGTCCGCAAGAATGTGGGCGAGGACTACCACGGCTGCCTTGTCATCGACGTTCTGAGAAGCGCCGATCTGTACCGTCGCATCGAGGGCTGGTGGTACGGCATAGTAGTGGGGGCCGAGACGGCGATCTAGGAATCGTCCGTTTTGGCCTGCTTTCCGCCGTAGTGTAATTGGCAGCACGGGAGCTTTTGGTGCTCTTCGGTCCGGGTTCGAGTCCTGGCGGCGGAGCTTAAAGTTCGAATCCCTCGGGTCCTGACCTCCCAGGTCAGGACCCGCGCGCGTTTCGACCTTCTAACGCCCCGGTATCCTGCGGATGTCCACCCCCCTCGAAGCCGAAGGGCACACCCGTGAGCGCCAACCGCCCGGCAGCCGTCGTCGTCCTCGCAGCGGGTGAGGGCACCCGCATGAAGTCCGCGACCCCCAAGGTCCTCCACGCGATCTGCGGCCGCTCCCTCGTCGGGCACGTCGTCGCCGCCTCCCGTGAGCTCGACCCCGAGCACCTCGTCGTCATCGTCGGCCACGCCCGTGAGCAGGTCTCCGCACACCTGGCCGAGATCGACCCCGAGGTCCGTACCGCCGTCCAGTACGAGCAGAACGGCACCGGCCACGCCGTGCGCATGGGCCTGGAGGAGCTGTCGAACAGCGGTATCGCCCTCGACGGCACCGTGGTCGTCGTCTGCGGCGACACCCCGCTGCTGACCGGTGAGACCCTGAAGCGCCTGGCGGACACCCACGCCGCCGACGGCAACGCCGTGACCGTGCTCTCCGCCGAGGTGCCGGACTCGACCGGCTACGGCCGCATCGTGCGGGACGAGGCGACCGGCGCCGTGACCGCGATCGTCGAGCACAAGGACGCCACCGACGCGCAGCGCGCCATCCGTGAGATCAACTCCGGGGTGTTCGCGTTCGACGCCCAGCTGCTGACGGACGCGCTCGGCAAGGTGCGGACGGACAACAGCCAGGGCGAGGAGTACCTGACCGACGTCCTGGGGATCCTGCGCGAGGCCGGGCACCGGGTCGGTGCCGCCGTCGCGGGTGATCACCGGGAGATCCTGGGCATCAACAACCGCGTCCAGCTCGCGGAGGCCCGCAAGCTGCTCAACGAGCGGCTGCTGCACGACGCGATGATGAGCGGTGTGACGGTCGTGGACCCGGCGACGACCTGGGTCGACGTCACGGTGACGTTCGAGCCGGACTCGCTGGTGCAGCCGGGCACCCAGCTGCTGGGTGCCACGCATGTGGCCTCCGGTGCCGAGGTCGGCCCGAACACGCGGCTGACGGACACGACGGTGGGCGCGGGCGCCCGGGTGGACAACACCGTGGCGGACTCCGCCGTCATCGGCGAGGGCGCGCTCGTGGGCCCGTACGCGTACCTGCGGCCGGGGACGCGGCTGGGCCGGAAGTCCAAGGCGGGTGCCTACGTCGAGATGAAGAACGCCGAGATCGGCGAGGGGACGAAGGTCCCGCACCTGTCGTATGTGGGCGATGCGACGATCGGCGAGTACACCAACATCGGCGCGGCGAGCGTCTTTGTGAACTACGACGGTGTGGCCAAGCACCACACCACGATCGGCTCGCACTGCCGGACCGGATCGGACAACATGTTTGTGGCTCCGGTCACGATCGGGGACGGCGCGTACACCGCCGCCGGCTCGGTCATCACCAAGGATGTGCCCCCGGGCTCGCTGGCCGTCGCCCGTGGCCAGCAGCGGAATATCGAGGGCTGGGTGGCCCGCAAGCGTCCCGGGAGCGCGGCCGCGCAGGCCGCTTCCGCGGGCCTGCCGGACACCGGCGACGAGCAGTGACCGTGACACCGGCACGCCGCGCGGGGCGTACCGTGATAAGCGCACACAAAGCGACATCCAAGGAGACTGTGCTGTGACCGGGATCAAGACGACCGGCGAGAAGAAGCTGATGCTCTTCTCCGGCCGCGCCCACCCCGAGCTTGCCGAGGAGGTCGCGCACCAGCTGGGCGTCGGCCTGGTCCCGACCAAGGCCTTCGACTTCGCCAATGGCGAGATCTATGTCCGCTTCCAGGAGTCGGCGCGTGGCGCCGACTGCTTCCTGATGCAGAGCCACACGGCTCCCATCAACAAGTGGGTCATGGAGCAGCTGATCATGATCGACGCGCTGAAGCGCGCGTCGGCCCGCAGCATCACGGTGATCCTGCCGTTCTACGGCTATGCCCGTCAGGACAAGAAGCACCGCGGTCGTGAGCCGATCTCGGCCCGTCTGATCGCGGACCTGATGAAGACGGCCGGTGCCGACCGTCTGCTGACGGTCGACCTCCACACCGACCAGATCCAGGGCTTCTTCGACGGTCCGGTGGACCACCTGTTCGCGCTGCCGATCCTGGCGGACTACGTGGGCGCCAAGGTGGATCGCGACAAGCTGACGGTCGTCTCCCCGGACGCCGGCCGTGTGCGGGTCGCCGACCGCTGGTGCGACCGTCTGGGCGCGCCGCTGGCGATCGTCCACAAGCGTCGTGACAAGGACGTCGCCAACCAGGTGACGGTTCACGAGGTCGTGGGTGACGTCAAGGGCCGCGTGTGTGTGCTCGTCGACGACATGATCGACACGGGTGGCACGATCTGCGCCGCTGCCGACGCGCTGTTCGCGCACGGTGCCGAGGACGTCATCGTGACGGCGACGCACGGTGTGCTGTCGGGTCCGGCCGCGGATCGTCTGAAGAACTCGAAGGTGAGCGAGTTCGTGTTCACGAACACGCTGCCGACGCCGAACGAGCTGGAGCTCGACAAGATCACGGTGCTGTCGATCGCGCCGACGATCGCGCGCGCCGTGCGCGAGGTCTTCGAGGACGGTTCGGTGACGAGCCTCTTCGACGAGCTGGGCTGAGTCGGGCCGAGTGCTGTAACGATCATGCAGTCGCGTCGGTGACGCGGTGATCGATTTCTGAGCGGCCTCCCCCGCCGGGTAGACTCCTGGAGTTGCTCGGCGAGGGAGGCCGCACTGCTGTTCGCAGTGTGCGGCGGTCCGTTATCGACGCGCTCTTCGTAGCAGGCCTGTCGTGGGCCGGGTGACCGTCCACAACAGCTGTTACTCGAGGAGTGCACCATGGCTGAGATCAAGCTCGCCGCCACCGTCCGCACCGACTTCGGCAAGGGCGCCGCCCGCCGTATCCGTCGCGCCGACCAGGTTCCCGCCGTCGTCTACGGCCACGGTGCCGAGCCGGTTCACGTGTCCCTGCCGGGTCACGACCTGATGATGGCCCTGAAGAACCCGGGCGTCGTCCTCTCCCTGGACATCGAGGGCCGCAACGAGGTCGTCGTTCCCAAGCAGGTCCAGCGCGACCCGCTGAAGGGCTTCCTGGAGCACGTCGACCTGCTGGTCGTCAAGGCCTGAATCCCGGCCTGAGTCACGCCCCTCGCGGGTTTTCTTTCCGACCGCCGTCCCGTTCCCTCGCCGGAGCTGGGCGGCGGTTGGCGTATGAAGGAGGTATGCGCATGACGGACGACTCCAGCCCCTGGCTGATCGTGGGCCTCGGCAATCCCGGCCCGGAGTACGCGGGCAACCGCCACAACGTGGGGTTCATGGTCGCGGATCTGCTGGCGGAGCGGATGGGCGGCAAGTTCAAGGCGCACAAGGCGCGGGCGCAGGTCGTCGAGGGCCGGGTCGGTCCGCCGGGGCCGGGGAGCCGCCGGGTGGTGATCGCCAAGCCGATGTCGTTCATGAATTTGTCGGGTGGTCCGACGACGGCGCTGCGCGACTTCTACAAGGTGCCGGTGGAGCGGATCGTCGCGGTGCATGACGAGCTGGACATCGATTTCGGGCAGCTGCGGCTGAAGCTCGGTGGGGGTGACAACGGCCACAACGGTCTGAAGTCCATCACCAAGGCGATGGGGCCGGACTACTGCCGGGTGCGGTTCGGGATCGGCCGGCCGCCGGGGCGGATGCAGGTGGCGGATTTCGTGCTGAAGGACTTCTCGTCCACCGAGCGCAAGGAGCTGGCCTTCGAGGTCGACCGTGCGGCGGACGCGGTGGAGACGCTGATCGTGGACGGTCTGGAGCGGGCGCAGAGCACGTACAACTCGTGACCGGGTGCGCCGGGCGGGCCGGGATCGCGACGATCCCGGCCCGTCCGGCGTTTCCGTACGGGGTCAGCCGTAGGGGGTCAGCCCGTGTTGCGGAGGCCCGCGGCGACGCCGTTGACGGTCAGGAGCAGGGCTCGTGCCAGGAGCGGGTCCGCGTCCTGGCCCTGTTCGGCGGCGCGTCGCTGGCGGTCGAGCAGGGTCACCTGGAGGTAGGAGATCGGGTCCAGGTAGGCGTCGCGGATGTGGAAGGTCTGGCGCAGCACGGGGCTGGCGGCGAGGAGCTCGTCCTCGCCGGTGATGCGCAGGACTTCCCGCACGGTCAGCTCGTGCTCCGCCCGGATGGTGTCGAAGACGTGCTTGAGCTCGTCGGGGACGAGGGTGTCGACGTAGTGCTTGGCGATGCGCAGGTCCGTCTTGGCGAGGGTCATCTCGACGTTGGACAGGAAGTTCTGGAAGAAGTGCCAGTGGGTGTGCATTTCGTCCAGGACGGTGTCCAGGCCGGCTTCGCGGGCGGCCTTGAGGCCGGAGCCGACGCCGAACCAGCCGGGGACGATCTGGCGGGACTGGGTCCAGCCGAAGACCCAGGGGATGGCGCGGAGGCCGTCGAGTCCGGCGCCGGAGTCGGGGCGGCGGGAGGGTCGCGAGCCGAGGTGGAGTTCGGCGAGCTGGTCCACGGGTGTGGAGGCGAAGAAGTACGCCGGCAGGTCCTTGTCCTCGACCAGGCGCCGGTAGGCGGCGTGGGCGGCGTCGGAGACGGTGTCCATGGCCGCGTCCCAGCGGGCGAGGGCCTCGTCGGACTGGCGGGGGGCGGTGTGGAGGGCGGAGGCCTGGAGGGTGGCGGCGACCGTCAGTTCCAGGTTCTCGCGGGCGAGGGCCGGGATCAGGTACTTGTCGGAGATGACCTCGCCCTGTTCGGTGACCTTGATCTCGCCTTCGAGGGTGCCCCAGGGCTGGGCGAGGATCGCGTCGTGGGTGGGGCCGCCGCCGCGGCCGACGGTGCCGCCGCGGCCGTGGAAGAGGCGGAGGCGGACGCCGTAGCGGTGGGCGACGTCGCGGAGGCGCCGCTGGGCGCGGTGGATCTCCCACTGGCTGGTGGTGATGCCGCCGAACTTGGAGGAGTCGGAGTAGCCGAGCATGACTTCCTGGACGTCGCCGCGCAGCGAGACCAGGCGTCGGTAGGAGGGGTCGGCGAGCATTTCGTCGAGGAGGCGGTCGGCTTCCTTGAGCTCGTCGGTGGTCTCCAGGAGGGGGACGATGCCGATCTTCGCCCAGCCGGCGTGGAGGTCGACGAGGCCGGCTTCGCGGGCGAGGACGGCGGCGGCGAAGACGTCGTCGGCGCCCTGGCACATGGAGATGATGTAGGACTCGACGACCTCGGGGCCGAACTTCTCCAGGGCTTCGCGGATGGTGCCGAAGACGCCGAGGGTCTTGGCGCCCGCCGCGTCCAGGGGTGCCGGGCTGGGGGCCAGGGGGCGGCGTGAGCGGAGTTCCTTGGCGAGGAGCTTGCGGCGGTAGTCGCGGGGCATGTCGGCGTAGCGCCAGGATTCCTCGCCGAGGCGGTCGAAGAGCTGGCCGAGGGCGTGGTGGTGGGCGTCGGCGTGTTCGCGGACGTCCATGGTGGCGAGGTGGAGGCCGAATGCCGCGAGGGTGCGGAGGGCTCGTTCCAGGCGGCCGTCGGCGATGAGGCCGCCGCGGTGGACGCGGAGGGAGTCCTGGATGAGCTGGAGGTCGGTGAGGAGGTCGGCGGCGCCGAGGTAGTCGCGGCCTTCCTGGTGGGGGGTGCCCTTGGCGAGGCGCTCCCGGGTGTTGACGAGCTTCTGGCGGACGCAGGTGGCCTTGAGGCGGTAGGGCTCCTCGGCGTTCAGCCGCTTGTAGCGGGGGCTGATCTCGGGGAGTGCTTCGAGGTCGCGCTGGAGGGAGGTGAGGAGTTCCTCGGTGGCGCCGCTGTTGCGGATGGAGTTGGAGAGGGCGCCGCGGAGGGCGTCGACGAGTTCGAGGGCGTCGGTGATGCCGTGTTCGTGCTGCAGTATCAGCACGTCCCAGGTGACCTGGGGGGTGACGTTGGGGTTGCCGTCGCGGTCGCCGCCGATCCAGGTGCCGAAGGTCAGCGGGCGGGTGCCGGCGGGGAGGCCGACGCCGACGCGGTCGAGTTCGGCGGCGAGGTCCTCGAGGACGTCGCCGACGGCGTCGGCGTGGAGTTCGTCGAGGTAGTAGATGGCGTTGCGGGCCTCGTCGGTGGGCTCGGGGCGGGCGACGCGCAGTTCGTCGGTCTGCCAGAGCAGGTCGATGTTCTCGGCGAGGCGGAGGTCGGTGCGGCGCTTGTCGCCGGTGCCGGTGGCGGGGGTGTCGAGGAGTTCGGCGATGCGGCGGAGCTTGTTGAGGACGCTGCGGCGGGCGGCTTCGGTGGGGTGGGCGGTGAAGACGGGGCGCACGCCGAGGTTCTCGACGGTCTGGCGGAGGTGCTCGGGGTCGGCTTCCTTGAGCTGGTCGGCGGTGCGGGCGAGGATCGAGCCCTCGGCGTCGCGCCGGGCGCGCAGTTCGCGGCCGCGGTGGACCTGCTCGGTGACGTTGGCCAGGTGGAAGTAGGTGGAGAAGGCGCGGACGAGCTTGGCGGCGGTCTCCGGGTCGGTGCGGGCCAGGAGTGCGGCGGCGGCCTCGCCGTCCGTGCGGGTCAGTGCCCGTACGCGTTCGACGAGGTCGAGGAGCTCTTCACCCTCCTGGCGGACCAGGGTCTCGCCGAGGAGATCACCGAGGCGGCGGATGTCGGCGCGCAGGGCGGCATTGGTCTGGTCGGCACTGCTCACAGGTGCTGCTCCTTGCAGAGTTTCCGGCACTTCTGGAGGGGTGGCGGACCGCGCTGTCCGACGGCAACAGCATAGGTCGCCGCCCGACGCGCGGTTGCCCGTGGCCCTCTTGCTCACGCGCCCGGCCCTGCCATACTTACGAAGCCGTAGGTTACGGAACCGTAGGAACCGTGACCAAGATCCGACCCCCATGAGGGAACCCATGACTGCAAGCCCCGACGTGCTCGAAGACGCGCCGAAGGCCCAGGAGACCCCGCTCCCCTCCGCCACGCTGGGCGGGGAGCAACGCCGGTCGATCGAGCAGCTCACCCTGCTGCTGTTCATCGTCGTTCCGTTCGTCGCCCTGCTCGCCGCCGTCCCGCTGGCCTGGGGCTGGGGGGTGAGCTGGCTGGACCTGGGCCTGCTCGTGGCCATGTACTACATCGGCTGCCACGGCATCACGATCGGCTACCACCGGTATTTCACCCATGGTGCGTTCAAGGCCAAGCGGCCGCTGCGGATCGCGCTGGCGGTCATGGGCTCGCTGGCGGTCGAGGGCCCGGTGGTCCGCTGGGTCGCGGACCACCGCAAGCACCACAAGTTCTCCGACGCGGAGGGTGACCCGCATTCGCCCTGGCGTTACGGCGAGTCCGTGCCGGCCCTGCTGAAGGGGCTGTGGTGGGCCCATGTGGGCTGGATGTTCGACCAGGAGCAGACGCCGCAGCAGAAGTACGCGCCGGATCTGATCAAGGACCCCGCCGTTCGTGCGGTCTCGCGGCAGTTCGTGCTGTGGACGGTGGTCTCGCTGCTGGTGCCCCCGCTGGTGGGCGGGCTGGTGACGTGGTCGTGGTTCGGCGCGGCGACGGCGTTCTTCTGGGGTTCGCTGGTGCGGGTGGCGCTGCTGCACCATGTGACGTGGTCGATCAATTCGATCTGTCACGCGGTCGGCAAGCGTCCGTTCAAGTCGCGGGACCGTTCGGGGAACGTGTGGTGGCTGGCCGTGCTGTCGTGCGGCGAGTCCTGGCACAACCTCCACCACGCCGATCCGACGTCGGCGCGGCACGGTGTGCTGAGGGGGCAGCTGGACTCCAGCGCCCGTATCATCCGCTGGTTCGAGCGGGCGGGCTGGGCGTACGACGTGCGCTGGCCGAACGCCGCCCGGATCGAGTCCCGGCGGGCGGCCGGGGAGAAACGGGATAAGGAGGATGCCGCGCACGCGGCATGATTGACAGCGTGGCGATCGACAGCAACACCAGTGACAAGGACCTGCCCGCTGCCTCCGGGAGCCGGCGCGGCCGGCCCCGCCGTGTGCGGATGACCGGTGCGGAGCGTCGTGAGCAGCTGCTGGACATCGGTCGCACGCTCTTCGCCGAGCGGGGCTTCGAGGGGACGTCGGTGGAGGAGATCGCGGCGAAGGCCGGGGTCTCCAAGCCGGTGGTCTACGAGCACTTCGGCGGCAAGGAGGGGCTGTACGCGGTGGTCGTGGACCGTGAGATGCGGCGGCTCCTCGACATGGTCACGGGCGCGCTGACGGCGGGCCACCCGAGGGAGCTGCTGGAGCAGGCGGCGTTCGCCCTCCTGGACTACATCGAGAAGTCCACGGACGGCTTCCGGATCCTGGTGCGGGATTCGCCGGTGGCGCAGTCGACGGGTACGTTCGCCTCGCTGATCAGCGATATCGCCACGCAGGTCGAGGACATCCTGGGCCTGGAGTTCAAGGCGCGCGGTTTCGACCCGAAGCTGGCGCCGCTGTACGCGCAGGCGCTGGTGGGCATGGTGGCCCTCACGGGCCAGTGGTGGCTGGACGTCCGCAAGCCGCGGAAGGCGGAGGTGGCGGCGCACCTCGTGAACCTGGCCTGGCACGGGCTGGACGGGCTGGAGCCGAAGCCGCGCCTGGTCGGCCACCGCAAGTCCTGACCCGCCCGGGCCGGGTGGCCCCCGGGGGGACGGCGGGGGTGGTTCGGCACCGCCGGGCTCCCCGGTGGGGGTTGCTCGCCGTCGCGGCGGGGTGGGGTGCCCCTGTCCCGCCCTTTCACCGTTTCCCGGGGCTCCGCCCCGGCCCCCGGGCGGGGGTCTGGGGGCTTGCCCCCAGGAAACAGGAAGGGGCGGGGGCGGGGCTCAGGCCTGCGCCCCCAGCCGCGCCACCACGAAGATCCGCCGGAAGGGGAACACCGTTCCCGCCGGGCCCGCCGGGTAGGCGTCCCGCAGGAGCGCCCCGTACTCCGCGAGGAACGCCTCCGTCGCCGCCGGATCGCCGGCGAGGGCGGTCAGGACCGGCCGAAGCCCCGTGCCGCGGATCCAGTCGAGGACGGGGTCCTCGCCCTGGAGGACGTGGAGGTACGTCGTCTCCCACGCGTCCACCCCGCAGCCGAGCGCCGTCAGCTCCTCCAGGTACGCGGCGGGCGGGTGTACGGCGAGGGTGCGGCGGCCCGCCGCGCCCAGGCGGTCGCGCCAGCGCGGGGACGCGCACAGCTCGCGCAGCAGCGCGTGGCTGGGGGCGTCGCTGTTCCCCGGCACCTGGAAGGCGAACGTGCCGCCGGGCGCGAGGCCGGCCAGCCAGGCCGGGAAGGCCCGTACGTGTTCCGGCACCCACTGGAGCGCGGCGTTGGAGACGATCAGGTCGTAGTGGCCGTGCGGCGGCGTCCAGTCCGTCAGGTCGGCGGGGGCGAAGTCGAGGCTGCCGCCGCCGGGTGTCGGGCCGGCGTGGGCGGCGGCCTCGGCGAGCATGGGGGCGGAGTTGTCGTAGCCGGTGATGTGCGCGTCCGGCCAGCGGTCGGCGAGCAGCGCTGTGACGTTGCCGGCGCCGCAGCCGAGGTCGGCGATGCGGGCGGGGTGGCCCGGCGGGTCGGGCGCCCGGGCGAGCAGTTCGTGGAAGGGCCGGGTCCGGTGTCCGGCGTGGCGGAGGTACTGGCCGGGGTCCCAGTCGGGGATGTGGCGCACCATGCGACCTATCTTGACATCAAGAGACTTCATGTCGACAGACCTACTACACTGATCCCATGGAGGACGAGGTCGATCGGCTGGTCGCGGCGTGGCGCCGAGAGCGCCCCGATCTCGACGTGGAACCACTCGAAGTGCTCAGTCGCGTCTCCAGGCTCGCCCGGCACCTGGACCGGGCACGCAGGATCGCCTTCGCCGAGCACGAGCTCGAGCCCTGGGAGTTCGACGTCCTGACCGCCCTGCGCCGCGCCGGAGACCCGTATCAGCTCTCCCCCGGGCAGCTGCTGACCCAGACCCTGGTCACCTCGGGCACCATGACCAACCGCATCGACCGGCTCGCGAAGAAGGGCCTGGTCCAGCGGGAGCCGGACCCCAGCGACCGGCGCGGGGTGCTCGTCCGGCTCACCGCCGAGGGGCGGGACCGCGCGGATCAGGCGCTCGCCGGGCTGCTCGCCCAGGAGCGCGCGATCCTCGGCGAGCTGTCCACCGCTCAGCGCGCGGAACTCGCGGGCCTGCTACGCCAGTTGACCGCCCCGTTCGACAACGTCCCCGGCTAGGTCCACCGGGCCCACCCCGGCCCGCCGGGCCAGCGCGACGGCGGCCAGGGTGGAGTGCACCCCGAGCTTGCCGAGCACGTTCTGCATATGGGTGCGGACGGTGTGCGGGGAGAGGTAGAGCCGCTCGGCAACGGCCTTGCGGCCCAGCCCGGCCACCATGCAGCGCAGCACCTCGCGCTCGCGCGGAGTCAACGACTCCACCAGCCGCTCGCTCTCGGTGCGGTGCTTGCGCGCGGCCGTCAGCTCGCGCAGTACGCCCGTCAGCAGGGCGGGCGGCAGATGCGTCTCGTCCCGCAGCACGCCCCGTATCACCGACAGCAGGCGTGAGAGCGAGCAGTCCTTGGCCACCCAGCCGCCGGCCCCCGCCTGGAGCGCGGCGGCCGCGCGCCGCGGGTCGTCGCGCTCGGCCAGGACGACCGTCCGCACCCCCGGATGGCCCGAGCGGACCCTCGCCACCAGCGAGATGCCGTCCACCGCGCCCTCGCCCGGCCCCGAGCCGTCCTGGCCCGGGCCCCGCGACTGCGCGGGTACGTGCGCGACGTCCGGGCCCACCGTGCCGAGGTCGGCATCGATCAGCAGCACGTCGAACCGCCGCCCTTCGCCCGCCGCGCGCTCCAGCGCGCGCAGCGCCGCCGGCCCGCTGCCGGCCGCCGAGACGTCCACGTCCTGCTCCGCCGCGAGGGCGGCGGCGAGCGACTCGGCGAAGATGCGGTGGTCGTCGACCACCAATACCCGAATACGTGCCACAACCACCCCCATGTCCCGGTAGGCGGAGGCAGTGCGGGTACGGCGCCCGAACCCGGGGCCGCCACGCGCGCACGGCCGCCGCCGTGCCCTGACAACCACCCCGCCCCGGGCGTCGTACCTGCCTGTCTCGCCCCCTGATCAGCGCCGGCCCCCACCGGCACTGTGCATCAGCGTACGGCCGGGGTCGGGCGACGGAAGCCGATTGGCAAAACTGCTTGACCCGGGTGTTTATCGTGAGCTTTATGTTCAGTATTGAGGCGGTGAACGACTCGGAACGACGTGATGTGGTCCTCGCGCGACTCCGCGCGACCAATACCGAACGTTCGTCCGTCATGCGGGCGTTGCGGGGAACATCCGTCGAGCGCGACGTCCCCGTGGAGGTCTACGCGACCGGCCCGGAGGGTGCCCTGGTCGGCGGGCTCGTCGGGCACGTCCAGTGGGGCTGGCTCCACCTCGACCTCCTCTGGGTGGACGAGCGCCACCGCGGCGCGGGGGTCGGCGGCGCGCTGACGGCACGCGCGGAGAACGTGGCGCGCGAGACCCACGGGGCCGTGGGCAGCCAGGTGGAGACCTGGGACTTCCAGGCGCCGGGCTTCTACCGGAAGGTGGGCTACGCGGAGGTGGCGGCGGTCGAGGACTATCCGCCGGGGATGACGAACCACCTGCTGATCAAGCGGTTCCCGCCCGCGCCCGGGGCCTAGAGCTCGCGACGGGCGCCCTCGCTCGCCGTCGTCGGGAAGACGCGCGGCGCGGCGTGCCCGGCGGTCGCGAAGGCGGTCGTCACGGCGCGTTCGACCGCGTCGGCCGCCGGCTCGTCCGTGAGGACGACGGCCGAGCCGCCGAAGCCGCCGCCCGTCATCCGCGCGCCCAGCGCGCCCGCCCCGGTCGCCGCGGTGACCACCAGGTCCAACTCGGGGCAGGAGACGGCGAAGTCGTCCCGCAGGGAGGCGTGCCCGGCCGTCAGGAGGGGGCCCGCGGCGCGGGGGTCGCCCGCGTCGAGCAGCGCGGCCACGGCCCGTACGCGCTCGTTCTCGGAGACGACGTGCCGCACCAGCGCGCCCGCCCCGGGCACGGCCCGCAACTCCCGCACCGCCGCGTCGAGTTCCCCGTACGGGACGTCACGCAGGGCGCGCACCCCCAGTGCGCGCGCCGCCGCCTCGCATCCCGCGCGCCGCCGGGCGTATTCGCCCTCCCCCAGGTCGTGTTTGACACGCGTGTCGACGACCAACAGGCGCATGCCGTGCGCCGTCAGGTCGAAGGGGAGGTGCCGGCGGGTGAGATCGCGGGTGTCCAGATGGAGCGCGTGGCCGGCCTCGCAGCACGCCGCGGCGGTCTGGTCCATGATCCCGCAGGGGACGCCGGCGAAGGCGTTCTCGGCCCGGCGCGCCAGCCGGGCCAGCTCCGGGCGGGCGAGCCCGAGCCCGTACAGCCCGTCGAGGGCGAGCGCGGTGGCGATCTCCAGGGCGGCGGAGGACGAGAGGCCCGCTCCCACCGGCACCTCGCTCTCCACATGCAGGTCCGCACCCGCCACCGCGTGCCCCGCCTCGCGCAGCGCCCACAGGACGCCCGCCGGGTACGCGGCCCAGCCCCGCACCGTCCCCGGCCGCAGCTCGTCCGGTGTCACGGTCACGACGCCGCCCGGCATGTCCGCCGAGTGCAGCCGCAGCCGTCCGTCGGCGCGGGCGCGGGCCGCCACCCGGGTGCGCAGGGGCAGGGCGAGCGGCATCACGAAGCCGTCGTTGACGTCCGTGTACTCGCCGATGAGGTTGACCCGGCCGGGCGCCGCCCAGACGCCCTCGCAGCCGGTGCCGTACACGGCCCGGAAGGCTGCGGCGGCAGCGGCGGCGGTCACGGGCGCTCCCGGGCCGCGCCGTGCCGTGCGAAGTCCCAGGCGTCCTCGACGATCGCGGCCAGGTCGGGGCGGCGCGGCCGCCAGCCGAGCAGCCGGTGCGCCCGTTCGGCGGAGGCGACGAGCACGGCGGGGTCGCCCGGCCGGCGGGGGCCGGCGGTCTCCGGGACGGGGTGCCCGGTGACCTTGCGGACGGTCTCGACGACCTCGCGGACGGAGAAGCCGCGCCCGTTGCCGAGGTTGCAGATCAGGTGCTCGCCGGGGCGGGCGGCGCCGAGGGCCAGGAGGTGGGCGTCGGCGAGGTCGGCGACGTGGATGTAGTCGCGGACGCACGTGCCGTCGGGGGTCGGGTAGTCCTCGCCGTGGACGGAGACCGCCTCGCGCTCCCCCAGGGCGACCTGGAGGACGAGCGGGATCAGGTGTGACTCGGGCGCGTGCCGCTCGCCGTGCCGCCCGTAGGCGCCCGCCACGTTGAAGTAGCGCAGGGAGACGGCGGCCAGGCCGTGGGCCGCGCACTCCCCGGCGATCATGTGGTCGACGGCGAGTTTGGTGGCGCCGTAGGGGTTGGTGGGGGCGGTGGGGGCGTCCTCGGTGACCGGGACGGCGGCGGGTTCGCCGTAGGTGGCGGCGGTGGAGGAGAAGACGAGGGTACGCACGTCCGCGTCCCGCATGGCGGTGAGCAGTTCGAGGGTGCCGCCGACGTTGTTGCGCCAGTACCGGTCGGGGTGGGTCACCGACTCCCCCACCTGCGAGAACGCGGCGAAGTGGAGGACGGCGTCATGGCCGGCGACCAGCTCGTGGGCCGTCTCGTGCACCCGGCCCTCGATGAAGCGGGCCCCTTCGGGGACGGCGTCGCGGTGGCCGGTGGAGAGGTCGTCCAGGACGGTCACCCGGTGGCCGGCGGCCAGCAGATGCGCGGCCACGACGCTGCCGACATAGCCGGCACCGCCCGTGACCAGGTACGTTCCATCGCCTTCGGGGCTCATGCGCTCGCCACCTCGCGTAGTCGGCCGGCCGCGGCCTCCGGCCGCACGTCGTTGATGAACACGTTCATGCCCGCCTCCGAACCCGCGACGAACTTCAGCTTTCCGGGGGCCCGGCGGCTGGTGAAGAGCTCGAGGTGGAGCGCGAATTCACTCCTGTGGGGGTGCCGGAAGGGCGCCTGGTGCCAGCCGGAGACATAGGGCGTCGGCGGCTGCCCGGGGCCGAAGATCCGGTCGAAGCGCCGCAGGAGCTCCAGATAGACCCGGGGGAACTCCGCGCGGGCCGCGTCGCCGAGGGACGGCAGGTCGGGCACCCGGCGGCGGGGGTGGAGCCGGATCTCGTAGGGCCAGCGGGCGGCGTACGGGACGAAGGCCAGCCAGTGTTCGCCGTCGAGGACGATCCGGCGGCCGTCGGCGAGTTCGTCGGCCACGACGTCGTCGAAGAGGTTCCGGCCGCCCGTGCGCTCGCGGTGGGCGGCGGCGGAGTCGAGCATCCGCCCGGTGCGCGGGGTGACGAAGGGGTAGCCGTAGATCTGGCCGTGGGGGTGGCCGAGGGTGACGCCGATCTCGTGGCCGCGGTTCTCGAAGCAGTAGACCTGTTCGACGGCGGGGTGCAGGGCGAGTTCGGCGGTGCGGTCGGTCCAGGCGGCGAGGACGAGCGCGGCGCGGTCCTCGTCGAGGGCGGCGAAGGAGGCGTCGTGGTCGTCGGTGAAGCAGACGACCTCGCAGCGGCCGCTGTCGCCGGAGAGGGCGGGGAAGCGGTTCTCGAAGACGGCCACCTCGTAGGCGGGGGCGGGGATTTCGGTGGGGCGGCCGTCGCGCGAGGGGCACAGCGGGCAGGAGTCGGCGGCGGGGTGGAGGGGGCGGTCCTGGCGCTGGGCGGCGATGGCGACGCCGTCGCCGACGAGCGGGTCGCGGCGGATCTCGCCTGCCGCGTCCGGGGGTTGGAGCGGGCGCCGGTCGGTGGTGTCGCGCACGGCGTCGTCGCGGGAGTCGAAGTAGAGCAGTTCGCGGCCGTCGGCGAGCCGGGTCGCCGTTTTCTTCATCCGACGTCTCCTCACACACCTTCACACATAACCGCACACAAGGAATCATGACCCGACAGCACGGTCAACAGCGCCCCGGCGACCGAGAGGTGAAGCATGCGCTATTCGGCCGAGAGTCTGCGGCTCCCCGTCAACTGGCTCGACTACGTCATCCTCGCGAGCTACTTCGCCGTGGTCCTGGGCATCGGCGTCGCGGCGCGCCGTTCGGTCCGCACCAGCCTGGACTTCTTCCTCTCCGGCCGGTCCCTGCCCGCCTGGATCACCGGGCTCGCGTTCGTCGCCGCCAACCTCGGTGCCACCGAGATCCTGGGCATGGCCGCCAACGGCGCCCAGTACGGCGTGTACACCGTGCACTGGTACTGGATCGGGGCGATACCGGCCATGGTCTTCCTGGGCCTGGTGATGATGCCGTTCTACTACGGGTCGAGGGTCGGCTCGGTGCCCGAGTTCCTGCTGCGGCGCTTCGGGCCCGCCTCGCATCTGCTCTCCTCGGTGATCTTCGCGGTGTCGTCGGTGCTGATCGCGGGCGTCAACCTCTACGCGCTGGCGCTGGTGCTGCGGGCGCTGCTGGGCTGGCCGCAGGGCGTGGCGATCGTCGTCGCGGGTCTCTTCGTCCTGGCGTACATCACGCTCGGCGGGCTGTCCTCCGCGATCTACAACGAGGTCCTCCAGTTCTTCGTCATCCTGGCGGCGCTGGTGCCGCTGACGGCCGTGGGCCTCGCGCGCGTCGGCGGGCCGGGCGGGCTGTGGGACGCGCTCTCCGCCGAGCGGGGCGAGGACTTCCTCAGCGCCTGGGGCGGTACGGGCATCGGCCACGCCAATCCGCTGGGCGCCAACTGGCTGACCATCGTGCTGGGGCTGGGCTTCGTGATGAGCTTCGGGTACTGGACGACGAACTTCGCCGAGGTGCAGCGGGCGCTGTCCGCGAAGGACCTGGGCGCGGCGCGCCGGACGCCGCTGATCGCGGCGTTCCCCAAGCTGCTGGTCCCGCTGGTGGTGGTCGTGCCGGGGCTGATCGCCCTGGTGCTGGAGCCGTCCCTGGGCCGGGCCGGCGGCGGGCTGAGCTACAACGACGCCATCCCCGTGCTGATGCGCGACCTGCTGCCCAACGGCATGCTGGGCGTCGCGGTGACGGGCCTGCTCGCGGCGTTCATGGCGGGCATGGCCGCCAACGTGTCGTCCTTCAACACGGTCTTCACCAGCGACATCTGGCGGGCCTACGTACGGCCGGGCCGCCCCGACGCGTACTACCTGGCGACCGGCCGCGTGGTGACGGCGCTCGGCGTGTTCGCGGGGATGGGCACGGCGTTCATCGCCTCGTCCTTCTCCAACATCATGAACTATCTGCAGACACTGTTCTCGTTCTTCAACGTGCCGCTCTTCGCGGTCTTCGTCATCGGGATGTTCTGGAGGCGGGCCACGGCCGCTGCGGGCTTCTGGGGGCTGCTGTCGGGCACGGCGGCGGCGATGGTCAACTACTTCTGGCTGTACCGGCGGGGCGTCATCGGCATCCCCACGGACCAGGGCGCCAACTTCGTCTCGTCCATCGTGGCGTTCGCCGTCGCGGCCGTCGTGATGCTCGTGGTCTCGCTCGTCACCGAGCCGAGGCCCGCCGGGGCGCTGACGGGGCTGGTGTACGGGACGGCCGCCGCGCCCGTCGAGGGCGGGACGGCCTGGTACCGCAGGCCCGCGCCGCTCGGCTGGGGCGCGGTGCTCCTGGCCGCCCTCTGCTACGTCCCCTTCTCGCTGTAGGACCCCTCTGTCTGTAGAACCCCTCTGTGCGGAACCCCTCTCGATCGAGGAGAACGCTGTGAAGAGCGCCTTCGACATACGGCGGGTCATCGGCGGCCTGTTCACCGGCTACGGGCTGCTGCTCACCGCCGCCGGGCTGGCCGCCTCCGACGCGGACCTGCGCAAGGCCCAGGGGGTGAACGTCAACCTCTGGGCCGGTCTCGGCATGCTCGCGTTCGGCGGTCTCTTCCTCTGGCTCAGCCGCCGCCCTGCTGACCCGGCACCCCCCGGGGAGGGCCCGGGGGACGGGGAGGGCTGACCGGCGCGGGGGCGCTCGCGGCGCCGCCCGTGGCGCGGTCCAGCAGGCCCGTACGGGCGGCCAGGGCGGCCGCCTCCAGCCGCGAGCCCACCCCGAGCTTCATCAGGACGCGCTGGACGTGGGTGCGGGCGGTGCTGGGCGCTATCCCCATGCCCGCGGCGATCAGCCGGGTGTCCTCGCCCTCGGCGACCCGCACCAGGACCTCGACCTCGCGCGGGGTGAGCAGCTGGAGCAGCCGGGCGCCCTCGTCGTCGGGCTGGGTGGCGGGGTTGAGGAGCTCGGTGAAGGCGCCCTGGAGCAGCTGGGGCTCCACGGCGGCCTCGCCCGCGCGGGCCTTCATCATGGCCCGCTCGACGCCTTCGATGCGTTCGTTGTGGCGGACGTAGCCGGAGGCGCCGGCGGCGAAGGCGGCCGCGATGCCCAGGGGGCTCGGCACGGGGCCGAGCACGACGACGGCGACCTGGGGGCGCTCCCGTTTGATCCGGACGACCGGGTCGAAGGCGCCCGGCTCGGCCGGGGACGCCGTGCCCAGCAGGCACACCTCGGGGGCGCGGCTGATCACCAGGTCGGCCGCGCCGGCGCTGGGCGCGGCCGCGGCCAGTACGCGGTGCCCGCGCAACTTCAGTGCCGAGGCGAGGGCCTCGGCCAGCAGACGATGGTCGTCGACGACCATGAGCCGCACGCCCATTGAGCTTCCCCCCTGTCGCCCGCTGCCGCCCACTGCCGCTCGCGCACGTCTCCCCGGCACCCTCTTGCCCGGGAAGCTACACGCTTGTTCGACGTTCCGCGCCCCTTACCGGTGAGAAGTCCCCCGGAATGCCGAAATCCCTGCCAATCACGTGTACTTCGCGACTGAAACGGATCGTTCAGGCATGCACACGCGGTGGGCAGGGATACGGCTGGAGTGCTCGTCAAGCGATCAGTATCAACTACCGCCGAAAATCATCACCAGATACTGCTTCCCGAAACTCACGGAGCTGGGCTTGTTGGCGAAACTGCCGCCCAAGTAGAGGCGTCCCTGGGACCAGAGGGTCGGCTGGATGGTCGGCGAGAGCATGCGCTCGCTCTGCGCCGACGCGGCCGGATTCTTCAGCAGGACATCGGTCTTGAACGACTTCGGATCGATCCGGACCACCTGGCCGCCGGCCTTGTAGGTCGGGTCCTGGTAACCGATGGGGTAGCCGTCCTTGTCGACGCCCAGCGGGGTCAGCGTGGATCCCGGGAGGCCCTCGGCCTTGCCCCGGGACTGGCCGGTGGCCAGGTCGAAGCCGACGATCTCGTTGACGCGGCCGACCTGCTGGGCGTTGCCGCTGGAGTGCTCCTCGGAGGGCAGGAAGAGGGTGTCCTTGGTGACGGCGAGCTTGGTGCAGCCCTCGACGTTCGTCGAGGGGCACTTCGGCGTGAATCCGCCGTTGCCCGTGGAGATCTTGGAGCGCAGCTTGCCGTCGGTGGCGCTGTCGTCGATCGCCAGGAAGTCGGAGGCGCCGCTGCCCTTGTCCCCTCCGGCGTCGACCGCGATGACCAGCGGGTCGGTGGACGCGATGTGCACCCACTGGAGGCCGGCGGGGGCCTTGTAGACGGACTTGGGCGCGCCCGAGGCCGGGTCGAGGGTCTGCACCTGCATCTGGGGGCGCGCGTAGTCGCCACAGCGGCGGACCGCGACGAGCTTGGAGCCGCCGCCGTAGCCGTCGTCCCGGCAGTCGTCGCCCGGCTTGGGCTTCCACAGCTCCTTGCCGCCGTCCAGCGACCAGGCGGCGCCGCCCGCCGTGCCGCCCGCGGCGACGGTGCCGCCGCCGATGGTGACCTCGCTGAAACGGAGGTCCTGGTCGCCGCTCTTGGCGGACTTCTGCCAGAGCTTCTTCCCGTTGTTCAGGTCGAGGGCGACGACCTGGGTGCACTGGGCGGCGGGGGACTTGTCGGCCTTGACGACCAGCGCGGTCTTGCCGTCGGCCGTCGTCTGCTGGGACGGCCAGCAGATCTCGCCGTCGAGCGGGACCTCCCACTGCTTGCCGCCGGAGAGGCCATAGCCGACGATCTTGTAGACGTCGGCCTTGGCGAAGACCTTGTCCGTCGCCCACATGCCCTTGACGCTGATGAGGTCGTCGGCCTTGGGCTGGTCGACGGTGAAGAGCAGCTTGCCGTCGACGGTCTTGGGGGCCTTGCCGCCGCCCTGGGCCTGGCCGCCCTGGGTGCCGGCGCCGGAATTGGCCTCGGTCTTCTTGCCGTCGTCACCGCCGCCGCCCTTGGTGGCGAACCAGATGCCGCCGCCGGCGACGACCAGGACCGCGGCCACCGCGCCGGCGATGATCGCCATCCGCTTCTTGGGGCCGTTGCCGCCCGGGGCGCCGGTGGGCGCGCCGGCGGGGAACTGGGCGGTGGGCCCGTATCCGCCGTACTGCGGCTGCGGCTGACCGGGAACGCCAGGGGCGCCGGGCGCACCGGGGGCGCCGGGGTAGCCGTAACCGCCGGGGGCGGCGGGCGGCGGGGCCTGCGGGGCCGCGCCCGGGGCGGGCGGGACCGCGGGGGCACCCGGCGGGGGGTTCTGGGGGGCGCCCGGCGGCAGGACCGCGGGCGTGCTCAGCATGGTGGGCGGCGGGGCCTGGGGCGGGGTCTGCGGGGCCGCGCCCGGCTGGGGCGGCTGCGGCGGCTGCTGGGGCGCGCCGGCGGGCGGGGGCACGGGCGGGCTGACCATGGTGGGCGGCGGGGCCTGCGGGGCGGCGCCCGGGGGCGGGCCCTGCGGCGGCTGCGGGGCGCCGAAGCCGCCCCGGGGGTCCTGGGGTGCGCCGAAGCCGCCGCCTGGCGGTCCCTGCGGTGGCTGGGGGGGCTGCGGCGGCTGTGACATCAGCTTTCCTCTTTACGCGCGACCGGGGCTTCCTGCACCGCATGAATCCCGCCAGTGTGCGGCAGGCGAGCGGGTGTTCTTTGTACCACCCGGCGCGGACACCCCAAGGGCCGATCTCGGATGTATCCACCACCTGAGACCGGCCCGTGACGAGACTGTTGCGCCTGACGGCGCCTTACGGCCTCAGGCGTCCTCGGCGAGTTCGAGCCAGCGCATCTCCAGCTCGTCGCGCTCGTCGGCCAGTTCCCGCAGCTCGGCGTCGAGCTTGGCCACGGCTTCGAAGTCCGTCGCCTGCTCGGCGATCCTCGCGTGGAGCTTGGCCTCCTGATCGCTGATGCGGTCCAGGCGGCGCTCGATCTTCTGGAGCTCCTTCTTCGCCGCGCGGGCGTCGGCGGCGGGCTTGGCCTTGACGGCGGCGGGCGCGGCAGGGGCGGCCGGCGCGGCGGCCTCGATGACGCGCTGACGGCGCTCCAGGTACTCGTCGAGGCCGCGCGGCAGCATCCGCAGCGCCCGGTCGCCGAGCAGCGCGTAGACGCGGTCCGTGGTGCGCTCGACGAAGTACCGGTCGTGGCTGATGACGACCATCGAGCCGGGCCAGCCGTCGAGGAGGTCCTCGAGCTGGGTGAGGGTCTCGATGTCGAGGTCGTTGGTGGGCTCGTCGAGGAAGAGGACGTTGGGCTCGTCCATCAGCAGCCGCAGGATCTGCAGGCGGCGGCGCTCACCGCCGGAGAGGTCGCCGACGGGCGTCCACTGCTTCTCCTTGGTGAAGCCGAACTTCTCGCAGAGCTGTCCGGCGGTCATCTCCCGGCCCTTGCCGAGGTCGACGCGGTCGCGGATCTGCTGGACGGCCTCCAGGACGCGCTTCGCCGGGTCGAGTTCGGCGACCTCCTGGGAGAGGTAGGCGAGCTTCACGGTCTTGCCGACGACGACCTTGCCGGCCGCCGGCTGCTTCTCGCCCTCGGTGCGGGCGGCCTCGGCGAGGGTGCGCAGCAGCGAGGTCTTGCCGGCGCCGTTGACGCCGACGAGGCCGACGCGGTCGCCGGGGCCCAGCTGCCAGGTGAGGTGCTCGATGAGCGACTTGGAGCCGGCCTGGACGGTGACGTCCTCGAGGTCGAAGACGGTCCTGCCCAGCCGGGAGCTGGCGAACTTCATCAGCTCGGACGTGTCGCGCGGCGGCGGCACGTCGGCGATGAGCTCGTTGGCGGCCTCGATGCGGAAGCGGGGCTTGCTGGTGCGGGCGGGGGCGCCGCGGCGCAGCCAGGCGAGCTCCTTGCGCATCAGGTTCTGCCGCTTGGTCTCCTCGGTGGCGGCGATCCGCTCCCGCTCGGCGCGGGCGAAGACGTAGTCGCTGTAACCGCCCTCGTACTCGTGGACGGTGCCGCGCTGGACGTCCCACATGCGGGTGCAGACCTGGTCGAGGAACCAGCGGTCGTGGGTGACGCACACCAGGGCCGAGCGGCGGGCCTGGAGGTGGCCGGCCAGCCAGGAGATGCCCTCGACGTCGAGGTGGTTGGTGGGCTCGTCCAGGACGATGAGGTCCTGCTCGGAGATGAGCAGCTTGGCCAGCGCGATACGGCGGCGCTCGCCGCCGGAGAGCGGGCCGATGACGGTGTCGAGGCCCTGCGGGAAGGCGGGCAGGTCGAGGCCGCCGAACAGGCCGGTGAGCACGTCGCGGATCTTGGCGTTGCCGGCCCACTCGTGGTCGGCCATGTCACCGAGGACCTCGTGCCGCACGGTCGCGGCCGGGTCGAGGGAGTCGTGCTGGGTGAGGACGCCCATGCGCACGTGGCCGGCGTGGGTGACGCGGCCCTTGTCGGCGTCCTCCAGCTTGGCGAGGATGCGGATGAGCGTGGTCTTGCCGTCGCCGTTGCGGCCGACGACGCCGATCCGGTCGCCCTCGTTCACCCCGAGGGAGATGCCGTCGAGCAGCGCACGCGTGCCGTACACCTTGTCGACGGCTTCCAGATTGACCAGGTTGGCTGCCATGCCGCTGCCGCTCCTTGTTCGATGGGACTGCCTCCAGGATCCCACGGTCGGCCGGAGCCCCCGACCGGGCCCGGGACGGCGCCGCGGACGGCACTCGGCCCGGTCCGCCGCGCGGAAAGATCGCTGGTAGATTCCACCCGGTCCGCGCCGGTATCCGGCGTTTCCGTCCGGCCAGAAAGACACAGAGTGAGCCTTATATCGGAGGCCGTTCCTCAGGCCGGTTCGGCTCCACGCCCTCGGACGACGGCCTCGCGGACACGGCTGGAATCGCTCACCGGTCTGCGGTGGTTCGCGGCGCTGCTCATCTTCTGTTACCACTTTTCCTACGAGCAGTACGGCGCCGGTACCGCGAAACACCTGCGCGCGCTGAAGGACGTCACCTTCGCCGGCCCTTCGGCGGTCTCCTTCTTCTTCATCCTCTCGGGCTTCGTGCTCGCCTGGTCGGCGCGGCCCGGCGACCCGGCCCCCGGTTTCTGGCGGCGGCGTTTCGCCCGCGTCTACCCCAGCCACCTGGTGACCTTCGGCATCGCGGCGCTGATGCTGGTCTGGATGGGGAAGAGGCTGGAGACCGGCCCGGCGCTGAGCAATCTCACCCTGACCCAGTCCTGGGTACCCAACGACGAGGACCGTTGGTTCGCCTACAACGGCGTCTCCTGGTCGCTCTGCTGCGAGTTCTTCTTCTACCTGTGCTTCCCGCTGCTGATCTCCTTGATGCGCAGGCTCCCGCTCGCGGGCCTGTGGGCCGTGGTCGGTCTCGGGAACCTCTTCGTCCTGCTGCACCCCTTCACCACGGGCTTCTTCCTGCGGACGGCGGGCTGGGACCCGAAGTTCACGATGTACATGTTCCCGCCCGTGCGGCTGGCCGAATTCGTCATCGGTATCGCGCTCGCCCTGCTGGTGAGGAAGGGCGCCTGGCGCGGCCCGGGCCTGGTGGCGAGTGTCGCGCTGTCCGTGGGAGCAGTCTTCGCCCTGGCGCACCTCGTGCCGGAGAGATTCCACTGGGTCGCCGTCACGGTGGTGCCCTTCACCCTCACCGTCGCGGCGGCGGCGCGCGCGGACGTACGGGGCGAGGAATCCCCGTTCCGGAACCGGGTCGTGGTGTACCTCGGCGAGGTTTCCTTCGCCTTCTATCTCCTGCACGAAATGGTCATTTTCAGCACGAGCCATTTCCTGCGGCTGCACCACATGACGATCCCGCTGGCCGTGCACGCCGCCGTGGTCATGGCGGTCTCACTGGGCGGTGCCGTCCTCCTGCACGAGTACGTGGAGAAGCCGTGCGTGAAGTGGCTGGGCCCCCGGGCGGAACGGATCCGTCGCTCAGCCCGATGAGTCGCTCAGGCCGATGAGCGGGCGGTCCCGCACACCGTCGCCCCCGGCGCCGGGCCGGAGGTGACGCGGACCGCGCGGCACGTCCCGGAGGACCGCAGTGCCTCGGCCACCTTCTCGGCCTCCGCCTCCCCGGCGGTCAGGAACGCCGTCGTCGGGCCGGAGCCGGAGACCATGGCGGCCAGGGCGCCGGCCTCCTCGCCCGCCGCCAGCGTCGCGGCGAGCGACGGGCGCAGGGAGACGGCGGCCGGCTGGAGGTCGTTGCTCACGGCGGCCGCCAGCGCCGTCGCGTCGCCGGTGCGCAGGGCGGCCAGCAGGGCGGCCGACGGCTCCGGGTCGGGGACGGGCGTGGTGCCGCGCAGCCGGTCGCACTCGGCGTAGACGGCCGGGGTGGACAGGCCGCCGTCGGCGACGGCGAACACCCAGGAGAAGGTGCCGCCCGTCTCCAGCGGGGTCAGCAGCTCGCCCCGGCCCCGGCCGAGGGCCGCGCCGCCGACGAGGCTGAAGGGCACGTCGCTGCCGAGCTCCGCGCAGATCTCCAGGAGCTCCTCGCGGGAGGCTCCGGTGCCCCACAGGGCGTCGCAGGCGAGGAGGGCGCCCGCGCCGTCCGCGCTGCCGCCGGCCATGCCGCCCGCGACGGGGATGTCCTTGTCGATGTGGATGTGGACGTTCGCCTCGCGCCCGTGGCGGGCCGCGAGGGCGAGGGCCGCGCGGGCGGCCAGGTTGGTGCGGTCCAGGGGGACCTGGGCGGCGTCCGGGCCGGAGCAGGTGACGCGCAGCTCGTCGGCGGGGCGGACGGTGACCTCGTCGTACAGGCCGACGGCCAGGAAGACGTTGGCCAGGTCGTGGAAGCCGTCGGGGCGCAGAGGGCCTACGGCGAGCTGGACGTTGACCTTCGCGGGGACGCGGACCGTCACGGACGCGGTGGTCACTGCGCGGCGCCCTTCTTCTCGGCGATGGCGGCGAACTCGTGGACGGTCAGCGCCTCGCCGCGGGCCTGCGGGGAGATCCCGGCGGCGACCAGCGCGGCCTCGGCCGCGGCGGCCGAGCCCGCCCAGCCCGCCAGCGCCGCGCGCAGCGTCTTGCGGCGCTGGGCGAAGGCCGCGTCGACGACGGCGAACACCTCGGCCTTGGTGGCCGTCGTGTCGATGGGCTCGGTGCGCCGGACCAGCGAGACGAGGCCGGAGTCGACGTTCGGCGCGGGCCAGAAGACGTTGCGGCCGATGGCGCCGGCCCGCTTGACCTCGGCGTACCAGTTGGCCTTGACCGAGGGGACGCCGTAGACCTTGTTGCCCGGCTTGGCGGCGAGCCGGTCGGCGACCTCGGCCTGGACCATGACGAGGGTGCGCTCGATGCTGGGGAACCGGTCCAGCATGTGCAGCAGCACGGGCACGGCGACGTTGTAGGGCAGGTTGGCCACGAGGGCGGTGGGCGCCGGGCCGGGCAGCTCCTGCACGTGCATGGCGTCGCTGTGGACGAGCGCGAAGCGGTCGGCGCGCTCGGGCAGCCGCTTGGCGATCGTCCCCGGCAGCGCGGCGGCCAGCACGTCGTCGATCTCGACCGCCGTGACGCGGTCGGCCGCCTCCAGCAGGGCGAGGGTCAGCGACCCGAGGCCGGGCCCGACCTCGACGACGACGTCGTCGGGCCGCACCTCGGCGGTCCGGACGATGCGCCGGACCGTATTGGCGTCGATCACGAAGTTCTGGCCGCGCTGCTTGGTGGGGCGCACCCCGAGGGCGGCGGCCAGTTCGCGGATGTCGGCCGGGCCGAGCAGGGCGCCGGACTCGCCGGACTCGTCTGTGCTGGGGCTGGAGCTCACCCGTGAAGTTTACGGCCGCACACGGGCCAGGGACTCGCCCCCCGGCTGACGTACAGCTTCTTGGCCCGCATGGTCTGCTCCTCGGCCGGGGCGTCCTGGGGGCGGCCGTCGCCGCCGAGGGACTGCCAGGTGTGGGTGTCGAACTGGTACAGGCCGCCGTAGGTGCCGGACGGGTCGACGGCGTCGGGCCGCCCGCCCGCCTCGCACTGCGCGAGCCCGCTCCAGTTGAGCCCCTCCGCGCCCTGCACGGTCGTGGGCCGGGCCTTGGTGCCGACCTTGACGATCTCGGTGCGGGGCTGCCGGACGACCTCGGAGCGGATCTTCTTGGGCTTCTGCTTGACGCCGTTGACGGTCCGCAGGGAGTACGTGACGCGCTCGACGCCCTTCTCGCCGCGCTGGGCGACGACCTCGGTGCCCTTGTAGAGCGAGGGGTCCTCGCGGCGCTCGGTGGAGAAGCCGATGGGCTCCTCCCTGACCTCCTCGTCGGCGGAGATCCGCATGACGGAGATCGTCTGGCCCTCGCGGGGGAAGCTCTCGGGGTCGACGGAGGTGGTGTCCTCGCCGCGCAGCCCGATACCGGCCTGTTCGATGGCCTCGCGGACGGTCGCGGCGTTGGTGCGGACGGTGCGTTCGCGGCCGTCGGCCATGAAGGTGACGGTGCGCTCGGTGCGGACGTCCAGGTCCAGGCCCTTGCGCCCGATGGTCGCGGAGCGGGACGCGGACAGGTAGGCGCCCTCGGCCCGGACGCCGAGCTGGCGCAGGGCGCCGTCGACGGTGCGGGCGGTGGTCCACACCTGACGGCGCTCCCCGTCGAGGGTGAGGGAGACGGGCCGTCCGTAGCGGACGATGACGCGGTCGCCGGAGGCCAGGTCGTGGTGGCGGCCGGGGGCGACGATGTCGTGCTCGCCGACGGCCATGCCCTCGTCGGCCAGCAGCTCCTCGACGTCGCCGGCGAAGGTGTGGAGGGTGCGGGGCCTGCCGTCGACGCTGAGCTGGACGGCCTTGTCCCCGGCGATGAAGGCCGACGTGCCGCCGGCCAGGAACGCCACGACGAGCGCCTGCGGCAGCAGCCGCCGCAGCGGCTCGGCACCCCGCTCGCGGGGCGCCGAACGGCTCCCGGCCCGCTCGCCCGCCCCGGCCCCGGGCCGGGGGGCGGCGCCCCGCCCCGAGCGCTTGCGACCGCCGGCCGCGGCCGCCGCCGCCCGCCGCGAGGCGGCCCGACCACCGGGGGCGGGCACGACGGCGGCGCCGGGGCCGCCGCCGTGCTCCGGCCCGGGGTCGGCATCGGACCCGAGGCCGGTCACGGGCGGCCCCGTCACGGGAAGACTGTCGGCCACGGCGACCCCGGCGGGGGCGGGGGGACCATGGACCCCATGGACGTCATGGGCGCCGTAGGGCCCGGGGCCGTTGGAGGGCCCGGGGCCGTCGGCCGCTCCGGAGGCGCCGGGGCCGCCGTGGGGCGCGACCGCCTGCCGGGGTAGCTGCGCCTGCCCGAAGGGCTCGTACGGGTCGTACGGCTCGTACGGGGTGTGGCCCTCGTGGCCGCCATGGGTGCCGTGGCCCCCGTACGCCGCCGGCCCGAACCGCTCGGGCGAGCCCGGCAGACCATGGGCAGCCTGCTCCCCGTGCGGCCGGTACGGCTCGTACGCCCCGAGCGGGTCGAGGTCCCCGTACGGCTCGTACAGCGGCGGCGGCGCGTACGGCTCGGGCGGCGGCCCGTACGGCTCGCGGGGCGCGTACGGGTCGTACGACGGGGTGCCCGTCGCGGCGCGGGGTGCAGCGTGGGGGCTGCCCGGTGCATGACTCACGACACTCCACAGGTCCGGCTAGGCCCGGGACTGTAGCGGAGCCACCGTCACCCACCAAAGTCGTATCGTCACACGGTGTCGCGCATATCGGTGTCAGTATCCGAAGACGCGTGCGGTATTGGCCGCTACGGCCGTGGCCAGGGCGTCCTCGGCGATGTCCTTCACTTCGGCCATCGCGCGCAATGTGACCGGAATGAGGTAGGGCGCGTTGGGCCGTCCGCGATACGGGGCCGGGGTCAGGAAGGGCGCGTCGGTCTCGACGAGGATCAGGTCGAGGGGCGCGACGGCCAGGGCGTCGCGCAGGTGCTGGGCGTTCTTGAAGGTGACGTTGCCGGCGAAGGACATGTAGTAGCCCGCCTCGGCGCAGACCTTCGCCATGGCGGCGTCGCCGGAGTAGCAGTGGAAGACCACCCGCTCGGGAGCCCCCTCCTCGGCGAGGACGCGCAGCACGTCCTCGTGGGCCTCGCGGTCGTGGATGACCAGGGCCTTGCCCTGCCGCTTGGCGATGTCGATGTGGCGCCGGAAGGAGTACTCCTGGGCGGCCATTCCCTCGGGTCCGGTACGGAAGTAGTCCAGGCCCGTCTCCCCCACGCCGCGTACCTGGGGCAGGGCGGCGAGCCGGTCGATCTCCGCCAGCGCGGCGTCCAGGGCGGGCATGCCGCCGGGTTCGCGGGCGCCCTGGCGGGACCAGCCGTCGGGGTCGCCGAGGACGATGCGGGGCGCCTCGTTGGGGTGGAGGGCCACCGTGGCCCAGACGGCCTCGTGGGCGGCGGCGGTCTCCGCGGCCCAGCGCGACCCGGCCAGGTCGCAGCCCACCTGGATCACCGTGGTGACCCCGACGGAAGCGGCCTTGGCCAGCGCCTCGGCCACGCTTTCACTGGGGGCACCTCCCAGCGGTAGCTGGGGGAGCATGTCGAGGTGGGTGTGGGAGTCGGCTACGGGCACGGCCAACGGTGCCGGGAGCGGCGGGGGGACGTCCTTGGTGTCGTTCTTCCGCTCGCCGCTGACCGGGCCGTTGTTCGATGCCATGGCGTGATTCTAGAGATCGCGCGATCCTGGGGACCGCGCGCGGCCGGGCTCACTTCCGGTGGAAGGGCCGCAGCAGGTCGGAGAGGTGCCAGTGGTGCCCCTCGCGGGGCTCGTGGGTGCCGCCGTCGTGCAGCGGTCCGGCAGCCGCCTGGAGGGTCGCCGGGACGGACGTGCGCTCGTGGAGGTGCAGGGCGTCGGCGACCACGGACACCTGCCCGGACCGCATGATGCGCACCGTGTGCGCACCGCAGTTGACGCAGGTCGGACGGGTGAGCGGCGACGGCACGCGCCGGTCGTCCGCGTAGTAGGTGACGAAGGGCAGGCCCTTCGCGTCCACGTGGTGCCTTATCTCGTACGACTGCTCCCAGCCGCTCCCGCATCGCATGCATACGAAGGAGTACGACTCGTGGGCCGGCTCGAACGCGGCGGCGGTCTGTTCCGTCGCCGTGCGGGTCGCGCGCTGGGCTCCGTTCGAAGCTCCTGCGGTCTCGCTCATGGCAGCTCCTCTTGTCCGCTGGACAAGTCTCTCCGGGACCGGACGTCCCACCACCAGGGAACGCCCATACCGGCGACGGCGCAGCAGCCTGACCCACGAATTGGGACAAACTTGGCGGCTCCATGCCCGAAAGCGTTGGCTGCCATGCCAGGGCTTTGCTTTTCAGGTTAGCCCTTTACCTTACTGTCAATCCCGCTGTGCGGCATTTTTTGCCGCTACGACCGCATCGAACACGTCCCGCTTGGGTAGGCCTGTCTCCGCCGCCACGGCCGCGATCGCCTCCTTGCGGCGTTCGCCCGCCTCCTCCCGGACGCGTACGCGCCGGACGAGCTCGGCGGCGTCCACCTCCTCGGGCCTGTCGGGGGCCCCTTCGACGACGATCGTGATCTCGCCCCGGACGCCCTCGGCCGCCCAGGCCGCCAGCTCGGCCAAGGGGCCGCGCCTGACCTCCTCGTAGGTCTTCGTCAGCTCCCGGCACACGGCGGCGCGGCGGTCCGCGCCGAAGACCTCGGCCATCGCGGCGAGCGTTTCGTCGAGGCGGTGCGGGGCCTCGAAGTAGACGAGCGTGCGGCGCTCGCCGGCCACCTCGCGCAGCCGGCTCAGCCGCTCGCCCGTCTTGCGGGGCGGGAAGCCCTCGAAGCAGAAGCGGTCCACGGGCAGGCCCGAGACCGCCAGCGCGGTGAGCACCGCGGAGGGGCCCGGCACGGCCGTGACCTTGACGCCCTTCTCCACGGCGGCCGCGACGAGCCGGTAGCCGGGGTCGGAGACGGACGGCATCCCCGCGTCGGTGACCAGCAGCACCCGGGCCCCGCCCACGAGGGCCTCGACCAGGTCGGGGGTCCGGGCGGACTCGTTGACCTCGTTGTAGGAGACCACCCGGCCGGTGGTCCGCACCCCCAGCGCCTGGGTCAGCCGGCGCAGCCGGCGGGTGTCCTCGGCGGCGATCACCTCGGCGGCGCCCAGCTCGGCGGCCAGCCGCGGGGGCGCGTCGGTGACGTCGCCGATGGGGGTTCCTGCGAGTACGAGAGTTCCAGTCACGCTCCCATCCTCGCAGCTCGCCGGGGCCCGGGCCTCAGCCCCGGACGGCCCGCACGATCTTGATCTCCCGCTCCGGGAGCACCGCCAGGAACCGCGGCAGCGGAATCCCGCCCCGGTCGCGGCTGATCTGCAGCAGCGTGCCGTCCGCCCGCGCCGGGCCCGGCCGGAGCGACGCCCCGTTCGGGCGGGCCGAGTTGCGCCACCGGTGCCGGGCGCCGTCGCAGACGGCCTTGCTGCCGCCGATGCCCTCGGTGTGGGCGTGCTGCAGGACGTTGCTGGCGACGTAGACGGTGCCGGTGTGCTCGACGACCCTGCAGCGGTAGGTGCCCGTCATGGTGAGGGTGCCGTCGGGGGCGAGGGTGGCGGTGGGGTCGATGGTCATGGCGCCCGTGGACCGGGGGGCGGGCGCGGCGGCCACGGGGGCGGCCACGGCCAGGCCGGCGAGGATTCCCGCCGCGATGCCGTTGTGGATGATGCGGATGCGCATGGGCCAGGGATACCGGAACCATTCGCTCCGGTGTCCGCACCTCACCCGCGCGGCGGCGCGTCACGAGGGCCCGTACGAGCCGTTCGGGTTCGCACGGGTCGCACGAGCCGTCATCCCGCGTGCAGCATCAGTCCGATGCCGACGACCATCAGCCCCGCCGCCGCGATCCTCGGCGCCCCGAACCGCTCCTTCATCACGACCGTGCCGATCGCCGCGCCCACGATGATCGACGACTCGCGCAGCGCCGCGACCGGGGCGAGGGCCGCCCGGGTCTGCGCCCACAGCACCAGCCCGTAGGCGAAGACGGACAGCAGTCCGCCGAGCAGCCCGCGTACGGCGAAGGGGCGGATCTGGGCGAGCAGGGCGCCGCGCCGGGCGGCCACCGCCCAGGCGGGGATCACCAGCCCCTCCAGGATCATCAGCCAGGAGATGTAGCCGAGCGAGGAGCCCGCGGCCCGTACGCCCAGGCCGTCGACGACCGTGTACGAGGCGATGGCGAGCCCGGTGGCGACGGCCGCCCCGATCGCCGCCCACCGGGGCCGGGTGCCCGAGCCCCGGATGCCCCACAGGGCGAGGCCGGTCAGCCCGGCCGAGGCGACGGCGACGCCGGCGAGCTGGCGGCCGCCCGCGACCTCGTGGGCGAAGAGCGCCGCGAGGCCGGTGACCGCCAGCGGGGCGGTGCCCCGGGCGATCGGGTACATCTGGCCGAAGTCGCCGAGGGCGAACGACCGCATGAGCAGGACCTGGTAGACGGTGTGGAGGGCGGCCGAGGCGAGCAGGTACGGCCAGGCCCCGGCGGCGGGCGTCGGTACGAACGGCAGCAGCACCGCCCCGCACAGCGCCCCGCCGCCGCCCACGAGGGTGAAGGCGAGGAGCTGGTCCCTGATGCCGTGGGCGATCGCGTTCCAACTGGCGTGGGTGACGGCGGCGATGAGGACGGCGACGGCGACGAGCGGCGTCACGTGCCACCACCCCCGGCCCGGCGGTCGGATATGCGGGACGGAATGCTCATGACGCCCGACGCTAGCGGCGCCACCGGGGGCGGGCGATGTCGTTTCCGTCACCCGAAGCGTGTGACGTCACCCCGCGCGCAGCACGGCCGCGACGACCGGGCCGGCCGAGTCGCCGCCGTGGCCGCCCTGCGGGACGACGGCGGCCGCCGCCACGTCGTTGCGGTACGCGGCGAACCAGCCGTTGGGCGCGGTCTGCCCGTCGACCTCCGCCGAGCCCGTCTTGGCGCCGATCTCGCCGCCGAGGCCGGCCATCGCCTTGGCGCCCGTGCCGGAGACGGCGGTGAGCCGCATCATCGAGCGCAGGTCGCGGGCGGCGCCGGGGGCCAGGGGGCGGGCGGCGCGGGCGAGTTGCCGGCCGTCCAGGGACGGGTCGACGAAGTACGGCTGGTGGAACGATCCCTCGCGGACGGTCGCCGCTATGGACGCCATGTTGAGGGGGCTCATCTGCACCCGGCCCTGGCCGATGAGGGCCGCGGCCCGGCCCGCGCCGCCGTCGGTGGGCACGCGGCCGTCGAACGTCGGGACGCCCGTCTTCCAGTCCAGGCCGATCCCGAAGACGTCGCGGGCCTCGTCGGCGAGGGCGCTGTCGGAGAGCTGCCCGGCGAAGGAGATGAAGGCGGTGTTGCAGGAGGCGGCGAAGTCCTGGGCGAAGGTGGCCCGGGGGTTCTCGCTGTTCTCGACGTTGTGGAAGGTCATGCCGTAGGTGGCGTTCTTCGGGCACGGCAGGGACTTGGCGGGCGCGGCCTTGCCCTGTTCCAGCAGCAGCGCGGACGTCACGATCTTCATCGTGGAGCCGGGCGCCGTCGTACCGCCCAGGGCGGCGTTGAAGCCGCCCTTCTTGGAGTTGGCGACGGCGAGGATCTCGCCGGTGCTCGCCTTCACGGCCACGACGGAGGCGTCGTCGTACCTGTTCACCGCGGCCTCGGCGGCGCGCTGGACGCCCGCGTCGATGGTGGTGCGCAGCTTGCCGGGCTTGCCCTCGGAGACGACGTGGAGGTTCTTGGGCGCCGTGCCCGCGGGCCCTTCGAGCCGGACGGCGACGGCGGGCTCGCCGCCCGCCTTCTCGCCGTACTTCTTGCGGAGGTCGGGCAGGACGGACGCCAGCGACGGGTGGTCCTTGGGGTCGAGCTCGGCGCCGCCCCGGTCGACGGCGACGACCTTCGGCTCCTCGGTGGCGCCGGTGCGCAGCGTCCGGCCGGCGGTGAGCTCGGGGTGGACGACGGCGGGCCGCCAGCCGACCTTGGCCCGGCCGCCGTCGGCGGTGGCGCGGACGACGTCGAGCGAGGAGTCGTAGGCCCAGGTGGTGCGCTGCTTGCCGTGGACGACCTCGGCGCTGACGGAGAAGGGCACCTTCGTGCCGACGGCCGTACCCTGCTTGAACGTCACCTTCTCGACGTGCGCGGAGTCGCGGTAGGCGGTCAGGGCGGTGGCCGCCGCCTGGACGTCGTCGGTGAGGCCGGCGGCCTTGCCGGTGTTCCCGGCCGCCCACGCGGCGAGGAAGTCGCGCGCGGTCTTCTCGGTCTCGCCGGATGTCGGCGGCCCGGTCCGGGCCGGTGCGGCTTCGGCCCGCAGGCCGCCCGCCCCGTCTCCGGTGACGGCGTCGACGAGGTTGTAGGCCCCCAGCCCGGCCGCGCCCACCACCGTCACGGTGGCGACACCTATCGCGATCTTCGCGCCAGTGCGCATGTTCCCCTGCCCCCTCCTGGTTTTAATCACCTGATTAAAACCTCGGACGGAACTCTACGGGATGGGGGTGACGCACGGTGCGAAACGACCGGAAACAGCCGCTTGGATCCGACGAACCGTCAAACGGCTTTCGGTCAGATCCAGGTGTCGAACCACATCCGGTTGCGCCAGGCGTCCATGGGGATGGCCTGGCCGGTGTAGATCGGGAAGAAGTAGACGAAGTTCCAGACGATGAGCAGGACGAGCACGCCCGCCCCGACGGCGCCCAGCGCGCGGCGCCGTTCGGGGGCTCCGGGCGGGCCGAGGATCGCGCCGACCATCATGGCCACCGCGAGGCAGAGGAAGGGCACGAAGACGACCGCGTAGAAGACGAAGATCGTTCGTTCCTGCCACATGAACCAGGGGAGATATCCGGCCATGACCCCGCACAGCACCGCGCCCGCCCGCCAGTCGCGGCGCAGCGCCCACCGGTAGAGCAGATAGACGACCGCGAAGCAGCCCGCCCACCACAGCAGCGGGGTGCCCAGCGCGAGGACCTCGCGGGCGCACTTGTCGGTCGTGTCGATGGGGCAGCCGCTGTTGCCGGGCCTGGGGGACTCGTAGAAGTACGAGACCGGGCGGGACTGGACCAGCCAGCTCCAGGGGTTGGACTGGTAGGTGTGCGGCGAGGAGAGGGTGGTGTTGAAGTCCCACACCTGCCGCTCGTAGTGCCACAGGCTGCGCAGCGGGTTGAGGACGCCGGCGAGGAAGCCGTCCGGGCTCTGGCCGCCCTCGGTCTCGGCCCAGTGCCGGGCGTAGCCGCTGTGCTGCCAGCCGGCGGTCCTGCTGTACGTGCCGCTGTGGGTGAACCAGCCCGTCCAGGAGGCGACGTACACGCCGACCGCGACCGGCACGGTCGAGACGAACGCCCAGGGCACGTCGCGCCGCAGCGTGGACAGCCAGGGCCGCCGGGCACCGGCGAGGCGGCGGGAGCCGACGTCCCACAGCACGATCATCAGGCCGAACGCGGCGAGGTAGATGCCACCGTTCCATTTGGTGGCGAAGGCCAGCCCGAGGAACACCCCGGCGGCCAGCCGCCAGGGCCGCCACCCCAGCCGCAGCCGGTCGCCGACCCCGGCGTCGGGCAGGGGGGTGCCGTCCTCCCGCTCCGGCAGGGCGGCGGCGAGCCGGGCCCGCGCCTTGTCGCGGTCGACGAGCACACAGCCGAAGGCTGCCAGCACGAAGAACATCAGCACGGTGTCGAGCAGCGCCGTGCGGCTCATGACGAAGTGCAGCCCGTCGACGGCGAGCAGCGCCCCGGCGAGGCACCCCAGGAACGTCGACCGGAACAGCCGCCGCCCGATCCGGCACAGCATCAGCACCGACAGGGTGCCGAGCACGGCGACCATGAACCGCCAGCCGAAGGGGTTCAGGCCGAACATCCACTCGCCGAGCGCGATGACCCACTTGCCGACCGGCGGGTGGACGACGTACCCGGCGGCGTCGGGGACGGCGGCGTGCCCGGCGACGATCTGGTCGTTGACGTCCTTGACGCTGTTCCAGTCGACCTCGTAGCCCCGCTTCAGCAGTGCCCAGGCGTCCTTGGCGTAGTACGTCTCGTCGAATATGACGGCGTTCGGGGAGCCCAGATTCCAGAACCGGAGCAGCCCCGCGAACAGCGCCACGACCAGCGGCCCGGCCCACCCCATGGACCGCGCGAGCATCCGCGCCGCCCCCGGCCCGGCTCCCATCGCCTCCCACACCCGCGTCCCGGGCTCGGGAAACGCGGGCACGAGCCGCTCCCGCACATCCGGCCGCACCACACCCCCCCGATACCCGAACCGGCGGAGTCTGCGCTGCCAAGGAAGCGGCTGCTCGTCCGTCGTCCGGCCCTGCCGGGGATGCGTCGCGGTGTCACTGGTCACCGCGCCATCGTAGGGAACGGACCTGTGAGGACGCGGAGGGCGCGTCGCGGACGGCCCCGCCGGAGCCCGCTAGGGCGCCGCGTGCGCCTCGCGCTGGTGGACGCCCATGCGGGTGGCGGCGTCCCGCATCCCACCGGTGTCCCCCCGCCTCTCCGCCTCGCGCCGGTCGGCTTTGAGGTACGCGCACTGGGCGCACGGCAACGCGTCCCTCAGCTCGTGACATGCCCGGCCGAGGTCCCGCATGTGCATGACCGCCGACCGCAGCCCGTCCCCAGGTCCCTCCGCGAGCACCCGCCGTGCCGCGCCGACCACCGCCCGCGTCCCTTCCCCGTCCGGCGCTGTCGGCGGCGTACGGCCGGCGTACGCCTCCGCGACCGGCAGCAGCTCCTCGAGGAACCCGCGCAGGCACGCGGTGGTCTCCTGCACGTCCTCGTGCCGGGGCAGGGCGGTGGGGTGCGCGATCGCGCGGCGGATGGCGCCGGCGACGTACCGCGACATCTCCGTCACGATGTCCTCGGTTTTCAGGCCGCTGTTGATCGTGTCCACGGTCAGGGCTCCCTCGCAGAGATCGTCCAGTGCGTAGAGGTAACACCGCTGGCGGACCTCGCCGGTACTGTGGAAGCGAGGCGTGAACGTGAAAGCCATGAAAGTCGGCAGGAGTTGAGGCATGGCGAGCAACCCACGCACCCCGAACAAAGCCCTGGCCGCCCTGCTCGACCAGGCAAGGTGGTCACGCGGCCAGTTCGCGACAGCGGTGAACCGGACCGGCGCCGAGGCCGGACTGAGCCTGCGCTACGACCAGTCGGCCGTATCGCACTGGCTGTCCGGGACGACACCCCGGCGGGACGTTCGGCCCGTCGTCCTCGAAGCCCTCGCCCGCCGTCTGAAGCGACCGGTCACGCATGCCGAAGCCGGGCTGCCCGCCCCGGACGGGGACGACGGCACGGGCACCCTCGAAGAGCTGATCGACGTCGGCCGGGCCGACATGGACCCGTCCCGCCGGGGCGTGGTCACGGCAGGCGTCTACTCGGCCGCGCTCGCGGTCCCGCTCTTCCCCGACCTCACGGGGCCCATCGCCGAACCCACGGGCGACACCGGCCGTACCGTACGCATCGGCGCGGGCGAGGTCGCCACGGTCCGCACCATGACCGAGAAGATCGCCGACATCCTCGACGAGCTCGGCGGTGGCCACGCCCGCCCCATGGCGGCCGCCTTCCTGGTCAACACCGTCGCCCCGTACCTGAAGGCCTCGGCCCCGGAGAGCGTCCGCAAGGACATGCTGTCGGCCGCGTCCGACCTCGTCTATCTGACCGGCTGGATGGCGATGTACGAGCGTGAGCACGGCCTCGGGCAGCGCTACTACACGAAGGCCCTCAAGCTCGCCGGCGCGGCGGAGGACCACATCACGTACTGCCGCACCCTGCGCGGCATGAGCCTCCAGGCTTCGAATCTCGGCCACGGCGCCAAGGCCCTGGAGCTCGCCGACGCCGCCGCCGAGGCCTCACCGAAGGCCGGCCCGCGCCTGCGGGCCTTCCTCGCGGGGCAGCAGGCGCACGCCGCGTCGATGACGGGCGACCGTCACACCGCGTTCGCGCGGCTGCGCGATACGGAGACCGCACTGTCGAAGGCGGACTCCCGGCGGGAGGCCATCGGCGGGTACGACGCGAGCGCGTACCACTTCCACGTGTCGCACGTGCTCTACGAGTTCAAGGACCTGGAGGGATCGGTCCGCGCCATGCGGGAGTGCCTCAAGGTCCAGCCCCGGCAGGAACGACAGGGCAGGGTGCACTCCAACGCGCTCATGGCGCAGCGCCAGTTCGAACTCGGCCACCTGGAGGCGGCCTGCGCCACGTGGCACGCCTTCCTCGACGACTACGTCCAGCTCTCGACCGCCCGCGGCGACGAGCACTTCACCACGATGCGGCGCCGGATCCGCCCGTACGAGCGGACGCGCGCGGTGCGGGAGCTCACGGAACGGGCCCGCGAGATCGCCCGCGCCAAGGCGTAGGTCCGTAAGGCAGCGGAACCCCACACCGGGTCGGTCTACGGGTCGAGGTACGCGCTGGTTCGCCCGCCCCTCACGGCCATAGGCCCATCTGGGCGGCCGGGAGGGTGGAGTGGCGGGGCAGGGTGGGCGGGAGGGGGGTCGTGGAGGCGCGGTGGTAGAGGGTCATGCGGTAGATGCCCGACAGGGTGGACGAGGCGATGCCCACCAGGAGCCATAGGACGATCACTCCGCCCGCCACCGCGAGCATGATCGCGACGTCGTCCGTCTCGACCGCGAGGATCAGCGCCGCCACGCCCGCGAAGGCCACGAGAATCGTGGTCAGGAGCACCCGCGTGAATCCGGCGAGCTGGGCGCCCAGTTCCCGGCGGCCGAGGGCCAGCGAGCGGCGCAGGGTCGTGAGCAGGCCGGTGCCCTCGGCGACGAGGACGGGGAGCGCGAAGTAGGTCAGGAGCGACCAGGACAGCCCGGCCATGTCGAAGAGCCAGGAGACCCCGACCGTCGATTCGGCGATCCGCAGCAGCACCCCGATCGTGTTGCCGAGCACGCTCCAGCAGGCGAGTACCGGCATGCGGCGCAGCATCGCGCCCAGGGAGGCGCGGATCGGGGGACGGCCGTCCTGCAGCAGGGCGTGCACGGAGTGGAGCAGTGCGGCGGTGAAGTAGGTGCCCACGCAGGACAGCAGGGCCAGCAGGGCCAGCAGGGCGAACACGACGGCCGTCTGAGGTGTCGTCGGCGCCTCGTCGTTCAGCGCCCGGTCGCGGACGCCGCTCAGGGGCAGCAGCCACGCGGCCGTCACGACCGCCGCCAGCGCGGCGACGTTCATCGCCGGGAAGCACAGCAGCGCGGGCCGCCGCTTCAGCACCCCGAAGGCCGTTCTGACGATTCCGCGTTTCATGCCGCCCCTTTTCAGCCAATCGAAGGCCGCATCCTTCCACGACGGGGAGCCGGGATTGCAAGCTGAGCTTGTTCTATTACTATGCAAACAAGTGGAGGTGCCAAGCCATGCCCATGCTCACCGCACGCCGCGTACTCGTCGCCGTCCTCCCCTATCCCGTCGCCTGCGCCGCCGTCACCGTCTCCTACCGCTCGCTCCGCGACCGGCTGCCGGATCCCATGGCCACGCACATCGGCCCCGGCGACAAAGCCGACGGGTTCGACGATCCGGGGGCGTTCCTCGGCGTTTCGCTCAGCGTGTTCCTCGGCCTCGGCGTGCTCTTCGCCTTCCTGACGTGGCTGACGCGGTCGGCGCCCGGGCAGCAGCGCGCGGTCGCCGCGGCCGGGGGCGGCATGGCCGTGGCCCTCGGGTGGATCGTCGTCGCCATCGTCCGTGCCAACGCCGAGGTCGGCGCGGGCGGTGACGCCGCCTCGGTCACGCTCCCCGGCCGGCTGGCGGCCGTCGGCTTCGCCGCCGCGCTCGTGTACGGCGTGCTCGGCTGGCTGGCCGCCGGCCGGGGCGAGACCCCCGCCCCCGCCACCGGACCCGCGCCCGCCGAAGCCGCGCGGCTGCCCCTCGCCGAGAGCGAGAGCGCCGGCTGGACCCGGGTCGTCGGCTCGCGCGCACAGGTCGGCGGCGGGGCGATCATGCTGGTCAGCGCGGTGCTCGTCGGGTTCGTCGCGGGCTGGCCCGCCGCGTTGATCTGCGCCGCCTTCGGCGTGCCGCTGGTCCTCCTCTGCCGGGTGCGCGTCAGCGCCGACCGGCGCGGCATCACCGTCACGCCCGCCGCGCTGCCCTGGCCGCGCCTGAACGTCCCCCTGGAGCGGATCGAGGAGGCCGGCCACCGGTCCGTCGACGCCCTGCGCGACCTCGGCGGCTGGGGCTACCGGGCCCACCCCGGCATCAGCGGTATCGTGCTGCGCTCCGGCGACGCGATCAGCGCCCGCCTCACCAACGGCAGCGAGTTCGTCGTCACCGTCGACGACGCGGCCACCGCCGCCGCGCTGCTCAATACCCTGGCCGACAGGGAGCGTTCCATCGGAGGACGGGCCTGACATGTTGTTCCGCGTCGATCCCTCCTCCCCCGTCCCCCTCGGCGAGCAGATCGCCGGCGGACTGCGCGGCGCCATCGCCGACGGCTCCGTGCGCCCCGGCGAGCGACTGCCCTCCGCGCGGGAGGTCGCCGCGTCCCTCGGCGTCAACATGCACACCGTGCTGCGCGGCTACCAGCAGCTCCGCGACGAGGGGCTCATCGAGCTGCGCCGGGGGCGCGGGGCCGTGGTGACGGGCGGCCCGGCCCCCGGGCGGGCCCGGCTCACCGCGCGGGCGCGGGAGCTCGTCGCCGAGTCACGGGCGCTCGGGCTCTCCGACGACGACATCCTGAACCTGGTCAGGGCGTCCCTCGGCTGAGTCCGCTGAGTCCTCCCCTGAGTCCCCGGCCGAGTCGCGGCGCAGCGCCCGCCTCAGCCCCACGTTCCCGATCAGGATGCCGCCGTCCACCGGCAGCGTCACCCCCGTGATCCACGACGCGTCCGGCGAGGCCAGGAAGGCCACCGCCGCCGCGATGTCCTCCGGCCGCCCGACCCGCCCCAGCGGGTAGTGCTCGGCCGCCCGGTCCAGCGATGCCTCCCGGCCCGCCCAGCCGGGCGTGCGGATCGTGCCCGGCGCCACGAGGTTGACCCGGACGCCCCGGGCCGCGCAGTGGCCGGCCAGCGTCCGGGTCAGGCCGGCCAGGCCCGCCTTGGCGGCGCTGTAGGCGTGGTTGCCGAAGTCCTGCTCGCCGTTGACCGAGCCGACGCTGATGACGGAGGCGCGCCCGCCCGCCGCCGACAGCAGCGGCATCGCCGCCCGCACGCACCGGAAGGCGCCGGTGAGGGTGATGTCGAGATCGCGGGCCCACGCCTCGTCCGGGAAGTCCTCGACCAGCGGCGGGTCCGGGTGGAAGGAGTAGGCGTTGTTGACCAGCACGTCCAGGCGCCCGTAGCGGTCGGCGGCGAAGGCCACCGCTGCCTCGACGGCCGCCCTGTCGCCGATGTCGCAGGCGAGCGCGTCGGCGGTGAGCCCGTCCGCCCGCAGGGCCGCCGCGGCCCGCGCCGCGCGCTCGCCGTCCAGGTCGGTGACGAGCACGCGCGCGCCCTCCGAGGCGAAGCGGCGCGCCGTGGCCTCGCCGATGCCCCGGCCCGCGCCCGTGATCAGTACCGCGTAGCCCTCGAACCTTCCGGTCATGCGGCCAGCATTACCCCGCCAGCGACCGCGCAACCGCCCGGACCAGCGCCTGGGCGCGCGGGTCCGCCGTGACGTTCTTCTGCATGCCGTTGGTGACGTACCCGAAGGCGACGCCCGACTCGGGGTCGGCGAAGGCCAGGGAGCCGCCCCGGCCGGGGTGGCCGAAGGAGCCGGGGGCCAGCAGCGGGGACGCCGGGCCGTGGAGCATGTAGCCCAGGCCGAAGCGGGTGTTGACGACGAGGACGCGGTCCGGGCCCGCCGACTCCTCGGTGCGCGCCAGGGTCAGCGTCGCCGGGGCGAAGAGCCGGCGGCCGCCGTCGACCGGGCCGATCAGCGAGGCGTAGAAGCGGGCCAGCGCGTCGGCCGTGGCGATGCCGCCGGAGGCGGGCAGTCCGGCGGCGCGGTAGGCCGGGTCGTTCTCGTCGGCGGCGGGGGTGATCGCGCCGAAGGCGCGGCGGGTCAGCGAGTCCGGGTCGCGGTAGGCGTCGGCGACGGACGCCTTGGGGCGGACGCGCAGCCCGGCGGCGGCGGGCGCGGCGGGCGCCTCGATGTCGGCGATCCGGCCGACGCGGTGCCGCTCGGCGTCCGGCAGGCCCAGCCACAGGTCCAGGCCCAGCGGCCCGGATATCTCCTCGGCCACCCACGCCCCCAGGGACCGTCCGGTCACGCGCGGCACCAGCTCGCCGAGCAGCCAGCTGTAGGTCTGGGCGTGGTAGCCGTGGTCCGTGCCGGGCTCCCAGGCGGGGGCCTGCGCGGCGAGGGCGCGCGGGCCGCTGACACCGTCGACGGCCTCGGCGGGCGTGAGCGGGGTGTCCAGCACGGGCAGCCCCGCGCGGTGCGCGAGCAGGTGGCGGACGAGGACCCGTTCCTTGCCGGCCGCCTTGAACTCGGGCCAGTACGTGCCCACGGGCGCGTCCAGGTCCACCTGGCCGCGCTGGTGGAGCAGGAGGAGGACGGCGGCGGCGACGCCCTTGGTGGCGGAGCGGACGATCTGGGCGGTGCCGTGCCGCCAGGGCTCCTCGCCGCCGTCGGCGTCGCGCGAGCCGGCCCACAGGTCGGCGACCTTCCGGCCGTCCCGGTAGACCGTCACGGCCGCGCCGCGCTCACCGCGCCGGGCGAAGTTCTCCGCGAAGGCGTCCCGGACCGGCTCGAAGCCGTCCGCCACCGCGCCCTGGACGTCCACCACTGTCTTCCGCTCCCACTGTGCCGATCACTACAAATCCATCCACCATGGTGCAACGTGCCCGGAAGTGGTCGTGGACGGGGGTCACCCTCCCATGGGTCACCTCCCCATGACCACCGAGCGCGGGTCGAAGCCGAACGGCAGCTCCAGGCGGTGGGCCCGCATGGTGTCCTCGTCGCACAGCAGCTCCCCGGTGGGCCCGTCGGCGGCGATGACGCCGCCGCTGAGGATCACCGAGCGCTCGCACAGCTCCAGCGCGTACGGCAGGTCGTGGGTGACCATGAGCACGGTCACGTCCAGCGAGCGGAGGATGTCGGCGAGCTCGCGCCGGGAGGCCGGGTCGAGGTTGGAGGAGGGCTCGTCGAGGACGAGGATCTCCGGCTCCATGGCCAGGACCGTGGCCACCGCCACCCGGCGCCGCTGCCCGAAGGACAGGTGGTGCGGGGGCCGGTCGGCGAAGTCCGCCATGCCGACCCGGTCCAGGGCGGCGTGGACGCGTTCCTCCAGCGCCGCCCCGCGCAGCCCGGCGGCGGCCGGGCCGAAGGCCACGTCCTCGCGGACGGTCGGCATGAACAGCTGGTCGTCCGGGTCCTGGAAGACGATGCCGACCCGGCGCCGCACCTCGGCCAGGTTCGGCTTCGTCACCGGCAGCCCGGCCACCCGCACCGAGCCCACGCCGCTGTCACCACCGCCGCCGAGGATGCCGTTGAGGTGGAGGACGAGGGTGGTCTTCCCGGCGCCGTTGGGGCCGAGGAGGGCCACCCGCTCCCCGCGCCGGACGGTCAGGTCGACGCCGAAGAGGGCCTGGTGGCCGTCGGGGTAGGCGAAGGCCAGTCCGGAGACCTCGAGGGAAGGGGTCTCGAGGGAAGGGGTCTCGAGGGAAAGGGTCATGTCAGGGTCCATCCCGTCAGGCAGACCGCCAGCGCGGCCAGTGGCAGCGCGGCCGCGTGCGTCCACTGCGCACGGGTCGCGGTCACGTCGTCGATCACGGGCATCACGCCCGTGTACCCCCGGCTGACCATCGCCAGGTGGACGCGCTCACCGCGCTCGTACGAGCGGATGAACAGCGCCCCCGCGGACTTGGCCAGCACCCCCCAGTGGCGCACCCCGCGCGCGGTGAAGCCGCGCGACTCCCGGGCGATGCGCATGCGCCGCATCTCGTCCGTGACCACATCGCCGTAGCGGATCATGAAGGACGCGATCTGGACGAGCAGCGGCGGCATCCGCAGCCGCTCCAGCCCCAGCAGCAGCGCCCGCAGCTCGGTCGTCGCGGCGAGGAGCACGGAGGCGGCGACGCCCAGGGTCCCCTTGGCGAGGATGTTCCAGGCGCCCCACAGCCCGGGCCCGCTGAGCGACAGCCCCAGCACGTCCACCTTCTCGCCGGGGACGACGAACGGCATCAGCAGCGCGAAGGCCACGAACGGCACCTCGATCAGCAGCCGCCGCAGCAGGAAGCCGTACGGCACCCGGGCCGCGCCCGCGACGGCCGCGAGCAGCAGCGCGTACAGCCCGAAGGCCCACACCGCCTCGCGCGGTGTGGCGACGACGACGAGGACGAAGCAGAAGACGGCGGCGAGCTTGCAGTGCGGCGGCAGCTCGTGGACCGGCGAGCGGGCGTGCCGGTAGAGCTTGTGCGCGTGTCCGGCGCCCATGTCAGACGGTCCCGGAGACGGGAGCAGCGGATTCCGCCCGGTTCCGGCGGCGGCGGACGACCACGAAGACGCCCGTGCCCACCGCGAGGGTGGCCCCGACGCCGATCACACCGGCCAGCCCGCCGGAGAGCCGGGCGTCGCCGACGTCCTTGACCTGGTAGTCCGCGAGCGGGGAGTCCTTGGCCGCGTGCTGCTCGGCCCTCGCGTCGATGCCCTTGTCGTGGGCGACCTTCTCCAGCCCGTCCGGGCTGGTGGAGGCGTAGTAGCTGACGAACCCGGCGAGCGCCAGGGCCAGCACGAGACCCACGCCGGCGATCTTGCGGACCGGGCGGGGGGCGGCCTTCGACACCTCGACGGGGACGACCGTCCCGTCCGCCCTGCGGATCTCCAGCGGCTTGGCCAGCCCCCGCGCCCCGTAGACCAGGTCGGGGCGGACGGCCACGACCGCGCCCACGGTCAGCGCCGTGATGACGGCCTCGCCGACGCCGATGAGGACGTGCACGCCGACCATGGCCGTGGCGACCTTGCCGATGGGCACGTCGGTGGTGCCGCCCAGCGCGTAGATCAGGGTGAACGCGCCGGCCGCCGCCGGGACGGACACCAGCGCGGCCACGAAGGCGGCGGCCGTCACGGAGGACCGGCGCCGGGGCAGGGCCTTCGCCAGCAGCCGGAAGAGGGCGTAGGCGACGACCGTCGTGACCACCGCCATATCGGTGATGTTGACGCCCAGGGCCGTGAGCCCGCCGTCGGCGAACAGCACGCCCTGCATCAGCAGCACCACGGATATACAGAGGACCCCTGTGTAGGGGCCGACGAGTATCGCCGCGAGCGCTCCGCCCAGCAGATGGCCGCTGGTGCCCGCCGCGACGGGGAAGTTCAGCATCTGCACGGCGAAGATGAACGCCGCCACCAGCCCCGCGAGCGGCGCGGCGCGCTCGTCCAGCTCGCGTCGCGCGCCGCGCAGGCAGACCGCGACGGCGGACGCGGCGACGGCCCCGGTCGCCAGGGACACCGGGGCGTTGATGAACCCGTCGGGTACGTGCATGACGGTTCTCCGTCTCTCCGTCTCTCCGGCCACCTGGGGCGGCCGTGATGTCCGGCCGTCGGTCCGGCCGTGAACCGCTCGATGATAGGGGCGTCCTGCGAATCAGTGGCAAGAGCGTGTGCGGCGCGACTGCGCGCCCCTCGCCGGGGCCCGCGCCCCACCGTCCGACGCGGGCCGGATCACCTCCGGGGCCAGTCGAGTGATTCGCCCTCCCTCAAGGCATATGTCCCGTTCAACGGTTCACTCGTCATGACGGCCATCTCTGCTCAGCCCCTGGCTGCGGAGCCACCGAAGGAGGTCCCATGCGATCGCAGGAGATATCCGTGCGCCGGTACCGGCGGCCGTTCCTCGCGTCCACCGTCACCGCCGCCGCCCTGCTGCTGGCAGCGGGTCCGGGCACCACCGCCCGGGCCGTGCCACCGACCGGCACGGATCACGCGCGGCCCCGGGCGGCCGGACTGCCCGGCGACTACGACGAGACCGCCTGCGAGGGGCCGTCACCGGACGAGGGGGACATCTACTCGCGGCCGCCCGTGCCCGGCCCCGAGTCCGACCCGCCCGGCGGCAAACCCGCGCGCCCCGCCCCCTCCGCCCCGGCCAGACCCCCGGAGCGCGCACCGCACGGCTCCGCGGCCGGGGCCGCGCCCGCGCACCACGGCCGCGCCCTGTCCAAGCGCGTGTCCAAGCGCGTGCCCACGAGGTGGCCCAGGAACCTGCCCGGCCGCGACGAGGCCACGCGCATGCTGGCCGACCTGGACGTCAGGCCCCTGCGGGGCGAGGGCTACGACCGCCGCTACTTCGGCGCGACCTGCTGGGCGCGGCACGGCCTGGACCAGTGCACGACCCGCGAGGTCGCCCTGAAGCTGTACTCCGTCGTGCCGGCCACGCTCCAGGGCAAGTGCCGGGTCGTCGGCGGCCAGTGGCACAGCGAGTACGACAACAGGACGCTGGCCGACCCTGTGCACGTCGACGTCGACCACGTCGTGTCGCTGCGCAACGCCTGGGGCGCGGGGGCGCGCGAGTGGCCGGCGGAGAAGCGGCTGGAGTTCGCCAACGACCTGACGGCCTCCCCGGAGCTGATCGTGGTGTCCACATGGGGCAACCGCCGCAAGGGCGACAAGTCCCCGGACCAGTGGCTGCCGCAGGACCCGCTCGGGCAGTGCCTCTACAGCCAGGCGTGGATCGGGGTGAAGGACTACTACGGGCTGAGCGTCACCCGGGCCGAGAAGGACAAGCTGCGGCAGGTCCTGGACGCCTGCCCCGACCGGGCCCCTACGGACGGCCCGGGCCGCCCGAGCCGCCCGAACCGTCCGGACCACCAGCCGCAGGGGGACCACCCTGACCGGCAGCCCCAGGGGGACCGTCAGGACCGCCCTGGCCGGCAACCCCAGGGAGACCGCCAGAACCGGCCTGACCGGCCCGACCACCAGAAGGACCACGGCGGGCAGGACCGCCAGGACCGTCCCGACCACCAGAAGGACCACGACCGGCAGGTCCGGCCCGACAGGAACGATCGCCACGACCGGGACGACCGGGACAGTCGGGACGACCGCTGACACGAAGTCCGGTATGTCGCCTACCGGCGCGACGTGGCTGGTCGCGCCCACGCGGCGGTAGCCGCATACCGCCACCGCCCCGCGCCCCTACGGGGCGCTGCCCGGCCGCTTAAAGAGCCGCCCGGCTGCCGGTGCTGACCGGCGCGGTCGCCTGCGCCGCCCGCCGGGCGGCGTCGGCGACCTGGTCGGCGGTCAGCACATAGCCCGTCTCCGCGTCCGTCGTGGAGCGGGCGAAGACCACCCCGTACACCTTCCCGGTGGGGGTCAGCAGCGGTCCGCCCGAGTTGCCGGGGCGGATCGTGGAGCGGACGGAGAAAACCTCGCGCGTGGTGATGCCGTCGCCGTAGATGTCCTGGCCCTTGGCCCGGACCTCGTTGGCGACGATCGCCGCGCGCAGGTCGAGCCCGCCGTTCTCGGGGAAGCCCGCGACGACGGCCGCGTCGCCGCGCTTGGCGGTCTTGTCGAAGGGCAGCACGGGCGCGTCCAGGCCGGGGACGTCCAGGACGGCGACGTCCGTGTCCGGGTCGAAGAGGACGACCTTCGCGTTGTACGCCCGCCCGACGCCGCCGACCTTCACGGTCGGGTCGCTGACGCCGGCGACCACGTGGGCGTTGGTCATCACGTGCTCGTGGGAGAAGACGAAACCGCTGCCCTCCTGGCCGCGCCGCCCGTCGCCGCCGACGTTCGCCACGCCCTCGACCTTGACGACGCTGCGCCGGGCGGCCCGGCTCGCGTCCGCGGTCACCATGTCCCCGCTGGGCTTGGGGACGCTGGTGGCGGGCTCACTCTCGAAGGGGTTGAACACCTGCGGGAACCCGGCCCCGGCCAGCGCGTCCGTCGTCCGGCTGAACCAGGTGGGCGCCTGCTCGGGCATCGCCCTGTGCACCGCGCCCAGCAGCTTCGACTCCTTGATCTCCCGGGTGAGGGAGGCGGAGTTCGCCGAGACGAGCACGCTCGCGGCCACCCAGCCGACCAGCAGCACGGCCAGTGAGGCGGCGGCCGCGCCGGCTATGCCGTCGAGGCCGCGCACCGGCGCCCACGTCAGCCGGGACCGCAGCCGCCAGGCGAACCGGCCGGCGACGGCGTGACCGATCACGGCCGGGATCAGCACGACCAGGACGGCGGCGACGGCCGCCAGGGACGTTCCGGGCTCGAAGGGCTCCAGGGCGTAGGGCAGCGCCCACACGCCCAGCACCGCGCCGCCGAGGAACCCGGCGAACAGCACGACGCTCGCCACCAGGCCCCTGCGGTAGCCGGACACGGCGTAGCAGAGGACGAGCAGCAACAGCAGCACATCGATCAGGTTCAACGCGAAGCCCTTTCCTTCACACGCGTCCCCCGACCGCGCCCACCTGCGTGGACTTAGGAAAACGCAGGCACAGCGGGTGGCGGTTCCCATTCCGCCCGAATTCATGGCGTACCCCACGCAGCCGCCCACCGGGGCCGGCGGAAGGGGGACCGGGGTCCCTTTCTCCGCCGCGACGGCGCCCGGCCCGAAAACAAGCGGCCCGGCGGTGCCGGACCCCGCCGAAGCGGGACCGTACCACCGGGCCGCGAGGCACCGGGAATGCCGCGTCAGACGCGGACGGGCTCCCGCTCCCCGTCCGGGTCGGGCGAACCGGCCTCGGCGGAAGGCGCGAGCGTCTTCTGCAGGGCCTCACCCTCCACGTCCACGTTCGGCAGCACCTTCGCCAGCCACCCCGGCAGCCACCAGGCCGTCCGGCCCAGCAGGGCGAGGACCGCCGGCACGATCGCCATCCGGACCACGAACGCGTCGAAGAACACCGCGATCGCCAGGCCGAAGCCGATCATCTTGATCATCTGCTCGGACGAGCCGATGAAGCCCGCGAAGACGCTGATCATGATGATGGCCGCCGCCGTGACGACCCGCGCGCCGTGGCGGAAGCCGGTCACGATGGCCTCGCCCGGGCGCTCGCCGTGGACGAAGGCCTCGCGCATCCGGGTCACGAGGAAGACCTCGTAGTCCATGGCCAGACCGAAGACGACACCCACCATGAAGATCGGCATCATGCTCATGATCGGGCCGGTCTCCTCGACCCCGAAGAGCGAGCCGAGCCAGCCCCACTGGAAGACCGCGACGACGGCGCCGAGCGCGGCGACCACCGACAGCAGGAAGCCCAGCGCGGCCTTCAGCGGCACCAGGACGGACCGGAAGACGACCATCAGCAGCAGGAAGGCCAGACCGACGACGAGCCCCAGGTACGGCAGCAGCGCGTCGTTGAGCTTCTGCGAGACGTCGATGTTCATCGCCGTCCCGCCGGTGACGAGGACCTTCGCGCCCGTGTCGGAGGCCAGCGCGTCGCGCTCGCCGCGGATCGCGTGGACCAGGTCCTCGGTCTGCTTGCTGGTGGGCTTGGACTTGGGGATGACCAGCAGGGTGGCTGTGTCACCGGCCTTGTTGAACTGCGCGGGCGTCACCATGGCGACGTCGTCGAGCTTCGCCAGGGTGTCGTGCGTCTTCTGCGCCGCGGCCTTGGGGTCCTTGGCGTCCTTCAGGTCCACGACGTTCAGCAGCGGGCCGTTGAAGCCGGGGCCGAAGCCCTCGCTCAGCAGGTCGTAGGCCTTGCGCTGGGTGGTGCTCTTGGAGGCGGCGCCGTCGTCGGGCAGGCCGAGCTCCAGGGAGGCGGCGGGCACGGCGATCGCGCCGAGGCCGATCACACCGGCCGCGAGCACCAGCAGCGGGCGGCGCAGCACGACGCGGGCCCAGCGGGTGCCCATGTTCGGCTTGTCGCCGGCGGCCGCGGCGGGGCCGCCCTTGCGGATCTTGCGGGGCAGCACCTGCTTGCCCGCGAAGCCCAGCAGCGCGGGGATGAGCGACAGGGCGATGAGGACGGCGATGGTGACCGTGCCGGCCGCCGCCATGCCCATCTTCGTCAGCATCGGGATGTTGACGACCGCGAGGCCGGCCAGCGCGATGACGACGGTGAGGCCCGCGAAGACCACCGCGGAACCGGCGGTGCCGACGGCGCGGCCCGCCGCCTCCTCGCGCTCGCGGCCCTCGGCGAGCTCCGCGCGGTAGCGGGAGACGATGAAGAGGGCGTAGTCGATGCCGACCGCGAGGCCGATCATCATGGCGAGCGTCGAGGTGTTGGCGGAGAGGTCCAGGACGGGCGCCAGGGCGGCGATCGAGGAGACGCCGATGCCCACGCCGATGATGGCGGTGAGCAGCGGGAGCCCGGCCGCGACCAGCGAGCCGAAGGTGATCACGAGGACGACCGCCGACACGGCGATGCCGATGATCTCCGAGCCGCCCTCGGGCATCTGCTGGAGGACGCTGCCGCCGACCTCGACGGTCAGCCCGGCGTCGCGGCCGTGCTGGGCGGCGTCCTTGAGCTCGGTGCGGGTGTCCTCGGTCAGGTCCGTGGACTTGACCTTGTACGCGGCGGAGGCGTACCCGATGGCCTGGTCCTTGTTGACGGCCTGGCCCTGGAACGGGTCGACCGCCATGGCCACCTGGGGGCCGCGCTTGATCTCGGCGACGACCTTCTCGACGGCCGCCTTGTTCTTGGGATCGGTGAGCTTCTGGCCCGCCGGGGCCTTGAAGACGACGCGGGCGGAGGCGTTCTGCTCGGTATTACCGGGGAATCGTTTCTCCAGGAGGTCGAAGGCCTGCTGGGCCTCCGTGCCCGGTATGGAGAAGTCGTTGTTGGTGGACTTGGACGCCGTGGCGGCGCCCGCCCCGGCCAGGACCAGCAGCAGCACCCATATGAGGGCGAAGTACCAGCGCCGTCGGAAGGACAGCCTTCCGAGTCTGTAGAGGAACGTGGCCACGAGTGTGGTGCTCCCGTCGGATCGGTGGTGCAGGGAACTGGAAGTGGGAACCAGCCCGACGGGAGCGGTACGTCAGGTGGGGCCTCAGTGTGGGTGTACGTGGGGGGTGGTCATACGCCGAGAGCGGGGATGATCACGGCGTCGACGTAGTGGGTGAGGAACTCGGCGTCGGGTGCCCGGTCCTCGATGAGCGGACGGGCCAGGAAGCCGCCGATCATCATGTGCGCGACGAACGGGATGGCGGGGTTGTCCGCCGCCAGTTCGCCACGCCCGACCGCGCGCCGGAGCATCTCGTCCATCCATCCCATCTCGGGCTCGACGAGCACCTCGCGCAGCGCCCGGTGGAGTTCCGGGTTGGTGTGCACGGCGTGCCCGAGCCCGCGGAGCAGGGCGGTGTCCTTCTCCATCTGCTCGGTGTCGGCCTGGCACACCATGGCGTGGAGGTCACCGCGCACCGTGCCGGTGTCGATGCCCTCCAGGCTGCCCGGCTTGTTGTGCCGCAGGGCCTTGGCGACCAGCTCCGGCTTGCCCTTCCACTGGCGGTAGAGGGTCGCCTTGCTGGAGTGCGTCCGGGCGGCGACGGCGTCCATCGTCAGGGCGTCGTAGCCGACCTCGCGCAGGATCGCGAGCACCGCCTCGTAGAGCTCGGCCTCGCGTTCGGGGGTCAGCCGGGTGCGGCGGACCGCCGGCTTGGGTGGTTCCGTGGCCATACCGCATCTTCCTTCCCCCCGTCGCCGTACGAAACGGTTTCGTACCGTACGAGCGTAAGCCCGGCCGTCATCGAAACGACATCGTTTCGATGGTGTTCTCCGTCACGAACCGAGTTGCCGGGGGATCTCGCGGCCGAAACCATTGACGCGTGAGCGATGCCTACATCCGCTTCCCGCACGTCCACGGCGACCTTCTCTGCTTCGTGGCGGAGGACGACCTCTGGCTGGCCCCGCTCGGGCCGCCCGGGGCCGCCGCCGGGCGGGCCTGGCGGCTGACCGTGGACCGCACCCGGGCCGGACACCCCCGCTTCTCCCCCGACGGGCGTCAGATCGCCTTCACCAACTGGCGCAGTCTGGATCCGGAGATCCACCTCGTGGACATCGAGGGCGGGCCCGCCCGCCGGCTGAGCTACTGGGGCAGCACCGACACCCGGGTCTGCGGCTGGGCGCCCTCGGACCGCAACGGCGGCCACGACATCCTCGCCGTCTCCTCGCACGGCCAGCCGTTCTCGTACTTCTCCTGGGCCTACCGGCTGCCCACCGCCGGCGGCCCCGGGCTGCGGCTGCCCTGGGGGCCGGTGTCCGACATCGCGATGGGCGAGGTCGACGGCGAGCACCGCACCCTGCTGCTGGCCGGCAAGCCGCCGCACGAGCCCGCGTCCTGGAAGCGCTACCGGGGCGGGGCGACGGGCCGGCTGTGGCTCCACGGCACCCGGCTGGTGCCGGACCTGGGCGGCCACCTGGACTCGGTGATGTTCGTCGACGGCCGGATCGCCTTCCTCTCCGACCACGAGGGCATCGGAAACCTCTACTCCTGCCGGCCCGACGGTTCGGATGTGCGCAGACACACCGACCACGCCGACTTCTACGCCCGGCACGCCGCCACCGACGGCTCCCGCGTCGTCTACCAGTGCGCGGGCGAGGTGTGGCTGGTGGAGGACTTCTCCCCGGGCGCCGTCCCGCGCAGGCTGGACCTGCGCCTGGGCGGGCCGCGCGCCGGGCGGCGCCCGTACCAGGTGCACGCGGCCCAGAACGTCGGCTCGCTGGCCGTGGACACCACCGGCCGGGCCAGCGCCGTCGGGGTGCGCGGCAGCCTGTACTGGCTCACCCACCGCGACGGCCCGGCCCGCGCCATCGCCGACACCCCGGGCGTACGGACGCGGCTGCCCGAGATGCTCGGCTCCACCGGCCGGATCGCCTATGTGACGGACGCCGAGGGCGAGGACGCCATCGAGATCGCCCAACTGCCGCGCGCCTCCGGGCCCTCCGAGCCGCGCCGGCTGGCCGGCGGGCGGCTGGGCCGGGTGCAGGAGCTGCTGTCCTCGCCCGACGGCGAGCGGCTGGCCGTCGCCGCGCACGACGGGCGGCTGCTGCTCGTGGACGCCTCGGCCGAGGGGACGGGCGAGGTCACGGAGCTGATCAAGTCCGCCAACGGGCCCGTGCGCGACCTGGCCTTCTCCCCCGACTCCGGCTGGCTGACCTGGTCCCACCCGGGGGTCGGGCGCTCCCTGCGGCAGATCAAGATCTCCCGGCTGGCCGACCGGCTGATCGTCGACGTCACCAACGGCCGCTTCGAGGACGAACAGCCCGTCTTCACCCGCGACGGCCGCTACCTGGCCTTCCTCTCCTGGCGCGGCTTCGACCCGGTGTACGACGTCCACACCGGCGACCTCTCCTTCCCCCTGGGCTGCCGCCCCTACCTCGTCCCGCTGTCCTCCGCCACGCCCTCGCCGTTCGCGCTGTCCACGGAGGGCCGGCCGGCGGGCGGCGGGCTCGACCTGGACGACACCGGGGACCACGAGGGCGCGCTGGTCGTGGAGGTGGAGGGGCTGGAGAGCCGGGTGACGCCGTTCCCGGTGGCCGCCTCGAAGTACTCCTCGCTCCACCCCGTCGCCGGCGGCGGCCTGGTGTGGCTGCGCTGGCCCATCTCCGGCGCCCTCGGCGAGACCTTCGCCAGCCCCACCGACGTCTCCGGCAAGCCCACGCTGGAACACTTCGACCTGGTCAAGGCCAAGCGCACCGAACTCACCTCCTCCCTCGACTGGTACGCGGTCAGCGGCGACGGCACCCGGCTCGTCGTCAACGACGACGGCGACCTGCGCGCCGTCCCCGCCACCGACACCCCCGACCCCGACTCGACCGTCTACATCGACATGCGGCGCATCCTCCACGAGGCCGACCCCGCCGCCGAGTGGCGGCAGGCCTACGCCGAGGCGGGCCGGATCGTCCGCGCCTACTTCTGGGAACCGGGCATGTGCGGCATCGACTGGGACGCGGTGCTGGAGCAGTACCGGCCGCTGCTCGAACGCGTCGCCTCCCCCGACGAGTTCGCCGACCTGCTCCGCGAGGTCCTCGGCGAGCTGGGCACCTCCCACGCCTATGTCACCCCCGCCCGCCGCAACGAGGGACCGCCCCACTACCAGCGCGCCATCGGCCTGCTCGGCACCAACCTCACCCACCGGAAGGACGGCTCCTGGACCGTGCGCCGCGTCCTGCCCGGCGACTCCTCCGACTCCAAGGCCCGTTCCCCGCTGGCCGGTTCGGGCATCCGCGAGGGCTGGGCGCTCACCCACGTCGACGGCCGCCCCGTCGACCCGGTCACCGGCCCGTACCCGCTGCTCGCGGCGGCGGGCGGCACGACCGTCGAGCTCACCTTCCGCCCGCCCGAACCGGACGGCCACCCGCGCCGCGTCGCGATCGTCCCCCTCATCGACGAACGGCCGCTGCGCTACCAGGACTGGGTGACCAAGCGCCGCGCGGTCGTCCACGAGCTCAGCGGCGGCAAGTGCGGCTACCTCCACATCCCCGACATGGGCGGCTCCGGCTGGGCCCAGTTCAACCGCGACGTGCGGATGGAGATGTCCCGGCCCGCCCTGATCGTGGACGTGCGCGGCAACGCGGGCGGCAACATCAGCGAGCTGGTGGTGGAGAAGCTCACCCGCACCATCATCGGCTGGGACCTCACCCGCGACGCCCAGCCCGTCTCGTACGCCTCCAACGCGCCGCGCGGACCGGTCGTGGCCATCGCCGACGAGATGACCTCCTCCGACGGCGACATGATCACCGCCGCGTTCAAGCTCCAGGGCATCGGTCCGGTCGTCGGCCTGCGCACCTGGGGCGGCGTCGTCGGCATGACCGGCCGCCACCGGCTCGGCGAGGGCACGTCCATCACCGTGCCGATGAACGCCGCCTGGTTCGGCGCCTACGGCTGGGGGGTGGAGAATCACGGCGTCGAGCCCGACATCGAGGTCGACCGGACCCCGCTCGACTGGGCCGAGGGCCGCCACAAGCAACTGGACGACGCGGTACGGGTGGCGCTGGACCTGCTGGAACAGCACGGCGCGACGAACCCGCCCGACTACTCCGACGTCCCCGACCTGCGCCGCCCGAAGCTCCCGCCGCGCGGGTGAGCACGCACGAGTGAGGGGCGCGCCCTGCTGCTGGGCGCGCCCCTCACTGCTGCGGTGCCGTCAGATGTCGTCCTGGATGTCGTCCAGGGACTCCTGCCGGCCCTGCTGCTGACGCTGCTGCTGCTGTTGCTGCTGCTGGCCCTTGACCTTGTCCTGCGTCTGCTGGCCGCGCTGCTGGGCCTGCTGCTTGGCCTGCTTGGCCTTCTCCTTGGCCTGCTGGGCCTTGCCCTGCATCTCGTCCTTGATGCCCATGCGTACTCACTCCTAAGGGGTGATCGGGGAAGTGGGCCGCGACCAGCCTCACACGGCCCCGCGCCCCCCGCATGTCGATCAGTGACGCTGCGTGCGCGCCTCCGTATCGGCCTCCGTGCGCGCCTTGGCGTCCGCCTCCCCGCCCGCGCCGACCAGCCCGAACCGTGCCCCGGCCAAGCGGGGTTCGGCGCGCCGCATCTCGCGCGGGCCGCCCAGGGCGACCAGTGCCGGGAGCGCGCCGCGCAGCGGCTGCAGCGCGCGCAGCCAGCCCTGCCCGTAGACGTGCGCGGAGCGCCGCTCTATGCCCGTCACCAGCCGGTCGACCGCCGGGCCCAGCGGGTACGTGCGATTGGCCGGCCACGGCAGCCGCCGCCGCAGCTCCCGCATCACCTCGAACTCGTCGGCCCCGCGCACCATGTCGGTGTCGGTCCAGCTCAGATAGGCCACGCCGACGCGTACGCCCTTGTGGGCGACCTCGGCACGCAGTCCGTGCGCGTACGCCTCGACGCCCGCCTTGGACGCGCAGTACGCGGTCATCATGGGCGCCGGGGTGATCGCGGCGAGGGAGGCGATCTGCAGCAGATAGCCACGGCTCTCGGTGAGGACGGGCAGGAAGGCGCGGCCGGTGACGGCGCTGCCGATGAGGTTGACCTCGATCACCCGCCGCCAGTCGACCGGGTCGGAGCCGGCCAGCGGGCCGCCGGCGGCGACACCGGCGTTGGCGACGACGACGTCCACCTTGCCGAAGCGCGCCTTGACCTCCGTGGCCACGCCCGCCATCGCCTCGTGGTCGGTGACGTCGGCGTGCCAGTGGGCGGCGTCGCCGCGCAGCGTCCGGGCGACCCGGCGCAGCTCGTCGGGCTCCAGCCCCACCAGCGCCACGCTCGCGCCCCGCGCGGACAGCTTCCGTGCCAGCGACTCCCCCACGCCGCGCGCGGCGCCGGTGACGACGGCGACCTGACCGTCGAGGCTCGTCCGGGGCCTCATCGCGCGGCTCCCACGACCGCGGCCCGGGGCGCTCTCAGCAGCTGGTACTCGGCGAGGTCCACCCGCCGGGTGACCTTGCGGAACTCCGCCGTCGTGCCCGGCCAGACCGTGGTGTTGCGGCCCTGTGCGTCGAGGTACCAGCTGTCGCAGCCGGTGTTCCAGACCGTGCGCTCCATCCGGCGCTGGACACCGCGGTTCCAGGCGCGGACGGCGGAGGGGCGGGCGTCCAGGGCGGCCCGGCCGCCGATGGTGTCGAGCTGGCGCAGGAAGTCGGCCATGTAGTTCAGCTGGGCCTCGATGATGAGGATCATCGAGTTGTTGCCCAGGCCGGTGTTGGGGCCTATGACGAAGAGGAAGTTGGGGAACCCGGCGGCGCTGGCGCCGCGCAGGGCCGCCATGCCGTCCTTCGCCCACTCCTCCGCGAGCGTCGTGCCGTTGGCGCCGGTGACGCGGTCGGCTATCGGCATGTCGGTGGTGTGGAAGCCGGTGCCGAAGACGACGACGTCGGCCTCCGTCTCCGTGCCGTCGGCGGCCACGAGCGTCGCGCCGCGCACTTCGGCGAGGCCGGAGGCGACGACGTCGACGTTGGGGCGGGCGAGCGCGGGGTAGTAGTCGTCGGACAGCAGGATGCGTTTGCAGCCGATGCGGTAGTCGGGCAGCAGCTTGGCGCGCAGGGCGGGGTCCTTGACGGCCCTGCGCAGATGGGCTGCGGTGACGCGCTCCATGAGCCCGAGCCGGTCGGGCCACTTGGTGAACAGGCCGACCTGCATCTCCCGTACGCCCCACAGCGAGCCGCGCCGCAGCAGGCCCGTGGCCGGGACCTTCGCGTGCAGCCAGCGCTCGGCGGCGGTGATCCGGCGGTCGAAGCGCGGCAGCACCCAGGGCGGGGTGCGCTGGAAGAGGGTGAGCCGGGCGGCCTCGGGCTGGATGGCGGGCACGATCTGCGCGGCCGAGGCCCCGGTGCCGATCACGGCCACGCGCTTGCCGCGCAGCTCGGCGTCGTGGTCCCAGCGGGCGGAGTGGAAGACGGGCCCGGGGAAGTCCGCCAGCCCGGGGACGTCCGGGATCCGGGGGTCGGAGAGCGGGCCGGTGGCGGAGACGACGACGTCGGCGGTCCAGTCGTCCTTGGTGGTGCTGATCTCCCAGAGCAGCCGCTCGGCGTCCCAGCGCATCGCCAGCACCTCGGAGCCGAAGCGCAGGTGCGGGCGGAGCCCGAAGGTGTCCGTGATGCGCTCCAGATAGGCCCGTATGTGCGGCTGGCCCGAGAAGCTGCGCGGCCAGTCGGGGTTGGGGGCGAAGGAGAAGGAGTAGAGGTGCGAGGGGACGTCGCAGGCGCAACCGGGATAGGTGTTGTCCCGCCAGGTGCCGCCGACGGAGTCGGCGCGCTCCAGGACGACGAAGTCCGTCACGCCCTCGCGGCGCAGCCGCACGGCCGCGCCCAGCCCGCCGAACCCCGACCCGATCACCGCCACGCGCACGTGGCGTCCGCGCTGTCCGACCTCTTCGTGCTCGACCATGCCGTCGCCTCCCGGTCCCGGTTCCACAGAAGCACCCGCCGCCCGACCGTGCCAGCGCTCACTGGCACGGTCGGAGCGTAGGGCAGGGACGGGGCGCGGCGATAGGGGCCGGGGGCAAGGAAGTTACCGGCGGTCGCGCGTACGCTTCCCGCGTGGCGAACGACGGGAAGCGCGAGTACCGGACGGCGGAGCTGGCCGCGGAGGCCGGCATCACGGTGCGCACCCTGCGCTTCTACCGCGAACGCGGCCTCCTCCCGGCGCCGCGCCGCGAGGGCCGCATCGCCTGGTACGGCGAACACCACCTGGCCCGGCTGCGCACGGTGGCCGCGCTGCTGGACCGGGGGCACACGCTCGGCGGCATCGCCGAGCTGATCGCCGCCTTCGAGGGCGGCCGCGACGTGGGCGAACTCCTGGGCACGCCCTGGTCGGAGGAGACCACGGTCCGGCTGACCCCGGAGGAGCTCGCCGACCACTTCGCGGGCGAGGTCACCCCGGAGAACCTGGCCGCCGCCCTCGACATCGGCTATCTCGCCGTGGACGGCGAGGAGATCGTCCACATCAGCAGCCGCCTCCTGGACGCCGCGACGGCCCTCGTCCGCGCGGGCATCCCCCTCTCCACCGTCCTCACGACGGCCCGCGAGGTCCGCGCCCACGCGGACGCGCTGGCGGGGATGTTCACCCGCCTGGCGCGGGAGCACGGGGTCGCGGACGAGGCCGAGTTGACGCGCCTGCGCCCGCTGGCGCGGACGGTGGTGGACGCGGAGTTCTCACTGGCGATGGACCGGCGGTTGCGCGAGCCGGGTACCCGGTAGGCCCCGAACGGTCACGACTTCGGGAAGGGCGGGAGCTCCGCGTGCCGGACCGTGTAGCCGCCCTTGGTGACCGGGGCGTAGGGGGCCGAGGCCATGCACGTGCCGACGTCGGAGGAGACCGGCTCCTTCGCGCCCTTGTCGCCGTCGCGCAGGACGTTCACCGCCGCCCAGGAGAAGCCGACCCGGTCCTTGGACTTGTGGCCCGCCTTCTCCTTGCCGCCGTCCAGGACGCTGAAGCCGAGGCGCTTGCCCACCCACTCCTGCGGGCCGCCCTGGCTGACCTTGGTCATCACCGCCGTGAGGGACGCGACGCCCGGACCGGTGACGAGGCAGTCGACCTTGCCCTCGGCGGTGAAGGTCTTGCCCAGCGCGGCGACGTAGTGGGAGACGTTCACCGTCCCCTCCGCGTCCGTCGGCAGACCGCTGGGCAGCCCGGCCAGCGGCCGGCTGTAGGGCTTGGCGTGGGCGTCGAAGGCGAAGGAGCGGACGTCCTTGTCCGGCCAGTACGGGAGCTCGAAGCTCGCCGCCCCGGTCACGCTCGCGCGCTGCGGCGCGGCGTCGGACGCCGCCGCCGCGTTCCCGGCGGCGCCGCCGAGGGTGACCGTGGCGGCCAACGCGACGCCCAGCGCGGCGACTTTGCGCGAGCGAGCGGAAAGGAGGGCGGACGATGCGAGTGCCATGGCGTTTCTCCCGAGGAGGACGGTGAAGCTGCGGTTGCTGCCGAACTCATCGTTCAGCAGCGCCCGCCGCGGCCCATCCGTCCCCGGGCGGAACCCGCCCGGGTCCCCTCCGCCACGAGGCGATCCGCCATCCGCCCGGAGGACTACCGCGCCTCGTAGGCGGCCGTCACCGGCGCGTGGTCCGACCAGCGCAGGTCGTGGCTCGCGGCCCGCTCGACGACCGCCTTCACCGCCCGCTCGGCCAGGCCCGGCGTCGCGACCTGGTAGTCGATGCGCCAGCCGGAGTCGTTGTCGAAGGCGCGGCCGCGGTACGACCACCACGAGTACGGGCCCTCCACGCCGGGGTGGAGGGCGCGGACGACGTCCACGTACTCCTCGAAGACCTTGCCGAGCCACTCGCGCTCCTCGGGGAGGAAGCCGGCGCTCTTGCGGTTGGCCTTCCAGTTCTTGAGGTCGGCCTCGGTGTGGGCGATGTTCCAGTCGCCGCAGACCAGCACCTCGCGGCCGTCCGCCGCCGCGCGGGCCTTGAGGCCCACGAGGTGGGGCAGGAACTCCGCCATGAAGCGTTCCTTCTCGTCCTGCCGCTCCGTGCCCACCTCGCCCGAGGGCAGGTAGAGGCTGGCCACGGTCACACCGGGAAGATCGATCTCCACGTACCGGCCGCTGCCGTCGAACTCCGCCGAGCCGAAGCCGACGCGCGTCGCGTCCGGCTCGCGCCGCGAGTAGAGGGAGACGCCCGCGCGGCCCTTGGCCGCGGCCGGGGCGTGGACGACATGCCAGCCCTCGGGGTCGCGGACCTCGTCCGGGAGCTGGTGGGGCTCGGCGCGGACCTCCTGGAGGCACACGACGTCGGCTTCGGTCTGCGCGAGCCACTCGACGAAGCCCTTCTTGGCGGCGGCGCGCAGTCCGTTCACATTTGCGGTGGTAACGGTGAGCATCCGGGCACGATACCGACTCCCGAAACCCGGTGCCGCCGGGCGTCGGCGCGCACGTACCATCGCCGCATGGAGATCGTGCCGGTCGCCTACGACCACCCGGACGCCGTAAAGCTCAATGACCAGGTGCAATTGGAGTACGTCGAGCGGTACGGGGGCGGGGACGACACCCCGCTGGACCCGGCGCACTTCGCCCCGCCGCGTGGCCTGTATCTCATCGCGTACGACGCGGACGGCGAGCCGGTCGCCACGGGCGGCTGGCGCGCGATGGAGCGCGACTCCGAGGGCGGCGTGGGGTACGCGGACGGGGACGCCGAGCTGAAGCGGATGTTCGTCATACCCCGGGCCCGGGGGCTGGGCCTGGCACGGCGCATCCTCGCCCTCCTGGAGACCGACGCCCGCGAGGCGGGCCGCGCCCGCATGGTCCTGGAAACGGGCGACAAGCAGCCGGAGGCCGTGGAGCTCTACGTCTCCAGCGGCTACGAGCCGGTTCCGGCCGAGCTGAAGTTCGGTTACTACCGCGAGTACGACAGCAGCCGCTGCTTCACCAAGCCGCTCGGCTGACCGCCGTGGGGGTTTCCCGCGCCTTCGGCGCGGGTTTCGCCCACCGGCCCACCCGATCGCCCGGAACCGCTACGACCCCCCGTGCCCGGTGGCGATGGCGGCTTCCACCTCCGCGCGGACGCGTTCCGCCGGGTAGCGGCGGACCTCGCCGAAGGGGGTGAGGGCCCGGTCGACCGGGCCCGGGTCGTCCTCGCGGACCTCGGCCATCAGGACCGTGCTGCCCGGCGGCACCTCCGCCGCCAGCATCTCCAGGGCCGCGTTCGACGCCGTGGCCGCGCGGGCGTCGTGGGCGCCGCCGATCAGGCCACCCGCGCCGAAGCCGACCAGGACGCCGAGCGGGCCGCCGAGGATGCCCAGCAGTCCGCCGAGCAGCCCGCCCATGGCGAAGGCGGTGGCCGTGCCGGTGTTGTCGACGGCGTCGGGGAAGTCGAGGGCGCCCTCCGCGTCCCGGGCGATCACGGCGCCCTCGCGCAGGGTGATCTCCCCGTCGGAGTGGACGCGGCGCAGGGCGTCCAGCGCCTTGTGCCCCTTGGCGGGGCCGGTGACGTTCAGGAAGAGGACGTTGTCGTTCACGGCATCCACTCTTCAGCCTGCCGCCGCACCCCGCACGTCAGTCGCCGTCGTCCGGCGGAGCGGACGCGGACGTGGACGCGTCCACGTCCGCGTCCACCTCCCGTATCGCGTCGCTCAGGTCGAGCACCGCCTCCGCTCCCCCGCCCGGCGGGTTGGTGAAGGAGAGCCGGGCGCCCAGCACCCGCGCCTGGCCGACCGCGATCGTCAGCCCCAGGCCGAGCCCGGCCCGCGAGCCCGTGCGGAAGCGCTGCGGGCCGTGGGAGAGGAGCTGCTCGGGAAAGCCGGGGCCCCCGTCGCATATGCGTATGACGCCGTCGTCGACCTCGGCGACGACCTGCCCCGAGCCGTGCCGGAAGGCGTTCGTGACGAGGTTCGCCAGGATCCGCTCGACGCGGCGCGCGTCGGTCTCGACCAGCCGGTCGCGGACCACCCGCACCTCGACCTTCTCCCCCGAGGCCGCCGCCCGCACCGCCCGCCGGGTGAGCTCGCCCAGCGCCCGTACGTCCGTCTCGGCGTGCTCGGCGTCCGCGTCGAGGCGGGCGACCTCCAGAACGTCCTCCATCAGGGTGCGCACCCGGTGCGAGCGTTCCCGGACGAGCTCGGCGGGCCGGCCCGGCGGCAGCAGCTCCGCCGCAGCGACCAGGCCCGCGACGGGCGTGCGCAGCTCGTGGGCGATGTTGGCGGTGACCTCGCGCTCGGCCTGGAGGCGGGCGGCGAGCGCGTCGGCCATGGTGTTGACCGCGTGGATCAGCCGGGCGAGCTCGTCCTTGCCGCCCCGGGGCCGCAGCCGGGCGGTGAGGTCGCCGTCGGCGATCCGCTCGGCCGTCCGCGCGGAGGCGTTGAGCCGGCGCCCCGCGACCGTCGCCAGGGCCACCCCGACGACCCCGGCGAGGGCGGTGCCGATGCCGCCCGCCAGCCACAGGACCTCGTCGAGCTCCTCCAGATTGCGGATCTGCCGGGTGTAGGGGTGTTTGAGGACGACGACGTCGTCGCCCACGCGCGTCGCGGCCCACAGCGTCGGCTCGGGCCCGGAGCGGTCCAGGTAGGTGGCGCGGCGGCCCCGGTCGACGGCACGCCGCAGCGGCTCGGGCAGCCGGTGGGGGTTGAGGATCACCCGGGGGCGGTCGAAGCCCGCCGCGTGGTCCTCGGCGGCGGACACGACGCGCTGGTCGAGGGACTCGCGCGCGGTCTCCAGCTGGTTGAGGGCGGTGCGGTGGTGCACGACGAGGCCGATGAGGACGGAGACGACCGCGGCGGTGGCCGTGATGGCCACACCGATCTTCGTACGCAGACCCATCGACTGAAGTCTCCTCGGCTGGGGGCAGGCTCCGCGCGCTCAGCGCGGTGGCTGCTGGGGGACGAAGAGCCGCAGGTCGCGCAGCTCGTTGTGCTGCCCGGACGGGAGCCCGTCGACGACGACCACGGCCCGCCCGTAGTAGGCGGAACGATCCTTCCGCACCAGGCCGGTGAAGGTGACCTTCGCCGGGTAGCTCCTGGTCCGGCAGGCCGGCAGGCACCAGCCCCCCGACGCCTCCCCGGTCGCCTCGGCGGCCGGGCCGCCCCAGGACAGCCACCGCAGCCCGGTGAGCCGTACGGACTCCCCGGCCTCGAAGGACGCCGGACGGCGCAGCGAGGGTTTACCGGGGCCCTCGACCACGTAGACCGGGCCGGTGAGGGGGCTGGTGGAGGGCCGGGCGGGGCCCGCGTCCCGGAGCCCGCCGGGTTCGGAGCAGGCGCAGAGCAGGACGCCCAGCAGCCCGGCGGCGAGAGCGGTGGCACCGGGCGTCGCACGAAGGGCACGAAGGGGTCGCACAGGTCGTCGTCGCATCGGTCGTCGCACAGGTCGCACTGACTTCCTCACGCCGTCGGGACAGGACCGGACTGGACGAGCGGGACGCGCAGGACGGACCGGACGGCCACCACACCCCCGGACGCCCCCGCCATTAGCAGGTCCCCCGAGGCCCGCGGGGCCATTCGTGCCAAATGTAACCGGTGTGGCTGGTTCGACGCCCGTGCCCTTGACCGATTCCCGACGGGGACTCATAGGATCTCCGCGCTCAAGTGGTCCAGTCCAGCCAGTCGTCAGCCGACGGCCGGGAGCCGGCCCGTAGCCGGTCGCCGGCCGGCAGGCCGCGGCGCCACGGTGGAGGTCACTCATGCCCATCGCCCGTCGTACGATCCTCGGCGCGCTCGCCGGGACCGCCGCACTCGGCACGGTGGGGGTGCCCTCCGCCGGGGCGGCCCCGGCCGGGGCCGCCGCCTCCGCGCTGGCCCGGCTGCTGCCGCGCCACCACGACCAGGTCACCTTCCGCACCGTGCCCCGCCGGAACGGCCACGACGCCTTCCGGGTGTCCGGCACGGCGGGCCGGATCACCGTCGAGGGCACCACGGCGGCCGTCCAGCTGACCGGTTTCCACCACTACCTCCGGCGCGTCGCGAACGCCCACGTCTCCTGGCGCGGCGAGCAGACCAACCTCCTCCCGGCCCGGCTCCCCGCCGTCGGCGAACCGGTCGCCGCCACGGCCAACGTCGCCCATCGCTTCGTGTTCAACGACACCAACGACGGCTACACCGGCCCGTACCACGACTGGGACTACTGGGAGCGCGAGCTCGACGTCCTCGCCCTGCACGGCTTCAACGAGGTCCTCGTCTACGCCGGCGCCGACGCCGTGTACCACCGCACGTTCATCGAACACGGTTACAGCGACGCGGAAGTCCGCGCGTGGGTTCCCGGCCCCGCCCACCAGCCGTGGTGGCTGATGCAGAACATGGCCTCCTTCGGCGGGCCCGTCTCCCCGGAGCTCCTCGACCGCCGCACCGCCCTGGCGCGGAAGATCGTGCGCCGGCTGCGCGAGCTGGGCATGACCCCGGTGCTGCCCGGCTACTTCGGCACCGTCCCGCCCGGCTACGCCGAGCGCAACAAGGGCGCCCGGACCATTCCGCAGGGCGGCTGGTGCGGCTTCGACCGCCCCGACTGGCTCGACCCCCGCACCCCCCACTTCGCCGCCGTCGCCCGCACCTTCTACCGGGTGCAGCAGGAGCTGTACGGGGCGACGGCCATGTACAAGATGGACCTGCTGCACGAGGGCGGCTCCCCCGGCGACGTCCCCGTCGGCGCGGCCGCCAAGGCGGTGGAGAAGGCGCTGCGCGCGGCCCACCCGGACGCCGTCTGGGCCATCCTCGGCTGGCAGCACAATCCGCGACGGGAGATCGTCGACGCCGTCGACCGCTCCAGGATGCTCGTCCTCGACGGCATCCCCGACCGCTTCCCGAAGATCACCGACCGGGAGCGGGACTGGGGCGGCACGCCCTACGCCTTCGGCACCATCTGGAACTTCGGCGGCCACACGGCGCTGGGCGCCAACGCCCCCGAGTGGGTCTCGCTCTACGAGCGGTGGCGCACCAAGCCGGGCAGCGCCCTGCGCGGCATCGCCGTGATGCCGGAGGCCGCCGACACCGACCCGGCCGCCCTCGCCCTCTTCTCCGACCTGGCCTGGACCTCCGGGCCGGTCGATCTTGGGACGTGGTTCGGGCAGTGGGCCGTCACCCGCTACGGGGCCGCCGACTCGGGCGCCGCCCGCGCCTGGGACGCCCTGCGCCGCACCGCCTACGGCACCGGACGCGCCGACAGCTGGAGCGAGCAGGCCGACGGCCTCTTCGGCGCCCGCCCCGACCTGGCGGTCGACCACGCCGCGAGCTGGTCGCCGCGGCAGCTGCGCTACGACGCCGCCGAGTTCGAGGCGGCCCTGCCGGCCCTGCTGTCCGTGGCCCCGCCCCTGCGCGCGAGCTCCGCGTACCGGGCCGACCTCGTGGACGTCGCCCGCCAGTGCGTCGCCAACCGCGGCCGGCTGCTGCTGCCGCGCGTCAAGGCCGCCTACGACGAGGGCGACCGCGAGCGCTTCGGCGACCTCACCCGGCAGTGGCTGGACTGGATGGACCTGCTGGAGCGGATCGTCGCCACGGACGACCGCCATCTGCTGGGCCGCTGGCTGTCCGCCGCCCGCGCCTGGGGCTCCTCCGACGCCGAGCGCGACCGCCTCCAGGCCGACGCCCTCACCCTGCTCACCGTCTGGGGACCCCGCCACGCGGCGGACGCCGGCAAGCTCCACGACTACGCCAACCGCGAGTGGGCGGGCCTGGTCGGCGGCCTCTACCGGTTGCGCTGGCAGACGTACTTCACGGAGCTGGAAACGGCCCTGGACGAGGACCGCGCCCCGAACCCCGTCGACTGGTTCGCCCTGGAGGACCGCTGGACCCACAACCCGACGGAGACCCGCACCCGCCCGACGGGCGACATCGTCCGCATCGCGCGAACGGTGGCGTCACGGCTGTAAACGGCTGAGGACCCCCCACCGGCGCAAGCCGACAGGGGGTCCCCGGAAAACGCGAAGCGCTACCGCTTCTTGGGCGTGCTGACGGTCCCCTCCCCGCCCGCGAGCTTCCACTCCCGGTGCAGGATGTCGACCGGAATCCGCCGCTCGAACAGCGGCGTACCGAAGATCTTCAGCTGCGCCTGCAGCGCACCCGTCAGGTCGACACCGCCGTACGCGGCCCACTTGCCGCTGGCGGAGGCCGACCCGTTGGACGAGGCGGTGGCAGTGCCCTCCGCCTCGGCCCGCAGGTACGGCGCGAGGTTGGCGCTGACGCCGACCGCGCCGTAGAGGCCCACGGACGCCTCGGTGCCGAGCGTCGCCTTGACCTTGCCCGCGGCGGACGCCGTGGCCGTGACCGGCGTGGCGTTCATCTGCGAGCTGCTGATGGGCGTCCAGCCCTTGCCCCAGGAGTAGGAGCCGCCGACCTTGAAGTCGCCCTTCAGCTCCTGCTTGACGTCGACGGAGATCTTTCCTTCGGCGTCGACCTGGAGGTAGCAGGTGAGGTCGAGGTTGACGACGACCGGCACCGGGCCGACCTGGATCACCGGGTCGGCGTGGAGCTTCGCGAAGGGCAGCTTGATGGGCTTGTCGGCGGTGGTGGCCACCGCCTGGCCCTTGAGCTCCCACGCGGAGGACCAGTCGCCGGACAGGGCCAGCGACGCGGTGCCCGGGCCGCCGGTGGAGCCGACGCCCTTGCCGTTGTAGGAGAAGTCGACCTCGGGCGCGAGCTGGACATAGCCCGCGGCGGACGCCTCGGCCTTGACCGGGGAGCCCGGAGGCGTGGGGATGGACGCGCCGACGTCCAGCCGCAGGTTGCCCAGCGGCACCTTGGCGCCCTGCGGGCCCACGTGGATGCCGTCCGGCTTCGTCCAGGACGCCTTCACGCCCGGCAGGAGCGGAACGACCTTCACGGACGACGGGTCGACGGGCACCGAGCCCTTGGCCTCGGAGTCGCCGAGCAGCGCGTCGAGGGTGGCCGGGGCCGTGTTGACCTCGGTGCCCTTGTCGGTCGTGCCCAGCACCTTGGTCACCTTGGCCAGCAGGCCGGAGGGCGCGCCGGGCGCGGGGGCGCTGGCGATGACGTCGCCGACGGCCACGCTGTTCGCCTCGGCCCCGCCCGGCTGAGCGCCCTGGGCACCCGGGGCCGACTGCGGCGGCTGCCCGGACTTCGAGGGCTGCGGCGCGATGCCCTTCGGCTTCTTCGCCGCGCCGCTGCCCGTGGGTCCCGCGATCACGGCCCGGCCGCTGCGCTGGTCGAACGAGGCGACCTTCAGCGCCGACTTGGCCGCCTTGGGCGCCGGGGCGCCGTCCGACCCGCCACCGGGGTGGGCCACCGCGCTCGGCGCGCCCGCCCCGGCGGGGGCGGCGGCGACGGCGAGCTGCGGCGCGAGGGCGTTCGACGTCGCGGCGACCGGCTCGGCGTCCGAGCCCTTGGCCGCCGAGGTGGAGCTACCCGCCGAACAACCCGTGGAAAATATGGACACAGCGGTCAGAGAAGTTAAAACAGCGGCGTATCTAACAGACTTACGCAAATTCAAGTCCTCGGGAGCGTGAGGTGGGGGCGACCCGGCGGAATACGCGGCCGGGCCGCATCACACGGCATCAGGAAGGGCTGCGATCGCCACCCGCACCGGGATTACCGGCAAGTAGCGATCCGCAAGATCGTGCCATGCGCCACACACCCAGAAGAACCGTTTCCCTACCGCTGGAAACATGATCTGGGTCACACTTTTCTCAACAAGGTTTAATAAGTCGTCCGTTCAATCATCGACGGACCAACTTGAGGCGCCCATCCACCCTTTGACCAGGGCGGCGTACCCGTCCGGCCACAGCCCGGCCCCCAGCGCGCACTCCGTCAGGAATCCCGCCTCCCCCAGCGCCTCGCGCACCGCCGCCGAGATCCGGTCGACGTCGCCGCGCTCGGCGGGCGGCAGCGGCGCCCCCACCTGCGCCCGGGCCTCGGCGGCCGCGCCCAGCAGCCGGGCGGCCTCGTCGTGCCGGCCCGCCAGCGCCCGCGCCCCGGCGAGCCCCTCCAGCGCGAGGGCCACCGCGCGGGGGTCGCCCGTCGCGCGGGCCACCTCGAAGCCCTCCAGCTGCAGCGCGAGCGCCTCGCGCGCCTCGCCCCGCTGCTCGGCGACGAAGCCGAGCTCGGCCAGGATCAGGGCGTTCGCGCCCTCCAGGCCCACCCTGCGGTGCCACTGCAGGACGTTGCGCATGTGCGCCTCGGCGATGTCGAGCTCCCCCTCCCGGCGCGCCCCCAGGCCGAGCCCCACCTCCGCGTTGACCTCGCCGATCCGGAAGCCCTGCTCGGCGGCGAGCCGCCCGGACCGCTCGTGGAAGTCCCGCGCCCGGTCGTGGTCGCCGGTCAGCAGCGCGATCCTGCCGAGCCCGGACAGCAGGTCCGCCGCCTCCGTCCACATGCCCAGCCGCTCGGCCATCCGCAGCCCGTCGCGCAGCAGCCGGGTGGCCCGCTCGTAGTCGCCGAAGACCTCGGCCCGGGTGGTGAGGGCGGGGACGGCCCTCAGCTGGCCCCAGCGGTCACCGAGTTCCCGGAACAGCGTCGCGCTGCGCTCCCCGTCGCGCTCGACGCCCGCGAGGTCGCCGCGCAGCAGCCGCAGCACGGCCCGGTCGCTGAGCGCCGCCGCCATGCCCCAGCGGTCGCCCAGGGCCCGGTAGCCGCGCAGGGCGTGGTTGACGAGTTCCTCGCTGGCGGCCAGGTCCCCGATGCCGCACAGCGCGTGGCCCAGGAACCACTCGGCCTCGGCCCGGCCCCGGGGGTCCGCCAGCCCGTCGTAGCCGGCGAGGGCCTCGCGCACCCGCCCGTCCCGGCCGGTGACCCCGCCGTCGAGGACGGTGAGGCCCGTGTGCCAGGCACGGGCCCGTACGGAGGCGGGCGAGGGCTCCCGCCCGGCGACGGCCGTGAGCGCCCGCTCCAGGGAGCGCCGCGCCTCGGCGTGCCGGCCGCGCAGGATCCAGTACCAGGTCAGGGCGTTGGCCAGGCGGAGGGCGAGCTCGCCGTCGCCGCCCGTCTCCAGGGCGGTGCGCAGATTGGCGGTCTCCGCGTCGAGGCGCTCCAGCCAGCGCTGCTGGCCGTCGCCGCGCAGCCGGGGCTCGGCGCGCTCGGCCAGCTCGGTGTAGTGGCGCTGGTGGCGGCGGCGGACGGCGTCGTACTCGCCGGCCTCGTGCAGCCGCTCCACGCAGTAGGCGGCCACCGACTCCAGCAGCCGGTAGCGGGGGCCGTCCGGCCCGGCCACCACGATGACCAGGGACCGGTCCACCAGGCGGGCCAGGACCTCCAGGACCTCCTCGGAGGTCACGCACCCGCCCGCGCACACCGCCTCGGCGGCTTCGAGGCCGCATCCTTCGGCGTGCGCGCCGAGGCGGCGCAGCACGGCCCGCTCCGGTCCCGTGAGCAGCTCCCAGCTCCAGTCGATCATGGCGCGGAGTGTCTGCTGGCGGGGCGGGGCGCCGCGGTGGCCCGCGGTCAGCAGCCGGAAGCGGTCGTCGAGGCGGGTGAGGAGGGTGTGGACGCCGAGGCTGCGGACGCGGATGGCGGCGAGTTCGAGGGCGAGCGGGATGCCGTCGAGCCGGCGGCAGATCGCCGCGACGGCCGCGGCGTTGTCCTCGTCGAGGACGAAGCCCGGGACGGCCGCGGCGGTCCGCGTCACGAACAGCCGTACCGCGCCGCACCGTTCCAGCCGTTCGGGAGCGGTGCCGGCGCCGGGGTGGGGCAGCGGGAGCGGCGGGACCGCCCACACGGCCTCCCCGGCCAGGGCGAGGGGCTCCTGGCTGGTGGCCAGGACGTGGAGGCCCGGGGCGCCGCGCAGCAGCGTCTCGACGAGGTGGGCGGCCTGTTCGACGACGTGCTCGCAGTTGTCCAGGACGAGCAGGAGCTGCTTGGTGCGCAGCGCGTCGGTCAGCCGGTCGAGGGGGGTGACGGCGTTGCCGCCGGTGAGGATGCCGGGGGCGCCGTCCTCCCGGATGCCCAGCACGGTCAGGACGGCGTCGGTGAGGGCGTCGGCGGTGAGGGGGTCGGCGGCGGCCGGGCGGCCGTGGTGGGCCTCCAGGGCGGCGAGTTCGACGAGCCAGACCCCGTCGGGGTAGGCGGGGGCGAGCCGGTCGGCGGTCTCCAGGGCGAGCCGGGTCTTGCCGACCCCGCCGGAGCCGGTGAGGGTCACCAGCCGGGAGGCGGCCAGCCGGGACCGTATCTCCTCGGTGGCCCCCTCGCGGCCGATCAGCTCGGTGATGGGGGCGGGCAGGTTGGTGCGGGGGCGGGCGGCGGGGGCGGCCGCCGGGTCGAGGGCCGGGTCCTGGGCGAGGATGGCCCGGTGGAGGGCGGCCAGTTCCGGGGAGGGGTCGAGTCCGAGGTCCTCCGCCAGCCGGGTGCGCAGCTCGCCGTAGCCGGCCAGGGCCTCGCTCTGCCGTCCCGACTGGTAGAGGGCCCGTAACTGGACGGCGCGCAGGCCCTCGCGCAGCGGGTGGGCGGCGACCAGGTCGGCCAGTTCGCCGGCCAGCGCGTGGTGTTCGCCCAGGGCGAGCCGGGCCCGGGCCTGCTCCTCCAGGGCCAGCAGGCGTTCCTCCTCCAGGCGGGCGACGGCGGCCCGGGCGAACTCCTCGTCGGCGAAGTCCGCGTAGGCGTCGCCCCGCCACAGGGTCAGGGCCTCGCCCAGCAGGGCGGCCCGTTCGCGCGGCCCGGTGGCGGCGCGGGCGCGCTCGGTGAGCTCGGTGAACCGGCGGGCGTCCACCGCCTCGGTGTCCAGCGCGTACCCCGGGGGCCGCGAGGCGATCAGGGCGCGCGCGCCCGGCTCGGCGTCCTCCAGCGCCCTGCGCAGCTGCGAGACCTTCGCCTGCAGCGCTCCGGTGGGGTTGCGGGGCAGGGCGTCGCCCCACAGGTCCTCGATGAGGCGGTCGGCGGACACCGCCCGGCCCTCGTGGCTGATCAGGTCGGCCAGCAGCGCGCGCACCTTCAGCTCGGGGACCCGGACCGGCCGGCCGTCGGCGGTCCACACTTCCAGCGACCCCAGCACTCCAAAACGCATTCCTTCACGATAGGTGAGGCCACCTGCGGTTTTTAAAGGGATTTGACTGCGGGTCACCTCACTTTCACGCAGATTCCGTCCTTCCGGCGACCGGCTCTCGACCCCGTCTCGAGCGGCCGCCGAGCGGACTCCGGTGCTCCGCGCCGCGCCCGCCCCGAAGGCCCTTCCAGCGCCTGCGGCGGGACCGGAAGCGGACCGGAAGCCGGCCCGAAGGACCGGGCCGCACGGTGGCCCCATGTCCTCGAACGCCGCATCCGCATCCACTCTGCGGGCCGGACCACGGCAGTGGTTCGGCCTGGCCATCCTTCTGCTGCCCACCGCGCTGATGACCGTGGACCTGGGCGTGCTGTGGCTGGCGACGCCCTATCTGACCGCCGACATCCAGCCGTCCAGCAGCGAACTGCTGTGGATCACCGACATCTACGGGTTCCTCACGGCCGGAACCATGGTGATCATGGGCAACCTGGGGGACCGGATCGGTCGCCGCAGACTGCTGATGATCGGCGCGGTCGGCTTCGTCGTCGCCTCCCTGGTCGCCGCCTACGCCACCACTCCCGCGATGATGATCGTGGCCCGCGCGGTGCTGGGCGTCGCCGGCGCCGCGGTGCTGCCCTCCACCCTGTCGCTGATCAACCACATGTTCGCCGACCCGCGTCAGCGGGCCACGGCCATCGCCATGTGGGTCACCGCCCTGTCCGTGGGCCTGGCCATCGGCCCGGTGATCGGCGGCGTGCTGCTGGCCGCCTGGTGGTGGGGCTCGGTCTTCCTCATCGGCGTGCCGGTCATGGTGCTGGCGCTGGTGACGGCACCGGTGCTGCTGCCCGAGTACCGCGCCCCCGAGCCGGGCCGGCTGGACCTGGCCAGCGTGGTGCTGTTCCTGCTGGGCATCCTGCCGCTCGTCTACGCGGTCAAGAAGTTCGCCGAGTACGGCTTGGGCGCCCAGGTCGGGGTGTCCCTGCTGATCGGCGTGGTCTTCACCGTGCTGTTCGTCCGCCGGCAGCGCGGCCTGGAGACCCCCCTGCTGGACCTGCGGCTGTTCTCCGGCCGGGCCTTCACCGGCGCCCTGCTGACGCTGCTGCTGGGCATGACGGCCCTGAACGGCGTCGAGGTGCTCGTCCCCCAGTACCTGCAGTTCATCGCGGGCAGGTCGCCGCTGGAGGCGGGCCTGTGGCTGCTGCCGGGCGCCGCCGGACTGGTCCTCGGCTCCCAGCTGACCCCCGTCCTGGCCCGCCGGGTGCGCCCCGCCTATGTGCTGATCGTGGGCACGCTGATCGCCGCCGTCGGCTGCTGGATGACCGCCCAGGTCGCCGGCGACGACTCCGGGGTCGTCCTCGCGTCGGTGTCGCTGTCCGTCGTCATGTTCGGCGTCGCGCCGATCAGCGTGCTGGGCACGGCGCTCGCCGTCGGCTCGGCCCCGCCCGAGAAGGCCGGCTCGGCCGCCGCGACCGGCCAGACCGCCTATGAGATCGGCCTCGCCATGGGCATCGCCGTCACCGGCAGCATCGCCGTGGCCGTCTACCGCGGCGACGTGGCGGACCGGGCCCCGGCGGGCGTGCCCGACGCGGCGGCGGACGCCGCCCGCGACACCATCGGCGGTGCCGCGGCGGCTGCCGAGGGCCTGCCGGACACCCTGGCGAGGGGCCTGCTGAAGGCGGCCCACTCCGCCTTCACCCACGGCTTCCACACCGCTGCCCTGGTCAGCGGCGGCTTCGCCCTGCTGACCGCCGTCATCGTCTTCGCCCTGCTGCGTCACATCCCCCCGATCTCCGCCGCCGAACCCGAGGCGGAGAGCGCGCCGGCCGACGCCGGCTCGCCGACCGCGGCCACCCCCACGCACTGAGGCCGCCCCCGCACTAGCGCTCCCCCCACGTACCGAGCCCGGCCGGACGCGTTCCGGCCACCGGGCCCTGCGTCGAACCGAGAGAGGTGCACGCCATGAACGCACAACCGGGAACCACCGAAGGACGGGCCGTCGTGCTCGGCGGGAGCATCGCGGGCCTCTTCGCCGCCCGTGTCCTGTCCGAGTCGTACGCGGAGGTGCTGGTCGTCGACCGCGACCGGCTGACCGGCGTGAAGGAGCCCCGGCGCGGCGTGCCCCAGGGCCGCCACGTCCACGGGCTGCTCTCCCGCGGCCAGCAGATCCTGGAGGGCCTCTTCCCGGGGCTGACCGACGAGCTGGCCGAGGACGGCGCGGCCCGGGGCGACGTCGGCCACGACGTGCGCTGGTACATGAACGGCGAGCGGCTGCGGCCCAACCGGTCCGGGCTCGTCGCCCTCACCTCCCGCAGGCCGTTCCTGGAGCGGCACGTCCGCGAGCGGGTGCGGGCCCTGCCCGCCGTCACCTTCCTGGAGGAGTGCGACATCCTGCGCCTGCAGGCGTCGCCCGACCGCGGCCGCGTCACCGGCGTGTGGGTGCTCCGGCAGGAGCCCGGCAGCACGGAGGAGCTGCTGGAGGCCGACCTGATCGTCGACACCACCGGCCGCGGCTCGCGCACCCCGGCCTGGCTGGAGGAGCTCGGCTACCCCCGCGTCGAGGAGGCCAAGCACCGCATCGGCCTCGGCTACACCACCCGCCACTACCGGATCGGCCCCGACTTCTACGGGGACGACATGGCCGTCAACTACGTCGCGTCGCCCTCGCTGCCGCGCGGACTGATCGTCAGCAAGGTCGACGGCGACCGCAGCGTCGTCACCGCCTACGGCATCCTCGGCGACCAGCCGCCCACCGACCACGAGGGCTTCCTCGCCTTCGTCGAGTCCCTGGACGTGCCCGGCGTCCACGCCGCGCTCGTGGCCGCCGAGCCGCTCGACGAGCTGGTCGCCTACCGCTTCCCGGCCAACCTCCGCCGCCACTACGAGCGCCTGCCGCGCTTCCCCGAGGGCCTGCTGGTCATGGGCGACGCCGTGTGCAGCTTCAACCCCTCCTACGCCCAGGGCATGACCGTCTCGGCCCTGTCCGCCCTGGCGCTGCGCGACCACCTGACGGAGTCCGGCGGACTGCCCGACCCCCTCGGCTACTTCAAGCGCCTGGCCGTCGACGCCATCGACGGCCCCTGGGCCATGTCGATCGGCGGGGACCTCGCCTTCCCCGGCGTCGAGGGCGAGCGCACCCCGGAGATCCTGGCGGGCCACGCCCACCTGGCCCGCGTCCAGGCCGCCGCCGTCCACGACGAGGAGGTCTCCGAGGCGCTCACCCGCGTCATCGGCCTCGTCGACGGGCCGGACGCCCTGCTGGCACCCGCCCTCATGGCGGCGCTCGACCGCCACGACGGGCAAGCCGGCCGCTAGCCGCGTCCTCCCCTTTGTCGCACCGTCCTTCCCACCAGACAGGCAGAACCATGCGGATCACCGTGAACGACCTGGTATTCGACGCCGATGTGAGCGGCCCCGAGGACGGCCGGCCGGTCCTGCTCCTCCACGGCTTCCCACAGAGCCGGAAGTCCTGGCTGGACGTCGTACCGCTGCTCAACGCCGCCGGGCTGCGCACCATCGCCTTCGACCAGCGCGGCTACTCGGCCGACGCCCGCCCCGCCGACGTGGCCGACTACACGCTGCCGAAGATCGCCGGGGACGCCCTCGGCGTCCTCGACGCGCTGGGCCTGGAGTCGGCCCACGTCGTCGGCCACGACTGGGGCGCCATCGTCGCCTGGCACCTGGCCGCCCGCCACCCCGGCCGCGTCCGCACCCTGACCGCCGTGGCCTTCCCCCACCTCGACGCCTACCAGCACGCCTTCCGCAACGACCCGGAGCAGAAGAAGAGTTCGGAGTACGTGGACTTCCTCACCGCGCCGGGCCGCGCGGAGGCGATGCTGGCGGACGGCGCGGTGGAACTGCGCAAGTGGTACCACGTGGTCGACACGGTGCTCACCGACGAGCAGATCGACCGGTACATGGCCCTCCACACCCGGCCGGGCACCCTCGACGCGGCCCTCAACTGGTACCGCGTGGGCACCCTCTTCGACGACAGCACCCCCATGGGCGACGTCCCCGTGCCCACCACGTTCATCTGGAGCGAGGCCGACCCGTCCGTCAGCACCCTCGCCGCCGAGCGGACCGCCGACCACGTCACCGGCCCCTACCGGCTGGTGACGCTGCGGGACGCCTCGCACTGGCAGCCCGAGGAAGTACCGGAGACGGTCGCCGACGAGATCGTCCGCCTGGTGCAGGAGCACGACGCCGCCTGACCCGGCCCCCACGCACCACCCCCCGTACCGAACGAACGACGGAAGAGAGAAGGACACATGAGTGGGCTCAGCGGCAAGACGGCACTGGTGACCGGAGCCAGCCGGGGCATCGGGCGCGCCGTCGCCGAACGCCTGGCGGCGGACGGGGCGCTCGTCGCCGTCCACTACGGCTCGAACGAGGCCGCCGCCAAGGAGACCGTGGCCGCCATCGAGGAGGCCGGCGGCCGGGCGTTCCCGCTCGGCGCGGTCCTCGGCGAGCCCGGCGACGCCGAGGCCCTGTGGGCGGCCTTCGACGAGCGCGTCGGGGAGTTCTCCGACCGGCCGGGCCTGGACATCCTGGTCAACAACGCGGGGATCCTCGTCGAGGGCGGCATCGCCGACGTCGACGAGGAGGGCTACGACCGGGTCTTCGCGGTGAACGCCAAGGCGCCGTTCTTCATCACCAAGCTCGGCCTGGAGCGGCTGCGGGACGGCGGCCGGATCGTCAACATCTCCTCCGGCGTCACCCGTGTCGCCTACCCGCCCATGACGGCCTACGCGGCGGCCAAGGGCGCCCTGAACACCCTCACGCTCACCCTGGCCCAGGCGCTCGGCTCCCGGAACATCACCGTCAACGCGGTGACCCCGGGCATCATCGAGACCGACCTCGCCCCCTACCTGGCCGACCCGGAGACCCGGAAGGTCATCGCCGGCTTCTCGGTCTTCGACCGCGTCGGCCAGACCGGCGACGTCTCCGGGATCGTCGCCTTCCTCTCCTCCGCCGAGGCGGGCTGGATCACCGGCCAGATCATCGACGCCACCGGCGGCTGCGGGATCGGCATGTGAGCCGTCCCTCACCGGACCCCACCCCCGTAGGGGCGCCCGTCTTCACGGGCGCCCCTACGGGCCGTGCGTCAGGGCTTGCGGATCGCCATGGAGTGGGTGAAGTGGTTCCTCGGGTCCCACTTGGCCTTGACCGCCTGCAGCCGGCTGTAGTTGTCCTTGAAGTACAGCTGGTGCCACGGCACGCCCGAGTCGTTGATCGCCGGGTCGGCCATGTCGGCGTCCACGTAGTTGATGAACGCGCCGTCGTCCACCCCGCCCGGCCGCGGCACACCGCCCGTCGCCGCGTAGACGTCGCGGTAGAACTCCCGGATCCAGGCGAGGTGCTTGGCGTCCTCCGACGCCTCGTTCCAGAGGCTCACGTAGAGCAGCTTGACGATCGAGTCCCGCTGCGCGACGGCGGTGTCGCCCGCGGCCACCTGGTTGATGCGGCCGCCGTAGCTGGACAGGACGACCAGGCCGCCCGGGTTGTCGTAGTCGGTGCGCGTCAGGTGCTTGTAGAACGCCTTGACCTGCGCGTCGGGGAACGCCTTGCGCAGATAGGCCGACTTGGCCTTCCAGCGGGCCGTCGTCCCGCCCACCCAGCCGGCCCACTGCGTCACGGCGTACAGCCACGGCACCCGCTTGCGGTCGCCGACCCGGTACGTCAGCCCGGTGCCCTCGTTGACCGCGGCCAGGAAGGCGTCGAGCAGCTTGTCCGCGTCCGGGACAGAGGCGTCGATCTGGGTGTTCATCGCGAACGACCCGGCCGAGCGGTGCTGCGGCGTCAGATGGCTGAACAGCGCCGCGTACGGGGTGCCCGGCGCCGAGTTCTTCTCGTGCCACTGGCTGAAGTTCTTCAGCAGGCGGGTGAACGCCGCCTCCGTCATCCCCTCCCACGACCAGGAGACCTCGGAGACCAGCAGCTCGGCGGGCGGCTTGGGCAGCAGGGCCGAGGGCTCGGTGCCGGTCGCGCCGGGCGAGCGGAACCAGTAGCAGGTGATGACACCGAAGTTGCCGCCACCGGCCCCCGTATGGGCCCACCACAGATCGCGGTTGGGATCGTCCGGCTCCCGGGTGGCCACCACCTTCCTCGCCTTGCCGGCCGCGTCCACCACGACGACCTCGACCGCGTACAGGTGGTCGACGATCAGCCCGTGCAGCCGCCCCAGCGGACCGTAGCCGCCACCCGCCACATGCCCGCCCGTGCCCACCGTGGGGCAGGTGCCACCGGGCAGGGTCACGCCCCAGCCCTTGAACAGCGCCCGGTAGACGGTGCCCAGCGTCGCCCCCGGCTCCACGGCGAACGCCCGCCGGTCCCGGTCGAACGTCACCCCCGACATGCCCGACATGTCGATGACCACGCGCACTTCGGGCCGGGTCACGAAGTCCTCGTAGCAGTGCCCGCCGCTGCGCACGGCCACCGGCTGGCCCTTGTCCACCGCCTCCTGCACCACCTGGACCACCTGGTCGGCGGACCCCACCACCCGCACGGCGTCGGGGGTCCCCACCCAGCGCAGATTGACCCCCGAGACCAGGCTCGGATAGCGCGGATCCGCCTTCGTCACACTGAGCGCCGCGCTCTCCGCGACACCGCCGCCGGGTATGCGCACGGCCTCGGCGACCGTCTGGCCCCACACGGGCCCCACCACCGCCGCCCCACCCGTCACGGCCGCGCCCTGGACGAATCGCCTACGGGACACACCTGTCATGGCCGTATACCTCCATCAGTTCCCTGGGAAAGTGGAAAACACACGATCTGCTGGGAATGTAGGGGATGCACCGGCATCGGGTGATCTATGCCGAGTCACCGGAAGGTCCGCCTTCGGTTACTTTGACCGGGATGCACGAAGACGCCGAAGTCAGGGCACGCGCTCGGGGATTGGGGGGCGATGAATGTGACCCGCGTCTCCCGCGAGGTCCTCGCCACGGGGATGCGACGGCATCCTCCGGACAACGCAGAAAATCCCGCCCGATCTGACGATCGGACGGGATTTCCGCTGGCTCCCATTCCGGTTCGGGAACCTTCTGTTGTGGACCTGAGGGGATTTGAACCCCTGACCCCCTCGATGCGAACGAGGTGCGCTACCGGACTGCGCCACAGGCCCTTGCAACGAGTGAAACTCTAGCACCCCCACCGCGCTGTTCGGAAATCCGCTCCCCTCGCCTCCGCTGGTCAGCGAGGGGGCGGCCCGCCGGCGTCACTCGTTGGCGGCGCGGGGGCGGTCGTCGTCGGCGTACTGGTCGAACAGCGGGGTGTGCCCGCGCTCGCGCCGGGGGCGGCGGGGACGGGCCGGGCGGCGGTCCTCGACGGGCGGACGGCGGTCCTCAGCCGGCTCGGCGGTGCTGGAGCGCGCCGAGCTCCAGGTGTCCGCCGGGCCGGCGCCGGTCGCCCGGGGGGCCACCGGCGCGGAGACGTACGTGGGCAGCGGGACGGGCACGGGCTCCCAGCCCTCGCCCGGGTCCCGGTCGCGCTGCTGGTCGACCCACTCGGCGTGGTCCGTCTGCTCGACCAGGGCGCGCCGGCCCGCGCTGCGCGCGGCGGCCGCGCCGCCCGCCGCCGGGGGCGCCGCGTGGTGGACAACGGTGTCAGTGTCGGCGGAGCCGTCCTCGGGGGGCGCGGGGTGGGAGCGCGCACGGCCCTCGCGGAGGCGCTGGGCTGCCAGTTCGGCGCGGCGCTGGTCCATGGTGAAGGCGAAGCGACGGCGCTCGTGGACGCGCAGGTAGCAGATGTACGCGCTCAGCAGCACGGCCGGGACGCCCGGCACCCACAGCAGCTCCAGACCGCCGACGCCCGCGACGACCGCGCCCAGGGTGAAGGCGAGGAAGAGCAGCACCGTGGTCCGGCGACGGCGGGCCAGCACCTTGGAGCGCCGGGCCCGCTCGGCCGCCGTCAGCGCGCCGGCCGGGGCGGCCCCGGCCGAAGGCGACGGAGACGGTGACGGAGACGGCGCCGAAGGGGCCGACGGTGCCGCGGGCGCCGCCGGGGGCGCCTGCGCGGCGTCCGGCCGCCCGGACGCGGGCGCGCCGAAGGACCGGACGTCGACCATTTCGGTCGCCGCGTCCGGTTCGGACGCCCGGGGCTCCGGCTCCCCGGCTTCCCCGGGGGCCGCCGCCTCGGCGGGGGCACGCCCCTCCAGGTCCTTGGCGTAACGGCGCTCCATGCCCGCCCGTCCGGACAGCAACCGGATGGCCGTGCTGAAGCGTTCCGTCGGACGGGCTTCATTGAGCTCGTCCTGCCTACGGAGCCACATCGGCACCAAGTAGGCGGCCCAGGCCCCGACGATGACTGCGTAGATCAGGCCGCTGCTGCTCACCCTTCACACGGTAGAGGGGTGTGCGCAGATGATTCCGCCAATTGGCGCGGTGTGTCGCACGATCCGGCTGATATCTCGAACTTTTTTTGTGATTGTTGAGATCGGAACCCTACGAATACCGTCAATTGACCGGTCAATTCGAACGTTTATTTTATTTCCGGGGAGAGTCCGGTGCCCGCGCCCGTCCCGCCCCTCGGCCGGGAGCGGTGCCAGCGGATGAGCAGCCCCTCGGGGACCTCCTCGGCTGTCAGCGCGTAGACCAGGTGGTCGCGCCAGGCGCCGTCGATGTGGAGATAGCGGGGGCGCAGGCCCTCCTCGCGGAATCCCAGTTTCTCCACCACCCGGCGGCTGGGCAGATTCTCCGGCCGGATGCACACCTCCACGCGGTGCAGCCCGACCGCGCGGAAGCAGTGGTCGACCACCAGCGCCACGGCCGTGGGCATCACGCCCCGGCCGGCGACGGCCTCGTCCACCCAGTAGCCGATGTGGGCCGAGCACATCGAGCCCCAGGTGATCCCGGCCACGGTCAGCTGGCCGACGAGCTGGCCCCGGTACTCGATCACGAACGGCAGCATCCGCCCGGCGTGCGCCTCGGCCTTCAGATGGCGGACCATCTGCCGGTAGGTGGGGCGCTGGGCGACGGGCCCGCCGGGGGGCGGCGGGGGCACGGTGGCCTCCCAGGGGCGCAGCCAGTCGCGGTTGCGCCGGTTGACCTCGCGCCAGGCGCGCTGGTCGCGCAGCTTTATGGGGCGCAGGGCGACATCGCCGTCCGCCAGCTCGACCGGCCAGATGTTCATAGGGCGGCCGCGGGGTCTCTCGGGTGGTCACCGCCGGGGTGGTCACCGCCGTGGAGCTGGTCCACCGCGTGCCGGAGGAGCCGCTCCAGGACGGCCAGCCCGTCGCGTACGCCGCCCGTCGACCCGGGGAGGTTGACGATCAGCGTCCGTCCGGCCACTCCGGCCAGGCCCCGGGAGAGCGCGGCCGTGGGCACTTTGGCCAGGCCCTCGGCCCGGATGGCCTCGGGGATGCCGGGGACCTCGTAGTCCAGGACGCGGCGGGTGGCCTCGGGGGTGCGGTCGGTGGGGGAGATCCCGGTGCCGCCGGTGGTGACGACGGCGTCGTACCCGGCGGCGACCGCCTCGCGCAGCGCGGCCTCGACCGGGTCGCCGTCCGGCACCACGCGGGGCCCGTCCACGGCGAACCCCATGGCCGCCAGCCCGGCCGCGAGGACGGGCCCTCCCCGGTCCTCGTACACGCCCGCCGAGGCCCGGTTGGAGGCGGTGACCACGAGGGCCCGGTAGGGCGCCGTCACGCGCCGGCCTCCTGCCGGACGTACGGGCCCGACTTCCCGCCCGTCTTCTCCTCCACCCGGATGTCGGTGATCACCGCGGCCTTGTCGACGGCCTTGACCATGTCGACGACCGTCAGGGCGGCCGTGGTCACGGCGGTGAGCGCCTCCATCTCCACCCCCGTCCGGTCCGTCGTCCGCACCGTGGCGAGGATCTCGACGGCCTCGTCGGTGACGGTCAGGTCGACCGTGACCCCGGAGAGGGCGAGCGGGTGGCAGAGGGGGATCAGCTCGGGCGTCCGCTTGGCGCCCATGATCCCGGCGATCCTGGCGGTGGCGAGGGCGTCGCCCTTGGGCAGCCCCTCGCCGCGCAGCAGTGCCACGACGCGCGGGGAGACCAGCACCCGGCCACTGGCCCGGGCGGCGCGCGCGGTGACCTCCTTGGCCGAGACGTCGACCATGCGGGCCGCGCCCGTCGCGTCGAGATGGGTGAGGTGCTCCTGGCCGCTGCTCATCGTTCTCCCGGTCCGGTCCCTGTGGGCAGCCACCGTACCCGGCGAGGCCGCCGATCAGTCGAGAAGGACGACCTCCACCTCGGCGCCCGCGTCCACGGACGTGGTGTCCTCGGGGACGACGATCAGGGCGTTGGCGTCGGCGAGGGCCTTGACCAGGTGGGAGCCCGCCCCACCGACCGGCGTGACCTCGCCGTCCGCGTACCGGCCGCGCAGGAACTGCCGCTTCCCCGCCGGGGAGGACTTCACCCCGTCCGCGCACACCGCCCGTACCGTCTCGCGGTCGGCGGGCGGGAGCCCCATCAGGGCGCGCAGCGCGGGCCGGACGAAGAGCTCGAAGGAGACGTACGAGCTGACGGGGTTGCCCGGCAGCGCGAAGAGGGGGACGCGGTCGGGGCCGACGCGGCCGAAGCCCTGGGGCTTGCCGGGCTGCATGGCCAGCCGCCGGAAGGAGACCTTCCCCTCCGTGCCGGTCAGCCCGGTCAGGGCCTCCTTGACCACGTCGTACGCGCCGACGCTGACGCCGCCGCTGGTGACGACGGCGTCGGCGCGCACGAGCTGGTCCTCCAGGGTGGCGCGGAAGACCACGGGGTCGTCGTCGACGGCGCCGACGCGGTAGGCGAGGGCGCCGGCGTCCCGGGCGCAGGCGGTGAGCATGAAGCTGTTGGAGTCGTGGATGCGGCCCTCGCCCAGGGGCTCGCCGGGCGGCACGAGCTCGCTGCCGGTGGAGAGCACGACGACGCGGGGGCGGGGCCGGACGGTCACGGTGGCGCGGCCGATGGCGGCCAGCAGCCCGAGCTGGGCGGGGCCGAGGACGGTACCGGCCCGGGCGGCGATCTCCCCGGCGGCGACGTCGCTGCCGCGGTCGCGGATGTGAGCGCGGGCGGCCACGGGGCGGTGGACGCGGACCTCGCCGAAGCCGTCGCCGTCCTCGGGGGCGTCCGCCCCGGCGGGGGCCATCGTCGTGGCCGGGCCCTCGCCGCTCTCGCCGTCGGTCCACTCGACGGGGACGACGGCCTCGGCGCCGGGCGGCAGCGGGGCGCCCGTCATGATCCGCACGGCCTCGCCGGGGCCCACGGGGGGCAGCTCGGCGCTGCCCGCCGCGATGTCGCCGACGACGGTGAGCACGGCGGGGAACTCCTCGCTCGCGCCCGCGACGTCGGCGGTCCGGACGGCGTAGCCGTCCATGGAACTGTTGTCGAAGGGGGGCAGGGCGGCGGGGACGACGACGTCCTCCACCAGCACACAGCCCTGCGCGTCCAGGAGTTGCAGCTCGATGGGCTCCAACGGGCGGATCTTCCCGAGGATGTCGTCGAGGTGCTCGTCCACGGACCAGACGCGGTCCCCTCCGGCGGCCGACCCGTCGTCCGTCACACTGCTCAAGTCGCTACATCTCCTCGGTGACATAACTCCGGAGCCAGGCCCGGAAGTCCGGTCCCAGATCCTCGCGCTCGCATGCCAGTCTGACAATGGCACGCAGATAGTCACCTCGGTCGCCGGTGTCGTAGCGGCGGCCCTTGAAGACGACGCCGTGCACGGGCCCGCCGAGGCCGGGCTCGGCGGCCAGGGCCTGGAGGGCGTCGGTGAGCTGGATCTCGCCGCCGCGGCCGGGCTCGGTCTCGCGCAGCACGTCGAAGACGGCGGGGTCGAGGACGTAGCGGCCGATCACCGCGTAGTTGCTGGGCGCCTCGGCGAGGGCGGGCTTCTCGATCAGGCCGGTGACCTCGACGACGTCCTCGACGTCGGTGGGCTTGACGGCCGCGCAGCCGTACATCCCGATCTGCGCGGGGTCGACCTCCATCAGCGCGATCACACTGCCGCCGTGCCGGCGCTGGATGTCGACCATGCGCGAGAGCAGCGGGTCGCGCGCGTCGATCAGGTCGTCGCCGAGCAGTACGGCGAAGGGCTCGTCGCCCACGTGCGGGGCGGCGCACAGCACGGCGTGGCCCAGGCCCCGGGGGTCGCCCTGGCGCACGTAGTGCATGGTGGCGAGATCGCTGGACTCCTGGACCTTCGCGAGGCGGGAGGCGTCGCCCTTGCGCCGCAGCGCCTCCTCGAGCTCGTAATTGCGGTCGAAGTGGTCCTCGAGGGGCCGCTTGTTACGGCCTGTGATCATCAGGACGTCCGACAAACCCGCGTGAACCGCTTCCTCCACCACGTACTGGATCGCCGGCTTGTCGACGACCGGCAGCATCTCCTTGGGGGTGGCCTTGGTGGCCGGGAGAAAACGGGTTCCGAGCCCGGCGGCAGGGATGACAGCCTTGCTGATCCGAGGGCGCGATTGAGTCATGGGCCGAACACTAACCGTTGGGACTGAGCGGAAGATGTGACTCCGCCGAGTATGACCCCAGACAGGAGAATGCCGAAACCATGTGTGCGTCAGCAGAGGTCCCCCGACCCGACAAGGCGGCGTTGCGGCGCGCCCTCCTGGCGGTGAGAGCCGGGCTGACCAGGGACGACGTCCGTGCGCACGAGGCCGGTCTGGGCCGGCGCGCCCTGGAGCTGCCGGAGCTGGCGGAGGCGCGGACGGTGGCGGCGTACGTGTCCGTCGGCACGGAGCCGGGCACCCGCGCGCTGCTGGACACGCTGCGTGACCGCGGGGTGCGGGTGCTGCTGCCGGTGCTGCTGCCGGACAACGATCTCGACTGGGGGCTCTACCGGGGCCCGGAGCACCTCGTGCGGGCGGGGCGCGGCCTGCTGGAGCCCGACGGGGAGCGGCTCGGCCCCGCGGCCGTCACCGGCGCCGACGCCGTGCTGCTGCCCGGGCTCGCCGTGGACGGGCGCGGGCTGCGGCTGGGGCGGGGCGGCGGCTCGTACGACCGGGTGCTGGCCCGGCTGGACCGCGCGGGGGCCGATCCCGCGCGGGTCGTGCTCCTCTACGACAACGAGGTGGTCGCGCGGGTCCCGGAGGAACCGCACGACCACCCCGTGCACGCGGTGATCACCCCTGCCGGGGTCCGCCGCTTCGGCTGAGCGCCCCGTCAGGGGCGCGAGGAACTGCGCGACCAGCCCCAGTCCACCCGCGGCCGCGAGACCGCGCTTCCGGCGGAGCGCCCGGCGCCCGGCACCGCCGGACCTGGCTCCCCGCCGGGAGGGCTCACGGCTTGAGCGTCAGCACCGCGTCCTTGCTCTTCTCGACGGCGTCCTTGCCGAAGGCCCACGGCAGGAGCTCGCCCTTGGCCCACTTGTCCGTCTGGTCGTAGTAGTGGGCGTTGTAGGCGTGGCCGGAGGCGCCGGTGAGGTTGATCCAGCGCGACTTGTCGAGGTCGCCGAGGTTGACGACCATCCGCATGGACGGCACCCAGACGACCCCGTAGCCGCCCGCCGCGTTCCAGCCGGCGGCGTTGACCGCCGCCTCGCCGCCCGCGAGGTTCCAGGGGCCCCGGTTGAGCATCCACCGGACGATGCCGGGGCCCTCCTTGCCGAGGGTCTGGTTCTTCAGGTTCAGCTGGTGCAGCCGGCCCCAGCTCCACTGGGTGACGTCCTTGCCGAGCTTGGACGTCAGCTCCCAGCGGGCGTCGATCATGGCCTTGGCCAGCAGCTGATCGCGGTTGGCGGCACCCGGGTTGGCGCGCGTCCCGTTGGTCTTCCACCACGCGTTGTCGGGCTTGTCGAGGATGTTGCGGACGACCTCGAACCAGCGGTCGCCACCGTCGGGCTGCGCGTTGTCGGGGTCGCGCTCGCCGCACTCGAGGACGAGGCGGGTGTTGCCGTCCAGGTCCTCCTGCGGGCCGGAGTCGTTCGCCGGGCGCACCCGCAGGCACTGGCCCTTGAGCCGCAGCTCCTTGGGGAGCTTGTTGCCGAAGGCGAGCTTGAGGGTGTTGCGCCACACCGCGTTGAAGTACGCGGCGGCCGCCGAGTCGGGCTCCTGGGTGTAGTCCCAGTCCTTCAGCAGCTTCTGCGCCTCGCGGACGTACTTCGTCTCGCGCTCGTTGGCACCCTTGACGTCGATCTTGAGCAGGTAGGGCGTCAGCAGCTTGCCGATCTCGCTGCTGTTGTCCATCTGCATCTTCTGCATGTCCTCCGTCGAGATCTTCCCGCCGTCCTTGATCTTCGACTGGATCATGTCGTTTATCCGCTGGCTGCGGGCGCCGTAGCCCCAGTCCTGCGTCAGGAGGTACGGGTAGCTCTTGTCGGCGACGGCCTGGTTGGCGGTGACGATGTAGCCGCGCTTGGGGTTGTAGTCGTACGGCAGCGCGGACTGCGGCACATAGTCGGTCCACTGGTAGGCCGGGTCCCAGCCGGGGGCGGGCAGCCGGCCGTCGGGCGTGGCGGGCTGCGCGCCGGGCTTGGCACCGTCCTTGGCGTCGATCTTGCCGTCGCCGTTGACGTCGGTCTTCGGCTCACCGGTGGCGCCGCCCTGCGCGGGGGTGCCGTTGACGCCACCCGTGCCGTTCCGGCCGGTGGTGCCGGCCTGGCCCGTCTCGCCGCCCTTGGCCGCGTCGACGCCCGCCTTGCCGCGGACCGGGATGCGGCCCGGGGCCTGGTAGCCGATGTTGCCCTTGGTGTCGGCGTAGATCAGGTTCTGCGAGGGGACGTCGAAGTCGGCCGCGGCCTTGCGGAAGGCGGCCCAGTCGCCCGCCTGGTCCAGCGCGAAGAGGGCGTCCATCGTCTTGCCCGGGTCCAGCGCGGTCCAGCGCAGCGCGACGGCGTAGCCCTCGGCGCGGTCCGGCGCCGGGTCCTGCACGGGCGCCTTCTCGCCGACCTTGACGAGCTCGTCGTTGCGGTCGGAGACGATCGGTCCGTTGTTGGTCTCGCGGACGGTGATCTCACGGCTCTTCTCGCCCGCGACCTTGATGGTCTCCTTGCGGGTGACGAAGGGCTTCTGCTTGCCGTCGTAGAGGTAGCTGTCGGCGGTGACCTTCTCCAGGTAGAGGTCGGAGACGTCGGCGCCGAGGTTGGTCATGCCCCAGGCGATGTCCTTGTTGTGGCCGATGACCACGCCGGGCATGCCCGCGAAGGTGTAGCCGGCCACGTCGAACGGGCACTGCTCGCCGGTGGTGTTGCAGTGGAGGCCCATCTGGTACCAGAGGGAGGGCATCTGCGGCGCGAGGTGGGGGTCGTTGGCCAGCAGCGGCTTTCCGGTCGTCGTGTACTGGCCGGAGACCACCCACGAGTTGGAGCCGATGCCGTTGCCGCTGGGGCCGAGCAGTGCCGGGATCTTCTCCAGGGAGCTCGACAGCGAGGCCAGGCTGCCGCGCAGGCCGTTCGCCGCGCCCGCGCCCCCGGCGGTCGCCGGGTTCTGCGCGCCGGCGGCCTGGGTGCCGCCGGTGACGGCGCCCTTGGGGTCGAAGGTCTTGGTGCCGTCGACCGCGCCGCCCTCGACGATCGGCTTGTTCCGGTCGTACGGGTACGCCGGGTACAGCTCGTCGATCTGCTGGGGGGTCAGCCGCGAGGACGCGAGGGAGCGGTCGATCTCGTCCTTCATGTTGCCGCGCAGGTCCCAGGCCATGGCCTTGAGCCAGGCGACGGAGTCGACCGGGGTCCAGGGCTCGGGCTTGTAGTCGTTCTGGAACTCGAGGGCGGCGTACTCGACGGACAGCGACTTGCCCTTGTGGTCCTTCAGGTAGGCGTTGACTCCGTCGGAGTAGGCCTGGAGCCACTTCTTGGTGGTCGCCGACAGCTTGGTGTCGTACTCCTGCTGCGCGACCTTGCGCCAGCCCATGGTGCGCAGGAAGGCGTCGGTCTCCACCTGGCCGGATCCGAACATCTCGGAGAGCCGTCCGGCCGTCAGATGACGGCGGACGTCCATCTCCCAGAAGCGGTCCTGCGCCTGGACGAAGCCCTGGGCGCGGAAGAGGTCCTCGGCCGAGTCGGCGTAGACCTGGGGAATGCCGTGGTCGTCGCGGACGACCTTCACCTGACCGGACAGGCCCTTGAGCTGAAGGGTTCCGTCGGTCTCGGGGAAGGAGGCGCGAACGGTGCTGACGCTCCAGTACGCGCCGAAGGAGACGCCCGCCACGAGCAGCAGCACGGTGGTGATCACGAGCAGGCGGGCGCGTCGCCCCTTCTTCTTTTTGCCGGGGCCGTTCTTGTTGGCGGGCATCGCTGTCCTTAGAGGGGCAGATGGTCCTGGGAATGCTGGAAGCAACCATAGGCGCAGGGCGCGGGAGACCCGGACGCGGTGCCGTGCCGACGGCATCCGGCCAGGCGCGGCCGTGCCGAAGAGGCGTTAAGAACCCGTAAAATATTAGATGAGGAAATTAACTTCCTCTGGACGCATCCCCCATTGCCCCCGCCCTCGCCGGGCCCCCAGGACAGGAGGAACGTTTCGGCCGCATCGTGAACACCCCGACGCCGTATGACGACGCCCGTGGAACACCTCGTGAAGGGACCGGCCCCTGACTGTCCACCACCTCAACGAACTCCTGCTGATCTGCTCGCTCGTGCTGCTCGTCGCGGTGGCGGCGGTCCGGATCTCCTCGCGCAGCGGGCTGCCCAGCCTGCTCCTCTACCTCGGCATGGGCGTCGCCATCGGCCAGGACGGCATCGGCGTCTCCTTCAATGACGTCGGCCTCACCCAGGTCATCGGCTACGCCGCGCTGGTCGTGATCCTCGCCGAGGGCGGTCTCGGCACGAAGTGGCACGAGATCAAGCCGGCGCTGCCCGCCGCGGCCGTGCTCTCCACCTTCGGCGTCGCGGTGAGCGTCGGTGTGACGGCCGCCGCCGCCCACTACCTGGCCGGCGTCGAATGGCGCCAGGCACTGATCATCGGCGCCGTGGTGTCCTCCACGGACGCGGCCGCCGTCTTCTCCGTCCTGCGGAACGTTCCGCTGCCCGGCCGGCTCACGGGTGTCCTGGAGGCCGAGTCCGGCTTCAACGACGCCCCCGTCGTCATCCTCGTCGTGGCCTTCTCGGCCGCCGGACCGGTCGACCACTGGTATCTGCTGCTGGGCAAGATCGCCCTGGAGCTGGTCATCGGCGCCGCCGCCGGCCTGCTGATAGGCATGGCGGGCGCCTACGGCCTGCGACACGTGGCACTGCCCGCCTCCGGCCTCTACCCGATCGCCGTCATGGCCATCGCCGTCACCGCCTACGCGGCCGGCGCGCTCGCCCACGGCTCGGGCTTCCTGGCCGTCTATCTCGCCGCCCTGATCCTCGGCAACGCCAAGCTGCCGCACTCGCCGGCCACCCGCGGCTTCGCCGAGGGGCTGGGCTGGATCGCCCAGATCGGCATGTTCGTCCTGCTCGGCCTGCTGGTCACCCCCCACGAGCTGGGCGGCGACATCGTGCCCGCGCTGGTGGTGGGCCTGGTGCTCACGATGGTGGCCCGCCCGCTGTCCGTGTTCCTGAGCACGGCGCCCTTCGGGACGCCCTGGCAGGAGAAGGCGCTGCTGTCCTGGGCGGGGCTGCGCGGCGCGGTGCCCATCGTGCTGGCGACCATCCCCATGGTCGCCGGGGTCCCCGACAGCCGCCGGATCTTCAACATCGTCTTCGTGCTGGTGATCGTCTACACGCTGGTGCAGGGCCCGACCCTGCCCTGGCTGGCCCGGCACCTGAAGCTGGGCGACGGCGAGGAGGCCCGGGACCTGGGCATCGAGTCGGCGCCCCTGGAGCGGCTGCGCGGGCATCTGCTGTCGGTCTCCGTGCCCGACGGTTCGCGGATGCATGGCGTGGAGGTGAGCGAGCTGCGGCTGCCCGCCGGGGCCGCCGTCACCCTGGTCGTCCGCGACGGCGCGAGCTTCGTGCCGGGCCCCGCGACCGTCCTGCGCCACGGCGACGAGCTGCTGGTGGTGGCCACCGACCCGGTGCGCGACGCGACCGAGCGACGACTGCGCGCGGTCGGCGAGGGCGGCAAGCTGGCCGGCTGGCTGGGCGCGGCCCCCACACCCCCGGAAAGTGCGGGGGCAAAGCGGCGAGCAAAGAAGGGTCTGGTGAAGAAGAGGTTGGTTAAGTAAGATATTCGACTATTCGCGTGCGTACCGGGAGTCCCCGGGAGTCCCTGATGGGCCTCACACGTCACGCGTGCAGACCCGAAAACATCGAACCAACTCTGCCTGACGCAGAGCTGGCGCGACCGCACGGCGGCCGTGGCCGCATGAGGCGGCCGGATCGGTATCTACCACGGTCCTGCGCGAGAGGACAGCTCTCGGCGCGCTCCGTGCGACGTTTTTCCCGTTCGTCCGGAGCGTGCTACCAGGCGGCGGAAAGGCCGGACCGTGGCAGCCACGGTCAATGACACCGACGGGGCCCGCGCCGGGTACGGCAGCCTGCTGCGCACGCGCGGCGCGCTGTCGTTCCTGCTCCCCGGGTTCCTGGCGCGCCAGCCGTTCGCGATGCTGACGATCGGCATCCTGCTGCTGGTCAACGACACCACCGGCTCCTACGGCACCGCGGGCACCGTCTCGGCGACGGCGGGCGTGGCCATGGCCCTGTTCGCCCCGCTGAGCGGCAAGCTCGCGGACCGCTTCGGACAGGCCGCCGTGCTCATGCCCGGCGTCGTCGTCCACGCCGCCGCGATCTCCCTGCTGACGGCGCTCGCGCTCTCGCACGCGCCCCTGTGGGCGCTGCTCGCGGCGGCCGTGCCGGCGGGCGCGTCGACCCCGCAGATCGGCCCGATGGTCCGGGCCCGCTGGGCGGCCAAGCTGGACGGCTCGCCGCTGATGCCGACGGCCGCGGCCTTCGAGTCGGTCACCGACGAGTTCACGTTCGTGATCGGCCCGGTGCTGGCCACCGCGCTGTGCACCGGTGTCCACCCGGCGGCCGGCCTGATCGCCGAGGCGGCCCTGACGCTGATCGGCGGCCTGGTCTTCGCCGCCCAGCGGCGTACGCAGCCCGTCCCGGCGGGCCGCACGGCCGCCGACGGCGGCACCGAGAGCGTCTCCGCGCTCTCCGTACCGGGTGTCCGGGTGCTGGCGATCACCATGCTCGGCATCGGCACGGTCTTCGGCGGCATGCAGGTCTCGATGACCGCCTTCACCAAGGAGCTCGGCGAGCCCGGCCTCAACGGTCTGATGTACGGCACGTTCGCGGCCGGAAACATGATCGCGGGCATCGTCTGCGGCGCCGTCGCCTGGAAGTCCAGCGCCCAGCGCCGGCTGCTGACCGCCTACCCGCTGCTGGTCCTGGCCACCACCCCGCTGTGGGCCGCGCACGCGCTGCCGCTGCTGGGCGCCGCGGGCCTGCTCGTGGGCCTGTGCATCGCGCCCTCGCTGATCACCGGCTACACGCTGGTCGAGAAGCTGGTCCCGGCGAGCGCCCGGACGGAGGCATTCACCTGGCTGACCGGCGCGGTCGGCCTGGGCCAGGCGGCCGGCGCCACCGTGGGCGGCCGGCTGATCGACGCCCACGGCGCGAGCACCGGTTTCCTGGTGCCGCTGGGCGGCACGGCGCTGGCGCTGGTGGTCCTGCTGGGGCTGCGCAAGGCGCTGACGCCGAAGGGCGAGTCGGTCGTCGCGGCACGTGGGGTCGGTCACCGTGAGCCCGTTTCGGTGGACTGACGAGCCGGAATACTGCACTATTGAGCGTCGTTAGCACTCATTGAGTGAGAGTGCCAGGAGGAACAAGTGCCGACTTACCAGTACCAGTGCACCGCGTGCGGCGAGGGCCTCGAAGCGGTGCAGAAGTTCACCGATGACGCCCTGACCGTGTGCCCGCAGTGCGACGGACGCCTCAAGAAGGTGTTCTCGGCGGTCGGCATCGTCTTCAAGGGCTCGGGCTTCTACCGGAACGACAGCCGTGGCGCGTCGTCCAGCAGCACCCCGGCGTCGAAGCCGACGTCTTCTTCCTCCACGTCGTCGTCCTCGTCTTCGTCCTCGTCGTCCTCCACGACGTCGAGCTCGTCGAGCACGACCAGCAGCAGCTCGGCCGCCTGACGCGCGCGCCCGTACACAGCTTCTCCACGGAGCCCGTCGCCCCTCTCCCGGGGACGGCGGGCTCCGTGGCGTGCGGGGACGGGGCGGTTAGGGTGAGCGCATGGCCGAGACCAGCAGCGCAGCGACGACCGCGAACACTGCGGGAACGACGAACACGGCGGAGATAGGGGTCATCGGGGGATCGGGGTTCTACTCCTTCCTCGACGACGTGACCGAGATCACGGTGGAGACGCCCTACGGGGCGCCGAGCGACTCGCTGTTCCTCGGCGAGCTGGCGGGCCGGAAGGTGGCCTTCCTGCCCCGTCACGGCCGCGAGCACCGCACTCCCCCGCACCGCATCAACTACCGGGCCAACCTCTGGGCCCTGCGCTCGGTGGGCGTCCGGCAGGTCCTGGGCCCGTGCGCGACGGGCGGCCTGCGGCCGGACTACGGGCCGGGCACCCTGCTCGTGCCGGACCAGCTCGTGGACCGTACGAAGTCCCGCGCCCAGACGTTCTTCGACGGGGAGCCGCTGCCCGACGGCTCGGTGCCCAACGTGGTCCACATGACCTTCGCCGACCCCTACTGCCCCGCCGGGCGCTCGGTGGCCCTCGGGGCGGCGCGCGGGCGCGGCTGGGAGCCGGTGGACGGCGGGACGATGGTCGTGATCGAGGGGCCGCGCTTCTCCACCCGGGCCGAATCGCGCTGGCACGCGGCGCAGGGCTGGTCGGTGGTCGGCATGACCGGTCACCCGGAGGCGGTCCTCGCCCGTGAGCTGGGGCTCTGCTACACGTCGATGGCGCTGGTCACGGACCTGGACGCGGGCGCGGAGGCCGGTGAGGGCGTCTCCCACGAGGAGGTGCTGCGGGTCTTCGGCGAGAACGTGGACCGGCTGCGCGAGGTGCTGTTCGACGCGGTGGGCGCGCTGCCGAAGACGGCGGACCGGGACTGCCTGTGCACGCGGGCGCACGATGGATGGGACCTGGGGATCGAGCTGCCGTAGGGGGGAGGGGGCGAGGGCGGGGGCTCTCCGGGGGGGGTGACGAAGTTGTCCACAACCGGCGAGTAGTCCACAGCCCTCAGCGGGATCGGCGCGGAACGGGGATCGTAGGGACCGTCAGTCGGCGCCCCTTCCTCCCTCCCCCGTCAGGCGGTGTTCCCATGTCCGCAGCACCCGCTCCTCGCCCCTTGGCCCCTGTTTCCCGCTCCCTCCCCGCGCCCTGGACCCCGCCGGGGCGCAGGGTGCCGATGTTCGCGCCGGTGCGTGTGGGGCGGCGCGGACGGCGCCGACGCACCCGGGCGCGGGTTTGCGGATTGGACAGACCAGCCAGACTCTCTCGTATGTTATGGAATCGGCCATTCCGGCATAGGTACGTACAGAGAGAGGTTGTTCGGTGAGCTCCGGGAACGATAAGAAAACAGGAGTCCTCGGGGGTTTCAAGGCCTTCCTGATGCGGGGCAACGTGATCGACCTCGCGGTCGCCGTCGTCATCGGAGCGGCGTTCACCAACATCGTGAACTCTGTGGTGAAGGGCGTCATCAACCCCGTCGTGGGTGCCTTCGGCACCAAGGACCTCGAACGCTACGCGTCCTGCATCAAGGGCCCCTGCACCCGTAACGCCGCGGGCGAGGTCACCAAGGGCGTCTACATCCAGTGGGGCTCGGTACTCAGCGCCACGCTGACGTTCCTGATCACGGCGGCGGTGGTCTACTTCCTGATGCTGCTGCCCATGAAGCGCTGGCAGGACCGCCAGGCCGCCAGGACCCCGGCGGAGACCAAGCCGGACGAGCCCACCGAGATCGAGCTGCTGGCCCAGATCCGCGACACCTTGATCGAACAGCGCCGAGGCCCGGGCACGGACTCGGTCCCGGCCCAACGCTAGTAGCGGGTCAGGCCCGCTGGGCGGCGACCCGGACCCCTCGGATCAGATGTGGTGGGGCGGCTTCTCGTCCAGGAAGCGGGCCAGGTCGGCGGCGCTGCCGCCGGTGGCCGGGCGGTCGCCCCAGCCGCGGTCGGTGTCGTCGGAGGACTGCCGGTCCAGCGGGTCGTCGAAGATCAGCGCGGCGGCCGGGGACACGGGGTCACGGCGGGGCGCGGGCTCAGGGGCGGTGCTCATGCGTCCAGGGTACGGGCGCCCCCCGGCCGGAAGGCCGCGAGCCGACGAGACCACCGGCCACCCGGGACCCGGCACTCGGCACTTGCCGTTCGGCGCGCGGCGGGCCCGTACGGCGGTGACAATCGTCCCATGAGCGACGAGGAGCCGCACGGGGAGCCGCCGCCGCCCGCCCGCCACTCCGGCGTCCTGCGCCGGATGACCGCGCGCGGGCGGGACGAGGAGCACCGGGCCGCGACACCCCTCGAGCTCTTCTTCGACCTGTGCTTCGTCGTCGCGGTCGCCCAGGCCGGCAGACAACTGGTCCACGCGCTCGCCGAAGGGCACCCAGGACACGGCATTCCTGGCTATCTCATGCTTTTCTTCGCAGTGTGGTGGGCCTGGGTCAACTTCAGCTGGTTCTCCTCCGCCTACGACACGGACGACGTCGTGTACCGCGTCGTCACGCTCGTCCAGATCGCGGGCGTGCTGATCCTGGCGGCGGGCATCCCCCGCGCCTTCGACGAGGCGAACTACACGGCCGTCTGGCTCGGCTACGCCGTGATGCGGCTCGCGCTCGTCTCGCAATGGCTGCGGGCCGCGCACTCCTCCGCCGGGGCGGAGCGGCGCACGGCGCTCAAGTACGCCGTCGGCGTCTGCCTGTGCCAGGTCGGCTGGCTGGGGCTGCTCCTGCTGCCGGACCGGGCCAAGCCCTGGGTGTTCCTGGTGATGGCGATCGCCGAGATGGCTGTGCCCGCGATCGCGGAGAGGCGACAGCAGACCGCCTGGCATCCGCACCACATCGCCGAGCGCTACGGCCTGTTCACGATCATCGTGCTGGGTGAGACGGTGTCGGCCGCCACGGTCGCCGTCCAGTCCGCGCTGGACGAGCACGAGGCGGTGGGGGAACTGCTGCCGATCGCGAGCGGCGGCCTGCTGTTGATCTTCGCGGCCTACTGGATCTACTTCGCCGTGCCCATCCACCTCCACCTGGCGTCCAACCGCCAGGCGTTCCTGTGGGGCTATGGCCACTATCTGGTCCTCGGCTCGGCGGCGGCCATCGGCGCGGGCATCGAGGTGGCGGTCGAGGAGTCGGTGGGCAAGGCGCACATCTCCACGTTCGCGGCGTCGGCCTGTGTCACCGTTCCCGCCGCCCTGTTCATGTTCTGCGTCTGGCTCATCCACTCCCGTCACTACAAGCGCGGCACGGCCCAGCAGCTGGTCCTGCCGGTGTCGGCGCTGGCCGTTCTCGCCTGCACGTTCGCGGGCGGGGCGGCGGTGCTGCTGGCGGGCCTGGTCGGGGTGGCGACAGTGGCCGTAGGGGTGACGCTCTTCACGCGCAACCCGCCAGACCCCGAGCTGTCACCTCAACACAGCTGACTCCTCCATATTCTGACGGTCCGTGATACGGATGCCGTATGACTGACGCTCGTCTCACGCCCACACCCGGACCCCAGGACGCCCTCACCGATGTCCACGGCCTCCACGTGGGTCACGCCCACCGCAGGGGTGACGGCGCCCTCACCGGCACCACGGTCGTCCTCACCGCGCCCGGCCTCGGTGGCGCCGTCGCCGCCGTGGACGTCCGCGGCGGCGGGCCGGGCACCCGGGAGACCGACGCCCTGGACCCCCGCAATCTCGTCCAGCGCGTCGAGGCCGTCGTCCTGACCGGCGGCAGCGCCTTCGGCCTGGACGCGGCGTCCGGTGTCATGGCGTATCTGGAGGACGCGGGCCGGGGCTTCCGGGTGGGGCCGGATCCGGCGCAGGTCGTCCCGGTGGTCCCGGCGGCCGCCCTGTTCGACCTCGGCCGGGGCGGCGACTGGCGGGCCCGTCCGGACGCCGCGCTGGGCCGGGAGGCCGCCGAGGCGGCGGCCCGTACGGCACCGGGGGCGCCCGTCGCCCTGGGCACGGTCGGCGCGGGCACCGGCGCGGTGGCGGGCGGGCTCAAGGGCGGCATCGGCACCGCCGGCGTGGTCCTCTCCTCCGGGGTGACGGTCGCCGCGATCGCCGCTGTCAACGCGGCGGGTTCCGTGGCCGACCCGGCGACGGGCGTGCTCTACGGGCGGCTGTACGAGGGCCGGCCCGTCGCCTATCCCTCCCCCGAGCGCCACCGGGCGGCCCAGGAGGCCCTGGCGGCGGCGCGGCAGGAGTCGGCCCGGCGCTGGGCGGGTTCCGTACGTCCCCCGCTCAACACCACCATCGCCGTCGTCGCCACCGACGCCGCCCTGACCCGCGCCCAGGCCCAGAAGCTCGCGGGCACCGCCCACGACGGCCTGGCCCGCGCGGTCCGCCCGGTCCATCTGCTGACCGACGGCGACACGGTCTTCGCCCTGGCCACGGGCGCCCGCCCGCTGCCGGTGGAGGAGCACCTGCCCGGCAGCGCGGATTTCTCGGCGGGTGCGGTCAACGAGATCCTCGCCGCCGGTGCGGATGTCCTGACCCGCAGCGTGGTCAGGGCCGTCCTCTCGGCGGAGGGCGTAGACGGCCCAGGCGGCGTCTTCCCCGCCTACCGCGACCTGTACGGCCCGGACGCCTGACCGCCGTCGGGGCTTCCCACGCCTGACGGCGCGGGTTTCGCCCACCCACCCGCCCGATTACCCGGAACGGGACCCACGAGGTAGTAACGGAAGGGGGCGGGGTGGGGTGGATGGGCCCTGGTAGGGGCGTAAAGAGCTCTTCGCCGCTGGAGCCAAGGACGGGGCAACCGTCACCAAAGTGGCAGGCACCGCGAAGAGCTCAGCCCCGTAAGGGCCCGTCCACCCCACCCCGCCCCCGGCCTACACGGCGGCCCGCTCCTTGTGCGACGCGACCGCCTCGCCACCCTGCGCGGGCAGCGCCGACCCGGCCGCAGGAGCCACGGCCTTGCGCGGCAGCGCGAACATCAGGGCAAGCACCACGCCCAGGACCGCCGCCACCCACCACATGCCGTGCCGGAACGCCGCCCCGAACGCCTCACCCGCGCGCCCGCGAGCCACCTCGCCCTCGTCGAGGGCGTTGAAGAAGACGACCGACACCAGGCCCAGCCCCACCGCGTTGCCCAGCTGCTGCGTGGTGTTTATCAGGCCGGACGCCGAGCCCGAGTGCTCACGCGGCACCCCGGCGATGACGGTCTCGGTGAGCGGGGCGACGATCAGGCCCATGCCGAGGCCCATGACGGTCAGCGGGAGGGCCATCTGCCAGGGGTGGATGCCCGTCCCGAAGTGCTCGGCCTCCCAGATGTAGAGCAGGACGCCCGCCATCATCGACAGCGCGCCGGCCTGCAGCACCTTCCGCCCGAAGCGGGGGACGAGCTTCTGCACGGAGAGGCCCGCCGCCACCGACACGGCGATGGAGAAGGGGATGCCGGTCAGGCCCGCCCGCAGCGGGCTCCAGCCGAGCCCGATCTGCATGTAGAGGGTCCAGATCAGGAAGAAGACACCGCAGGCGACACCGAAGGCGACCTCGACGCCGATGCCCGCCGCGAAGCTCTTGACCTTGAACAGCGACAGCTCGACCAGCGGCGAGCCGTCCTTCCGCGACTTGTGGCGCTCGTAGACGACGAAGAGGACGAAGACGACCGCGCTCCCGGCCATGCAGAGGAAGCCCCACAGCGGCCAGCCCAGCTCGCGGCCCTGCGTCAGCGGGTAGAGCAGCATCAGCAGCCCGCCGGTGGCGAGGACGACGCCCACCAGGTCCAGCTTGAGCGCCTGGGGCGCGCGGGACTCGGAGATGTAGCGGCGGCCCATGATCAGGCCGGCGATGCCCACGGGCAGGTTGACCAGGAAGATCGGCCGCCACTCCAGGCCGAAGAGGTTCCACTGGGTGAGCAGCGCGCCGAGGATGGGCCCGGAGACCGCGCCCAGGCCGACGACGGCGCCGAACATGCCGAAGACCTTGCCGCGCTCGTGGGCGGGGAAGGTGGCGTGGACGATCGCCAGCACCTGCGGCACCATCAGCGCGGCCGTGGCGCCCTGGAGGACGCGCGCGGCGACGAGGAGGTGCGGGTCGCCCGCGACGCCGCAGAGCATCGAGGCGAGGGTGAAGCCGCCCATGCCGAGGAGGAACACACGACGGCGCCCGTATATGTCGCCGAGGCGGCCACCGGTGATCAGTCCGGCGGCGAAGGCGAGGGCGTAGCCCTCGGTGATCCACTGGAGGATGCTGAAGGAGGCGCCGATGTCCTTCTGGATGCTCGGCATGGCGATGTTGACGATGGTGACGTCCACCAGGTCCATGAAGGAGGCGGTCATCACCACGGCGAGCGCCAGCCAGCGGCGGCGGTCCGCGGTCGCGTCGGGGTCGGCCCCGGCGGGGGCGGTCGCGTCGGGGGAGGCCCCGGCGGCGGGCGGGTCGGTGGTGGCGGTGCTGGTCACAGGGGTCTTGCCTTTCCTCTTCCTGCGCGCCGGATCGTTTCCCTCACCCGGTGCGCCCACCACGCTAGGGGGCGTATAGGTCAGGTCATGTCCTAGATGCCTGCCACCCTGGTGAGATGACGGACACCCCGGCACGGCTGCTGAATCTGCTCTCTCTCCTCCAGACACCTCGCGAATGGCCCGGCAGCGAGCTCGCCGAGCGGCTCGGCGTCAGCTCCCGCACCATCCGGCGGGACATCGAGCGGCTCCGCGACCTCGGCTACCCCGTACAGGCAACGATGGGGGCCGAGGGTGGGTACCGGCTGGCGGCCGGAGCCGCCCTGCCGCCGCTCGTCCTGGACGACGAGGAGGCGGTCGCCATCGCGGTGGGGCTGCGCGCGGGCGCGGGCCATGCCGTGGAGGGCATCGAGGAGGCGTCGGTGCGGGCCCTGGCCAAGCTGGAGCAGGTGCTGCCGGCCCGGCTGCGGCACCGGGTCTCGGCCCTGCAGGCCGCGACCGTGCCGCTCACCGGTGGCGACGGCGCGACCGTCGACCCCCACACGCTGACCGTGATCGCCTCCGCCGCCACCGGTCACGAGCGGCTCCGTTTCGCGTACCGCAAGGGTGACGGCACGGAGACGAAGCGCCTGGTGGAGCCGCACCGGCTGATCAGCACGGGCCGCCGCTGGTATCTGGTGGCGCATGACGTCGAGCGCGACGACTGGCGGACGTTCCGGGTGGACCGGGTGAGCGAGCCCTTCGCGACGGGGGCCCGCTTCGCCCCGCGCGAGCTGCCGGTGCCCGACGCGGCGGAGTACCTGAAGCGGTCGATGGCCGGGCTCCAGCCGACGTACCGGCTCGTGGTCACGTTCCACGCCCCGGCCGAGTCGGTGGCCGCCCGGCTGCCGAACTGGCTCGGGGTGCCGGAGCCCGTCGACGCGACGACGTGCCGGCTGGACGTCACCGCGTCGGACTCCGTGGAGTGGGTGGCGCTACGGCTGGCGATAGTGGACTGCGAGTTCGAGGCGCACGAGCCGCGCGAGCTCGTGGACCACCTGCGCGAGCTGGGCGCCCGCATCGGCAGGGCGGCGACGGCCAGGTCCTGAGCCCCCGCGCACACGGCGAACGCGTGGGCGAGGCGAACGCGTGGACGAACATAAAAGGGCCCCGGCGCAAGGGGGGGAGATGCGCCGGGACCCGGCCTGCTGGCTTATAACCAGATTAGACCCGTTTAGGCCGCCGCGTCGAACCCTGTGGCGTGTGCCATTTTCTTCAGTTCCAGCAGCGCGTGCTTCTCGATCTGCCGGATGCGCTCACGCGTCAGCCCGTGCTGCTTGCCGACCTCCGTCAGGGTGCGCTCGCGCCCGTCCTCGATGCCGTACCGCGCCTTGATGATCGACGCGGTGCGCTGGTCGAGGCGGCCGATGAGATCCTCCAGCTCCTCGCTGCGCAGCAGCGCGATGACCGACTGTTCCGGCGAGACGGCGGAGGTGTCCTCCAGCAGATCGCCGAACTGGGTCTCGCCCTCGTCGTCCACGGACATGTTCAGGCTCACCGGGTCACGGGCCCAGTCGAGCACGTCGCCGACGCGCTCGGGCGTGGTGCCCAGCTCCTCGGCGATCTCCGCGTGCTCCGGATCGCGCCCGTTCTCGCGGTTGAACTCGCGCTGCACCCGGCGGATGCGGCCCAGCTCCTCCACGAGGTGGACGGGGAGCCGGATCGTACGGGACTGGTCGGCGATCGACCGGGTGATGGCCTGGCGGATCCACCACGTCGCGTACGTGGAGAACTTGAATCCCTTGGTGTAGTCGAACTTCTCCACCGCGCGCACCAGGCCGGCGTTGCCCTCCTGGATCAGGTCGAGAAGGGGGAGGCCACTGCGCGGGTAGCGCCGGGCGACGGCGACGACGAGGCGGAGGTTGGACTTGATGAAGACGTCCTTCGCGCGGGCGCCCGCGGCGGCTATCGCCGCCAGCTCCTCGCGCGACGCCTCGCCCGCACGGTCCCCGCCGGCCTCCAGGCCGTCCAGGATCTGCTGGGCGTAGACGCCCGCCTCGATGGTCTGCGACAGCTCGACTTCCTCGGCGGCGTCGAGCAGGGGTGTACGCGCGATCTCGTCGAGGTACATGCCGACCAGGTCGCGATCGGCGATCTCCCCGCCTGTGGCGCGAACACTGCTTGCCTCGCCAGTCCGCTGTGCGGTGGTCTGACGACGGGCGACGGCACGGGTTGCCATGCGTACTCCCTTGCGATGAGACGTGTCGCGGGATGGGCCAGGTGCCCCGGGGGCACTCCGTCCGAAGTAAAGAACGGCCGGAATCCGGACAGAATTCCCCAGAGGCGTCTTCTTTTTATGGATCATGCAGTACCCTGTCCGGCCGCACGGCGGGTACGCGTGGTGACGCGGGTCGGGGAAGCGCAGGTCAGCCCCGGTGGGGCGGCCCGTCCCACGGACCTCGTGCGCCCCCGCGGCCACGACGTCCTTGAGACGGCCGTCACATCGCGGCCACCCCGCTCCTACCCCGCTTCCTCACCCCCAAGGACGCCGGTCATAGGTCACCGGTTGCCCGGGAAGGCCCGGAAGGCCGGTTTCCTGGCGGCTTCGGCCGGGCCCGTGACGGCGTGATCGAGTTGCCCCGGCGATGGGGCGGGTGTGCCCTGGTGGACAGAGCGAGAGGAGCCCGCCATGACGCACTCGATCCTGCCCGGCCGGCACCACGCCCACGAGGGACCCGGCCCCGTCCCCCGCACCGGCCATGTCCGCCATGAGCGCACCGCGCCCACCGCCACCTGGGCGGTACCCGTCATCGGCGGCTTCGTCCTCGGCCTCTACACGGTCTTCCTCGCCCACGACAACGGCTTCGGCGAGCTCCAGGGCTGGATGCTGGGGCTGGTCGCGGCCGTGGTCTCGGCGGGCCTGGGCTATCTGGTGATCCGCAACCGCGGCAAGATGATCACCGAGGCGCGCGCCGCCGCGTTCGGGGCGCTCTTCGGCGTCTCCATGGGTTTCCTGCGCAGTCTCACCCAGGTCTCGGTGCTGGAGTCCTCCTGGATCGGCCTGATCTTCGGCGTGTGCATGGGCCTCGCCTCGTACTACGTCTTCTACTGGCACGAGCACTGAACGGACGGACGGAGTACCCGCGACCTACGCCCGGGGAGCCATGGGGCGTAGGTCCGGCGACCGTTCCGCCGGGGCCGCCCCCGCTCCTACGGTGAGGCCATGACCGCCATCACTGAGGACGGCACACTCGACGAAGCACTGCAGCGCGTCCACTCCACCGGCCCCGAACTGTCCCAGGGCTGGCTCTCCAACCACGCCCCCATGGCCGTGGAGGCCCTCGCCCGCCACGGCCAGGCCCGCACGGTGCACCGCTGGCTGGACGCCTACCGCCACCGGACGGACGAACTGCCGTCCGCCGCCCTGACGATCACCGACGACAACTGGCGCGAGGCACTCGGCGACCCCCGCCACCTCGGCTCCTGGATCACCCACTTCACCCGGCTGACGACCGAACTCCCCTGGACGGACGTGCTCACCGCATGGTGGCCGCGGCTGCTCCCCGGCATCATCGCCGGCGCCACCCACCCCGTGATCCGCGTCGGCCACGCCGTCCGCACGCTCCTCACGGACGGCGAGACCGCGCCCCGCACGGCCGAACTCGCCCACGCCCTGGGCTACTGGGCCGCACGCCACCAACCGCTGCCCGTCACCGTCACCCTCTCCGGCGGCGCGGGCCCCCACCGCGCGCTGGACGCCGTACCGTCGCTGGCCGTCCAGGAGGGCGGCGTCCTCGACCGCCTCGCGCGGCTCCCCGCCGCCGAGGGCTGGCCCGCCGCCGCGAGCGGCCTGCGGCGGCCCGCCGGCCCGGACGACGCGCGCGACCTGCTGACGGAGCTCGTCCGCGCCACGGTCGCCCGCTATCCGCGCTACGCCCACGGCGACGCGGTCATGCTCGTCCACGCGGCGACCGCGCCCAACGCCGTCCTCCGCGTCCTTCCGGCGCTCCCCCGCTCCTTGTGGGTGCCCAGCCTGACGGCGGCGTGGGAGGCGAGCGCGGTCATCACGGCCGCGTACGCACCGGCGCGGCCGGTGTTCCCGGCGGCGCCGGGGGCCGCCACGATGGAGGAGTCCTTCGCGCTGGCGGCGGCGCACGGGGACGCGCACGTCATCAAACTCGCCGACACGGCGTGGGACGTGGGCGGCCCGGCCGCCCTGGCCGCGACGGCCCGCGCATGCGAGCTGATCGAACCGGGGGCCGGCTGAGCGACCGGAACTCCGAGGGGGCTCCCCCTAGTCCTCAGCCCAGTACGGCGGCTCCTCGTCCGGCCACGGCACCTCGTCCTCGCCCACAGCCTGCGCGGGCACCCGCGCAGGCTGTGGGGCCGGAGCAGAAACCGGCACAGGCGCCGGGGCAGGCGCAGGCGCCGGGGCCGGGGCGGCCGCCTCCGGGACCCCGCCGTGCTCCCCCAGCACCCCCAGAATCCCCTCCCCGTACTTCGTCAGCTTGCTCTCGCCCACGCCGCTCACCCCGGACAGCGCGTCCAGCGACCCGGGCCGCGCCGTCGCGATCTCCCGCAACGTCGCGTCGTGGAAGATCACATACGCCGGAACGCCCTGCTCCCGGGCCGTCGCCGCGCGCCACGCCCGCAGCGCCTCGAAGAGCGGCACGGCCTCCGCCGGCAGGTCGACGGGAGCGGCGCGCTTGCCGGACTTGGCGGCGCCCGTCGACGACCGCGCCGGCTTCGGCTCGCGCCGCAGCGACACCGTGCGGCGCGAGCCCAGCACGTCACCGCTGGCCTCGGTCAGGACGAGCGTGCCGTAGTCGCCCTCGACCGCGAGCAGCCCCTGCGCCAGCAACTGCCGTACCACGCCTCGCCATTCGGCGACGGAGAGCTCCGTGCCGATGCCGAAGACGGACAGCGTGTCGTGGTCGAACTGGATGACCTTCGCGCTCTTCTTCCCGAGCAGGATGTCGATGATGTGGCCCGCGCCGAACTTCTGCCGCCGCTCCCGGGCCAGCCGGAGGATCGCCGAGAGGAACTTCTGGGCGGCGATCGTGCCGTCCCAGGTCTCCGGCGGGGTCAGGCACGTGTCGCAGTTGCCGCACGCTTCGGCGCTCGTCTGGCCGAAGTAGTCGAGCAGCCGCGCCCGGCGGCACTCGACGGTCTCGCACAGGGCGAGCATCGCGTCGAGGTGGGCGGCCAGCCGGCGGCGGTGCGCCTCGTCGCCCTCGGAGCCGTCTATCAGCTTGCGCTGCTGGACAACGTCCTGGAGGCCGTAGGCCAGCCAGGCCGTGGACGGCTGGCCGTCGCGCCCGGCGCGGCCCGTCTCCTGGTAGTAGCCCTCGACGGACTTCGGCAGGTCGAGGTGGGCGACGAAGCGCACGTCCGGCTTGTCGATGCCCATGCCGAACGCGATCGTGGCGACCATGACGATGCCGTCCTCGCGCAGGAAGCGCGACTGGTTGGCCGCGCGCGTCCGCGCGTCGAGGCCCGCGTGGTACGGCAGGGCCTCGACGCCGTGCTGCGCGAGGAACGCGGCGGTGTCCTCGACGCCCTTGCGGGAGAGGCAGTAGACGACGCCCGCGTCGCCCGGGTGCTCGGTGCGCAGCAGCTCCAGGAGCTGCTTCTTCGGGTCGTTCTTGGGCGCGATGCGGTACTGGATGTTGGGCCGGTCGAAGCTGGCGACGAAGTGCCGGGCTTCCTGGAGCTTCAGCCGGGTGGCGATCTCCGCGCGCGTCGCCTCCGTGGCCGTCGCGGTCAGGGCGACGCGCGGCACGTCCGGCCAGCGCTCGTGCAGCTGCGACAGGGCCAGGTAGTCGGGGCGGAAGTCGTGGCCCCACTGGGCGACGCAGTGCGCCTCGTCGATGGCGAAGAGGGAGATCTTGCCCCGGTCGAGCAGCCGCAGCGTGGACTCCACGCGCAGCCGCTCGGGCGCCAGATAGAGCAGGTCCAGCTCGCCCGCGGCGAACTCGGCCTCCACCAGGCGGCGTTCGTCCAGGCCCTGGGTGGAGTTGAGGAAGCCGGCCCGCACCCCGAGCGCGCGCAGCGCGTCGACCTGGTCCTGCATGAGGGCGATCAGGGGGGAGATCACCACGCCGACCCCGGGTCTGACGAGCGCGGGGATCTGGTAGCAGAGCGACTTGCCGCCGCCCGTGGGCATCAGCACGAGCGCGTCGCCGCCGCCGACCAGATGATCGATGATCTCTTCCTGGTCGCCGCGGAACGCGTCGTAACCGAAGACGCGCCGCAGGCAGCTCAGGGCCTCGCCGTCGAGGCTTCCGAGCTCTGCTGTGGTCTGTGTGGGGTCGGCCATTGCAGAAGTCTACGAGGCCCCGCCGACAGAACCCGGTGGATCAAGGAACTCCACACGAACGGGTGATCGAGTGATCGAGCGGATGATCAGGCGGAGGTCATCAGGCGGAGGCCACAACGATCACGCGACCTCTATCCCGTACTCCTGCACCAGCGCCTCCAGCCCGCCCGGGTACCCCTTCCCCCCGAGCACGAAGTCCCAGTCGCCGTTCGTCCGCCGCCGGAACGAGCCCAGCACCAGCGCGGTCTCGCCGGGCCGACCGTCCGAGACCTCCAGCTGCCCGAGCTCGGCCCCCGTCGCGTCGGCGAGGCGGATGCGGGCGTCGGTGAACTGGGAGAGGTCCGCCTCCGGGTTGACCTCCGGGTCTATGGCCGCGACCAGCACCAGCCGGTCGGCGGCGGCCGGCAGCTCCTCGAAGGCGACGCGCAGCGCGGCCTTGTCGGCGAGGGTGGGCTCCAGCGCCCGGACGGAGCCGTCGGGGGTGCGGGGGTTGTTGTAGAAGACGAAGTGATCGTCGCTGAGCACCCGCCCGCCGTCGCAGACCAGCGCGCACACGTCGAGGGCGACCCGCCCCGACCAGGACATGCCCAGCACGTTGTGGGTCTCCGGCCGGTCCTCGGAAGCCGCCCCGCCGCCCCGGGCCGGGCGCGGCGACCCGCCGCCGAGCCGGCCGCGCAGCCCGTGCTGGGCCAGCAGGTCCACGAGCTCCTCGCCGGAGACGAGCGTGAGCGGCTTGCCGTTGGCGAAGGCGTACGAGCCCGGGCCGAAACCGGAGGTCGTCACCAGGACGCCCTTGTTGGCGCCCGCGCCCTGCACCGTGCCGTACAGATCGCGCACGGCGGTCGGCGGGACGGTCTTCCGGTACCGCTTGACCTGCACGATGATCCGGCCGCCGCTGATCGGGTCGGGGTCCAGGGCCTCGACGTCCACGCCGCCGTCGTTGGAGCGGGTGGTCATCACCGCCCGCATGCCGCGCGCCCGGAACAGCTCGGCGACGAGCTCCTCGAACTCGATGGGGTCCATCTCGAAGAGGTCCGGGTCGTCTCCGCCGCCGTGGGAGACCACGCCGCGCCCGACGTCGCCCGGCACCCGTCCCGGGCGGACGGCGGCGAGCTGGTCGGGCCGGGCGGACAGCTGCCCGCCGAGGCCGTCGACGAGGCAGTCGACCGCGCTGACCTGCTCCAGCCGCAGGCCCGAGAAGACCGACCGACTCACCGTCAGCGAGGCCAGGACGATCTGCGCGCGGTGCCCGGTGGCCGGGTCGTGGTCGTCGACGAAGCCGTTGAGGGCGACGGACTCCAGGATCCCGAACTCGTCGGCCGCGAACAGCTCGCGCACCGCCAGCAGCACGCACTGCGCCAGCACGTCCCGGTAGGCGTTGCGGCGCTGGGTGACGGGCCGGGCCGTCTCCTTCTCCTCGTCCGCCGTCGGCATGTACCGCACCGACTTGATCTCGGGGACGATCCCGAAGCCGGGCAGCTCCCAGTCGAGGACGAGCTGCCGGGCGCCGGGGTCGTAGGCGGCGGCTATCTGGTGCGGGAACTCGTCCGGCCAGGCGGTGGAGGCGTAGAGCGCGGCGGAGAAGTACTCCACCACGGCGTCCGGGTCGCCCTCGCGCAGCGCGGTGATCGTCTCGCCGATGCCCGCGTTGTGCCGGCGGATGTCCGCGAGCGTGGCCGCGGCCCACTGGTCGTACTGCTGCCGGTAGGCCGCGAGCTGCTGCCGGCGCTGCGCCTCGGCGGCCTGGGCGGCGTGCCAGTCGTGCTCGTACTGCGCGCGGTTGCCGAAGCCGCGGTAGGCGTTCGGGTCGGGCATGGGCACCGGCTGCCCCAGGTGGCCGGGGTTGAACGGCTCCAGCCGCTCGGGCCGTTCCAGCGCGCTCGTCCGGAAGCCCGGCGCTCCGCACCCGGCGCTCAGCAGGTTTTCGAGCGCCGCCATCCGCGCGTCGAGCTCCTCCGTGCGACGGCGCGCCTCGGCCTCGCGCGCCTGCCGGTACGCCTGGCGCCGCTCACGGTCCTGGCGCGCCAGATCCCGCTCGTGCGCGCGCTGCTGCCGCTCCTGCTCGCGCTGCTGCTGCGTCAACGCCCGCTGCCGGGCCTCCTGCTGACGCTGCTGCTGACGCTGCGCCTCGGCCCATATGCTCATCAGCCCACTGGAGCGGCGACTCATCGGTTACGTTCCCTCCCCCGGCGGACTGCGCTTGCGTGTCGACTTTAGTCGGCTTGCGCGTGAATTGATCACCGCCTGGCGAAAGATCATCCCGTGGGCCGCCCCGGACGGCGGGATCGCAGCACGAACCAGCCACCGACCAGCGCGATCGTGCTGATGACCGCTGTGAGGACGATGGCGGTGAGGTGGGAGTCGCCGCCTGAGCGCGCGGATGCCTCCGGCGCGGTCCGGGCCGCCGCGCGCGGCGTCGTGTGTTGCGTCGTGTGGGGCGTCGCGGGCGCCGCTGTGTCGGCGGCGGGACGCGCCGGGGCGGCGGCCGGCACGGTGACGGTGGCCTCGCCGTGGCCGAGGTCGGGGAAGCCGCAGTGGAGGGTGACGGTCCAGTCTCCGGGCGGCAGCGACTCGTGGGTGGTGTAGGCGCCCTTGGCGCCGGGGACGGGCACGAGCACCCAGGGCCCCTGGGCGTGCCCGGCGGCGTCCTGGGCCGTAAGGGTGCCGGCGACCCGCTCGTCCACGGGGTCGCCGTCGTTCTCCCAGGTCGCGAGGGCCCGGATGTGGCCGTCCGAGGGCGGGCCGGGGACGGTGAGGCGGATCGTGTCGCCGTGCGCGGCGGCCGGGCCGGCGGCGCCCAGGGCGAGCAGGGCGCCGAGACAGGCGGCGGCCGTGCGGGGGCGGAAGGTCATCGTGCGCTCCGTAGGGGGAAGGGCCGACGGCCACCTGTGGGGTGTGGCCGTCGGCCCGGTTCAGGAGGGTCAGGTCCTCGGAAGGGTCAGGCCGTCAGGAGGCCTTGGCCAGCGTCCAGTTCTGGTAGCCCTGGCTGTTGCGCTGCTGGAGTTCCAGCAGCTGGCCGCCGTAGTACCAGCGGTTGCTGATGCCCAGGACGAGCTGCGAGCCCTGCGGCTGGAGGACGTACGAGCCGTCGGCCGCCGCGGTCAGCCGCCACTTCTGGGCGGACGTGTCGTCGCAGGACCGCTGCGCGACGTACTGGCCGGCCACCGCCCGCCCGTCGGTGCCCGGCTGGAGGCACTTGCCGGACTGGACGGACTTCAGGCGCACCGCGCCGCCGCCCGCGTTCTCGAACGTCCACTGCTGGTTGGCGTAGCCGTGGCGCTGGTAGGCGATGGCGACGGTACCGTCGGCGGAGGAGCTGCCCCACAGGTCGGCGGCCTGGCCGGTCAGGCCGTTGACCAGCACGTACTTGCCGCCGGGCCGGGTGGAGCCGGTGGTCGCCGCGAGGGTGCGGAAGGACGCGGCGCGGCCGGGCGCGGAGACCTTGCCCTGCCCGTCGCGCACGGCGACGGCGACCCGGTGGGCGCTGTCGGGCGCGAGCCGGGTGATCCGCAGGGCGGTACCCGTGACGTCGGCCAGCTTCTTGCCGTCGAGGAGCAGCTCATAGCCCTTGGCCCCGGCGACCGGGTTCCAGCCGACGAGCGCGGAGTCCGGGCCGATCTGGGTCACCTGGACATCGGGGCCGGTGGACGGGCGCGTCGGTCCGGACGTGGGGCCGGTGGTGGGGGTGGGAGTGGGCGAGGGGTTCGGGCCGGGGCCCTTGCCGGCGCCCGCGATGAGGAAGCGGTTGTTGGCGATGTTCCAGTGGGTGGCCAGATAGCTGCCCGGGCTGGGGTTGGTGTGGAAGTAGTCGTCGTGGTGGCAGTCCAGGCGCTGGTCGCCGCCGCGGTCGGGGCAGAGGATCTGCATCTGCGGGTAGTTGGGCGCGTCCGAGTAGCACATGATGTCCCACTCGTCGACGCAGTGCCCGGCGCGGCTGGTGTGGGGGGCGCTGTTGTTGACGGCGCCGAGGTTGTGGCCCAGCTCGTGGGCGGGGGTGCTGCCACCCCAGCAGCCGGAGTCGGTACGGCCGTAGGAGGGGCCGAAGTTGCTCATGTTGTCCTGGCCGGGGCGCTCGTCACCGTTGAAGGTGCCTATGCCGCAGTAGACCTGGGTGTCCGCGAAGAGCATGTACTTGCGGTCGCGGTGGTTGAAGCCCTTGGCGGCCAGCGCGTCGTTCGTCGCGCCGAACTCCTGGAGGGCGCCCGCGGGCAGCTCGACGTTCAGGACGGACGCGGTGCAGTCGGACTCGGTGACGTAGCGGACGTGCCGTTCGCCGCCGGTCTCCTGGGCGCTGGCGTTGTAGATGAGGTCGGTCTCCGCCGCCCACTGCTTGAACGAGGCGGCGTACTGGGCGAAGCGGTCGCGGCCGGGCGCGTGGACGTACAGCACCTGGACGCGGTTGCCGCTCGCGCCGTCGCCCTCGCACACCACGCGGGAGCCGGACGGGGCCTGCGGCGTGGTCGTGCCGCCGCCGGGGGCGGCCGGGGCGGCCACGCCGCCGGTGCGGGCGTCGAGGACGGGCTGGGCGCCGCGCAGCGCCTCGGCGGCCGAGGGTCCCCGGCCGCCGTCGCCGGCCGGGTCGGTGGACCCGGAGGCGGTGGCGCGGGCCACGGGCGGGGTGTCCTTGGCGATGTCGACGCCCTTGGGCGGCGCGTCCGGGCCGTGGGTGCACAGGCGCGCGGAGGAGACGCGGTAGACGCCGGCGCAGGGGTCGCCCTTGGGCGCGGGGTCGAGGCCGTCGTAGACCATGCCGCGCGACGCGTCGGACTTGGGCGCGGCGGTGAGGGGGGTGGGCGGTTCCTGGTGCCGGGGCGCGGCGGCGGGCACGATCGCGGCGTCGGCCGGGGCGCCCGCCTCGACGTCGGACGCGGGGCCGGTTCCGGTCCCGGTGCCGAGGGTGAGGACCCCGGCGGCGACGGCGGCGGCCGCGACGGTCGCGGCCGCCGTGAGTATCAGTGGTCGTCGTCCGTTCTTCTTCCGACGGTGGGTGGTACTGCGTCTGTCGCGTACGTGCTTGGAGCGCATGGGTGATCCCAACGGTCGTGGAGGGTGTGACGGGGCCGGGGCGGAAGGCCCCGGCGGAACCACGCGGCGGGCGCGCGGAAGTTCAGGGGGAATCTGCGGGCCGGTGGTGGTCGGTCAGCGGGCGGCGACGACGGGCGTCCCGTGCTGCGGCGAACCGGCGGCGAAGGTGAACGCGACGCCGAGTTCGGTCAGCGAGCAGTCGCGGACGACGTCGTGGCGGGTCGCGCCGCGCGACCACACCGTGACGGCCCCGGCGAAGCCGGCCCGTCCGGCCGAGGCCATGCCCGCGAGGCTCCAGCGGTGCCCGGGCTCCGCCCTCTCCGGCCCCTGCTCGCCGTCCCGCGCCTGCCCCTGCTCCTGCTCTCGGGAGGCGTCGAGGCGGGCGCCCAGCGCCAGTTCGCCCGCGCCGCGCCGGGCGACGACGACCAGCTCGGCGCTGGCCCGCAGCGGCCCGCAACCGGCCTTGGCCCGCTCCTTGTTGACCTGACGCTCGACCTCCCGTGCGGTCGCGTCCCGCTGATCGGCGCCGGGAGTGACGGGAGTGACCGCCGGCGCCGGGGTACGGACGGGGCCGGTGGAGCGGTCGGACGTGGGCGCGGAGGAGGTACGGGCGGGCTCGTGCCCGACGGGCCGGTGGGCGGGCGCGGGCGCGGACGTGGCGGTACGGGCCGCCGGGGAGGACGCGGAGGGCGCGGGTACGGGCGGCGAGGGGAGCTCGGTGCGCAGGGACGTGAGCGGAAGCACCACGTTCTCCGCACCCCGGCCCTGGTTTCCGTCGCGCGTTCCGCTGCCGTCCGGGGCGGGGGCGAGGTAGCGGTACCCGCCCAGGACGCCGATCGCGACGGTGACGGCCAGGGCGACGGCGGTGACGACCGCGCGAACGCCGGGACGACGGCGCACGGCCGGGGCGGGCGCCCCCGAGGACGTACCGGGCGCCACCCCTCCCGCCCCACCGGACGAAGCACCGCCCGTGGCGCAGCCGACGGGCTGAACGCCCAACGCGCCCGCGGCGAGACGATCCATCAGGGCGGCGCTCACCGGGACGAGTCCGAGGCCCGCGAGCAGTCCCTCGGCGGGGATGAGCGCGGTCCAGTGACCGCCGCACTCGGCGCAGCCGCGCGTGTGCCGGGCGATGCGCTTGCGCCACAGCGGGGAGGGCGTGCCGTCCCAGATGCCGACGATGCCCGCGAGTTCCGGGCAGCGGGGGGTGGTGGCCAGGGCCCGGACGACGGCCCGGGCGGTCTCCAACTGGAGCTTGGTGCGCTGGATGCGCACGGCGGTGTGCTGCGGCGTGAGCTCCAGCGCCGCGGCGACCTCGGCCCGGGTCAGCTCGCCCGTCGCCTCCAGCCACCACAGGGACAGCGCGGCCCGCTCGTCGTCGTCGAGCCAGCGGGTGGCCTCGGCGACCTGCCGGCGCTGTCCCTCCAGCCCGAGCCGGAGGATCGTCAGCTCGACGAAGTCGGCGCCGGGGTCGGAGAGGTGGCACGCCTCCTGGAGCCCGCCCACGGGAGCGTCCTGCTGTCTGCGCCAGTGGCCGCGGATCCGGTTCACGGCGATCGCGACGAGCCAGGACCGGAAGCGGGAGGCGTCACGCAGCCCGGAGAGACCGCCCACCATCCGGATCATCGTCTCCTGGACCACGTCGTCGACGTCCGCGTGGCCCTTCAGCGCCCTGCCGACGATGTTGTAGACCAGCGGCAGACAGGCGGCCACGAGTTCGCCCTGCGCACCCGCGTCCCCGGCCCGCGCCGCCTCGACCACTCCGGTCACCCCGGTCACACTCTTCACAGTCACGCCTCGCCACCTCGTTTCCGTCCGCCATTCCTGGCGTTCCGATGCATGGGAGACCTGGGGTAACCGGGGCCATAACGAAAACTGCTCCAACTTTTTGGCCACCGGTTCAGCACCGGACGATCACGGCGGGGGCTGCCGAAGCGGTGGTGCGGGCACGACGAAGGCCCCCAGCCGTTGTCGGCTGGGGGCCTTCGCGCGCGTGCCCCCGGGCAGATTCGAACTGCCGACACCCGCTTTAGGAGAGCGGTGCTCTATCCCCTGAGCTACGGAGGCGGGGCGTGAGCGCGTCCGCCGGCGCCCGCGGACACCCCTGGGGGCCGCGCGGCCTGCGAGGACGCTCGACGGACAGGTTAGCGGATCGGCGTGCGGCGGGTCAGTGGGCCATCAGGCGTAGTCGTCCGCGTGGTCCGCCGGTGGGCGGCGGGTGACCAGGACGCGCCAGTTCCCGGCGCGGTCCTGGCCGAGGACGTCGACGGTGACGCCGGCCGCCGTGCAGCGCTGGCCGGCGCGGTAGGGGGCGTCGGTCAGGGCCGGGCTCACGTTGGGGTCGGTGGTCAGGCAGCCGCGGCTGCCCGGGGTGGCGTCGGAGGCGCGCACGGGGGCGGCGCCCGAGGGCACGTCGGAGGCGACGGTCGTGACGAGGACGCCGGGGCGGCAGACGGCGTGGTCGAGGCGGCCCGGGGCGCGGGCCTCCAGGGTGATCGCGCGGGTCGTGGAGAGGGGGATCACGGCGAGCTTGGGGCCGCCCGGCACCGAGGTGGGGCTCAGGGTCAGCAGCCGGCGGCCGGGCCGGGACACGCAGTGGACCTGCGAGGGGGCCAGCCAGCCCAGCTTCCACTTGTGCCAGGCGAGGAAGTCGTTCGAGGGCCCCCAGTCCTCGTCCATGGGGTCCCAGTGACCGACGGGGGTGCGCGGCATCCGGTTCTGGTCGCCCCGGTAGAGGTCGGGAAGGCCGAAGCTGTGGGCGTTCTCGTGGTTGAGGACGCGGTAGGGGCTGTCGCCGGTCTGCCGGCTCCAGATGAAGGACACGTTCCGGATGGGGGCGCCGTTGCGGGAGGTCAGCCCCGTGGCGGCGCCCGCGAACGTCACCGAGCGGACGTCCTGGACGGCGGGCGGGCCGGCGTCGGGCGCGGCCAGCACGTTGATCAGGTCGTAGCGCCGGAAGTCGACCCGGCCGCCGACGGCGGCCACGATCTCCTTGGTGATCGCGTAGTAGCCGTCGTCCCGGTTGGGGTCGAAGGTCGCGCCGCGCGTGATGCCGTACGAGCGGTACGGGCGGGACATGCGGATCCAGCGCGGCCAGGGCGTGGAGCGGTAGTCGAGCCGGCCGTAGGAGCTGACGCGGTAGTAGTCGGCGACGGCCGGGAAGAACTCGGCGTACCGCTTGTGCGGGGTGATCCTCGCGGGGGCGTCCGGGAAGTCGATGAGGAAGGTGACGGCCCGTACGACGCCGCTGGAGCGGGCGTACCCGCGCGGGGTGCGGGCCCCCTCGGAGACGTGCGGGGAGACGGTGCGCAGCGCGCACGGGCCGCCGGGCGGCCGGCCCCCGCCCCGGAGTCCGGCAGCCGAGCGGGCGGCGGCGGAGGGGTGAGCGGCGGCGGACGTGTCGTCGGCGGAGAGGTCACCAACGGAGAGGCCGGCGGTCGTCCCGTCCGTGGCCGCCGGGCGGGCGGCTGTCGCGGTCCGGCCCGCGCCGGACGCGCTCCCGGCGCCCCCCGCCCGCGCGGGCAGGGGGGCGGTGAGGGCGCCCACCGTGGCCGCCGCGACCAGGATGACCAGGGGTCTCATGCCGCCTCGCCTTCATCCCACGTCTTCATCCCACGACTTCATCTCAGCGTCGTCATCTCGTCGTACTCATCACTCACCCTGTGCCCGGTGAGCGGGCCCGCGCGTCCCGGACTGCGGCAGACGGGGAGTGGAATCCCGCCATCCGGGGGTGTGATTCACGCCATACGGCGCCCCGAAATATCCGGGGAAGGTCTCCCCGTTTAAGTGAGCGTTCCTGTCAAACGGGGAGCGACTCCCCGCATAGCACTTCTCACGGAAGGAGGGCGCGGCCTTGGCCACAGCCCCGCAGCCCCGCCTGCGCGCCGACGCCCTGCGCAACCGCGAGCGGATCGTCGCGGCAGCCCGCGAAGCCCTCGTCGAGCACGGGGCCGATTCCTCACTCGATGAAATCGCTCGACGTGCCGGGGTCGGCAATGCCACGCTGTACCGGCACTTCGCGGACCGCCGCGAGCTGATTCACCACGTCACCCTCTCCGTCATGGCCCGTATCGCCGACCGGGCGGAGGCGGCGCTAGCGGAGGAGCCCGATGCTTTCCACGCGCTGAGGCGCTTCGTCCACGCCGCGGCGGACGAGCGGATCGGGGCCCTGTGCCCCCTGCTCGCCGAGGGTGTCGACAAGAGCCACCCCGACCACGTCGAGGCCCGCGACCGGCTGGAGAGCCTCATCGAGGCGCTGATGGCCGCCGCCCGCGCGTCCGGTCAGCTCCGCGCCGACATCGGCATCGGCGACCTGATGGTGGCCATCACCCAGCTCACCAGACCGCTGCCCGACACCGGCTGCCACGACTTCGGCCAGTTCGTCCACCGCCACCTCCAGCTGTTCCTGGACGGCCTGATGAACCCGGCCCGGTCGGAACTCCCCGGCGCGCCCGCCACCTTGGCGGACCTGCGCAAGGGATTCTCCTCGGCAGCGAACCCGTCGACCGGGCCGACCACAGGCCCGACCACCGGGGACGCACCCCGCCCGTAGCCCGCGCGGCCCGCGCACCGGACAGGACCGCGCACCGGACGGACCTCGCGTCGGACGGAACGCGCACCGGACAGGCCCACGAACCACCGCACACCTCACCATTACCGCTAGGTAGGCCCCACCCATGTCAGATCTCCGCACCGAAGCCGATCCGAGGCGCTGGAAAGCGCTGATATTCATCGCCCTGGCCCAGCTGATGGTCGTCCTCGACGCGACCATCGTGAACATCGCGCTGCCCTCCGCCCAGTCCGACCTGGGCATCTCGGACGGCAACCGGCAGTGGGTCATCACCGCCTACGCCCTCGCCTTCGGTGGACTGCTGCTCTTCGGCGGCCGGATCTCCGACCTGTGGGGCCGCAAGCGGGCGTTCGTCACCGGCCTGATCGGCTTCGCGGCCGCCTCCGCGCTCGGCGGCGCCGCCGTCAACACCGCCATGCTGCTGGGCGCCCGCGCCCTCCAGGGCGTCTTCGGCGCGCTGCTCGCCCCGGCGGCCCTGTCGCTGCTCGCCGTGCTCTTCACCGAGGCGAAGGAGCGCGCCAAGGCATTCGGCATCTTCGGCGCCATCGCCGGTGCCGGTGGTGGTGTCGGCCTGATCCTCGGCGGTCTCTTCACCGAATACCTCAACTGGCGCTGGACGTTCTTCGTGAACATCCCCTTCGCAGTCGTCGCCGCCGTCGGCGCGATCTCCGTGATCCGCGAGCCCGCCGAGGGCCGCAACCCTTCGAAGCTGGACATCCCCGGTGTCATCCTGGCCACCCTCGGCCTGGTCTCCCTGGTCTACGGCTTCACGCGCGCCGAGTCCGACGGCTGGTCGGCCGGCGTCACCATCGGCCTGTTCGTCGCCGCGGCCGTACTGCTGGGCGCCTTCCTGCTCGTCGAGCGCTCGGTGAAGGCCCCGCTGATGCCGCTGCGCGTGCTCACCGACCGCAACCGCGGCGGCGTCTACATCTCCCTGGGCCTGGCCGCCATCGCGATGTTCGGCCTGTTCCTCTTCCTGACGTACTACCTGCAGGTCGTCCGCGGCTACTCGCCGGTCAAGACCGGTCTGTCGTTCCTGCCGATGATCGCCATGATGATCACCGGTTCCACGCAGATCGGCACCCGCCTGATGACCCGCGTCCCGGCGCGCTGGCTGATGGCCCCCGGCTTCCTGCTCGCGGCGGCCGGCATGATGCTGCTCACCCAGATCGACCTGGACACCTCCTACGCGGCGGTGATCCTGCCCGGCCTGATGATGATGGGCCTCGGCATGGGCACGGCCTTCATGCCCGCCATGAGCCTGGCCACCCACGGCGTGCAGCCGCGTGACGCGGGTGTCGCCTCGGCGATGGTCAACACCTCGCAGCAGGTCGGCGGCGCCATCGGCACCGCGCTGCTCAACACCATCGCGGCCAGCGCCACCACGGACTACTTCAAGTCCCACATGGCCGGTGCCACGAACCCGAAGATCCTCACCTTCCAGTCGATGGTGCACGGTTACTCCACCGCCGTGTGGTGGGCGGTCGGCATCCTGTCGCTGTCCGCGCTGGTCGCCCTCGTCTTCGTCAACGCCAACCCGGGTGGCGGCCCCGCCGCCGCATCCTCCGCGGACGGCGAGACGGCCGAGGACGCGATCCCGGTGATGGCCCACTGAGGCCGTAGCGGTACGCACATACGCGAAGGGCCCCTGCCGAATCGGTCGGCAGGGGCCCTTCGCGCTTTTCGACGGGCTTCAGGTCACCGCGCTTCCAACGGGCTTCAGGTCACCGCACGCACAAGGGCTTCAGGTCACCGCAGCCAGGGCAGGTCCGCGCCCTCCGGCTGGAGCCCGGCGGCGATGATCCCGCACACCTCGCCGAACTTGGCCACCTGCTCGGGCGTCAGCCGGTCGAAGACCGCGCCCCGGACCGCCTCCACGTGCCCCGGCGCGGACCGCCGCAGCATCTCGAAGCCGGCGTCGGTCAGCACGGCCAGTTGCCCGCGCTTGTCCGACGGGCACTCCTCGCGCCGCACCCAGCCGCTCTTCTCCAGCCGGGCGATCGCGTGCGAGAGCCGGGACCGGGTGATCTTCGCGCTCTGCGCCAGCTCGGTCATCCGCATCCGGCGCCGGGGCGACTCCGAGAGCTTGACGAGCAGGCCGTAGTAGACGTGCGGCATGCCCGCGTCGCGCTGCAGCTGCCGGTCGAGATAGTCCTCCAGCAGCGTGGAGGCGTGCTGGTAGGCCCGCCAGGCCTCCTGCTCGGCGGGGGTGAGCCAGCGGGGCTCGGCGACGGCGGCGTCGTCCGGGACCTCCGGGGGTCGGTTCGTCATGACATCCACTGTTTCACTCGCGGGTTCCCTCCGGTACGACGACCAGCCATTGCTTGAAGCTTAAATAATAAAGTTGTAAGGTCGAGGACGGTAGATGTTTGAGAGTTCAAGCAAATCGGAGGCTGTCATGTCGGCACCGGCACCCGGGCGCCTGCCCGCCCTCTACCTCTCCCACGGCGCGCCGCCCCTCGCGGACGACCCCATATGGCCCGGCCAGCTCGCCGCCTGGGCCGCGGACCTGCCCCGGCCCACGGCGATCCTGATGATCTCCGCCCACTGGGAGGAGGCCCCTCTCGCGCTGGGCGCCACCGAGACCGTGCCGCTCGTGTACGACTTCTGGGGCTTCCCCGAGCACTACTACCGCGTCCGCTACGCGGCACCGGGCGCCCCGGCCCTCGCGGACCGGGTCCGCCGCACCCTGCGGGGCGCCGGTACGCCCGTGACGGACCTGCCCGACCGGGGGCTGGACCACGGCGCGTACGTCCCGCTCGTCGAGATGTACCCCGACGCGGACGTCCCCGTCCTCCAGATGTCCCTGCCCACCCTGAACCCCACGCGGCTGCTGGAGATCGGCCGGCGGCTCGCGCCGCTGCGCGACGAGGGCGTCCTGATCGTCGGCAGCGGCTTCTTCACCCACAACCTCGCCGCCCTCCGCCACGCCGGCTCCGGCCCGCCCGGCTGGTCGGCGGAGTTCGACGCGTGGGGCCGCGAGGCCCTGGCGGCGGAGGACGTCGACGCGCTCCTCGACTTCGAGCACAAGGCCCCGGCCGGCCGGCTGGCCCACCCCCGTACCGAGCACTTCGCGCCGCTGTTCGTGGCGATGGGCGCGGCGATGGGCACGGCGGGCGACGACTTCGGTGCCCAACGCCATGTCATCGACGGCTTCTGGGGCGGGCTGGCGAAGCGGTCGGTGCAGTTCGGGCAGGTCTGGTAGCCGTCGTCGACCCGACCGGGTCGACCCGACCGGACCGGGCACAGGATGTCGGGTCCGGCAGGGTGGTCCTTTCCTAACGTGAGTGATCGAAAGGGAAGGAGCCCGGGATGGTGCTGGAACGGCTGAACCAGGCGCTGGAGCACATCGAGTCACACCTCGACCAGCCGATCGACGTGGCCGATCTCGCGCGCATCGCGGTGACATCGGAGTACCACCTCCGCCGGCTGTTCTCCGCGCTGGCCGGCGTCCCGCTGTCGGAGTACATCCGCCGCAGGCGCCTGACCGTCGCGGGCGCCGAGGTGCTCGCCGGCGAACGGACGCTGCTGGACGTCGCGACGCGCTACGGCTACGGCTCGGGGGAAGCCTTCGCCCGCGCGTTCCGCGCCCTCCACGGCGTGGGCCCGGGCGAGGCCCGGCGAACCGGCGCGGCGCTGAGCGCCCAGCCCCGGATGTCCTTCCGCCTCATCGTCGAAGGGAACAGCAGTATGCGATACCGGATTGTGGAGAAGGACGAGTTCCGCGTGGCCGGAAAGAAGGCCCGCGTCCCGCTCGTGTACGAAGGGGTCAACCCGGCGATAGCCGAGTTCGTCCGGGGCATCGGGAAGGACGAGCTGGGCCGCATCGCCACGCTCTCCGACCAGGACCCGTCGGGGATCGTCGCGGTGAGCGTCCTGCTCGACCCGAGCCGCGCGGAGGGCAGCGAACTCGACTACTACCACGGCGTGGTGACGGGCGCGGAGGACGTTCCCGCCGACCTGGACGTCCTCGCCGTCCCGGCCGGCACATGGGCCGTCTTCGAGAACTCCGGCCCGTTCCCGCAGGCGCTCCAGCACCTGTGGCGCGACGTGTTCACGCAGTGGTTCCCCTCGAACCCGTACGAGAGCCGCCCCGGCCCCGAGATCCTCCGCGTACGCCCGTCGGCGGACGGGACGCACGCGGACGCGGAGCTGTGGATCCCGGTGGGGCGGGCCTAGTACCTAGTACAGGGACTCGCCCATCGGCGAACCGTCCCCGATGACGAAGGCGCGGATCGACGCCAGATACGCGTCACGGCCGACCCGGCCGTCGCCGTCGGTGTCGAGTGCGTCGAACGCGGCGGCGGCGTTCCCCGGCGGGTTGTTGAGCGCGGTGCGCAGCGCCGTGAACTCGGCCTTGTCCAGGGCGCCGTCGCCGTCGGTGTCGGCGAGGTCGAACAGCGAGCCGAGCACGGGCCGGCAAACGTTGTCGAACGTTCCGGCACCCGCCCACGCGTCGTATTCGTCGAACGTCAGCTTCCCGTCGCCGTCCGCGTCCATCTCCGCCCAGACCTTCCGGCCCTCGGCGCGGGCGACGACGACGAGCGGATCGTCCTCCGTGCGGCCAGCGGCCTGGACTGTCCGGTCGACCCGGGAGAGGTATTCCCGCGCCGAGACGACCCCGTCGCCGTCCGCGTCCATCATGGCGAAGACGCGCCTGCGCGCGGCGGTGGCGGCGGTGGCGGTGGCGGTCGTACGGCTCACAGGGATCCCCTTCTGCTCGACGAGGGTTCGTCCGTCGCTTCCTACCCGGCGCGCTGCGGGGGCCATGCGCCGGGCGGGGTCAGCAGCGCGCGCGACGGCGCGCCCAGCCAGGGCACGCGCGGGTGGTGCGCTTCGGGACGCCTGGGCAGCGGATGCACCTCTGGGTAGCCAAGGTCCGATATTTCCGCACAGGACGTCCTGGAGGGCATGTGTTCGGTAAGCGCGGCATGGCGGTGGCGCTGGGTTCCCTGCCGCTCGTGGGCTCGACGGTGGCGTGGGCGCCGGCCGGTCAGGCAGGAACGGGCGAGGGAGAGGGCCGGGGCGTCACCTGCACGGGCAGCGGCGAGAGCCGCTACGCCCCGCCGCTCACACTCGTTCCCCAGCCCACCCATGTCCACGGGGACATCACCTACACCTGCACCGTCGCCCCCGGCCACACCGTCCCGGCCACCGGCTCCTTCGACTCGGACCTGCCGGAAGCGGTCTGCGTCGCGGTGTCCGGTGGGAGCGGCGTGGAAACCGTCCGCTACGCCGACGGCCGCCGGTCCCTGATCGTCTACGACAACGCCACGACCGTCCGCGCGGCGGGCGTCCTACTCCTCGAACAGTCGGGCCGGGTCACGAGCGGGCGCGGCAAGGGCCACCCCGTACGGCGGACCGTCGCGGGGCCACCCCGCGAACTCCTGACGGACTGCCTCGCGTCCGGCCTCCGGGGCGGGAGCAACGGGGTTCAGCTGGAGATCCAGCCGTAGGGTTCCGGGCTGCGGCCGGGGCCCGCCGGGGGGCGGGGCGCCTCAGCCGGCGGCCCCGAAACCCCCGGCCCGGAGGCCGGTGACAAACGCCGACCAGGCGTCCACGCCGAAGGTCAGCGCCGCACCGGTCAAGTCCTTGCTGTCGCGGGTCGCCACCGCCCCCCGCCGGACCGCTATCTCGAAACACTGGCCGTTCCCGCTGCTGTAGGAACTCTTGCGCCATATGCCATCGGGGGTCGTCGCTCGGCCCACTGCCGCCACCTCTTCCCTCACTGAGTTTCCTTGGCCAGTGCGGCGATCAAATTCGACGTGTCGTCAGGACTCAGCGCCACCGCGCGCAGGTTGTCGAAGATCGCGCCGTACCGGCGAATATCCGCCTCGGCTTCGAGGAAGAGGTCTCCAGCCATGCTGTCGATGTAGACGATCTCAGGGTCTTCGGCCTCGGGAAAGCTCATGAGCACGAAGGAGCCAGGCATCCCTGCATGCGCACCGGCGCCGAACGGGATCACCTGGAGCGTCATGTGCGGCTCCTGGGCCACGGCTGTCAGGTGTTGCAACTGCTTGTGCATAACATCGCGGCCACCCACCATGCGCCGCAGGGCAGCCTCATCCATGATTGCCCAGAGGTGCAGCGGGTCGTCTTTGACAAGCACCGCCTGCCGTTCCACCCGCGCCTGAACTCGCTGCTCGATTTCCCTGGCACTCGCCATCGGCAATACGCCCTTGATCACAGCGCGTGCATAGTCCTCGGTCTGCAACAGACCTGGGACGAATAGCGATTCGTAGTTTCGTACTGCACGCGCCTCAGCCTCGAAGCTGATGTAAGCAGTATATTCCTCGGGCAGTTCACTGTGATACGGGCGCAACCAGCCCTGCACGCTCGCGCCTTCCGACAGCGCCAGGACCTCATCGCGCTGCGACTCACGCACGCCATACAGATTGAGAAGCGCGACCAAGGTCCGCCGTTGCGGACGGACACGTGCGGTCTCGATCCGGTAGAGCGTCGCCGTGTTGATGCCCGTCTGTTCGGCGACGTCCTCCCTGGTCAAGTCGGCACCGGCGCGCAGCCGTCGGAGTTCGGCGGCCAGACGCCGGAGGCGGACCGTCGGCATCTGCCGCTTCGTAGGCATGCCCTCCACCTTTCATCTGCACAGGAGGCAGGGCGATTCTGTCCGCCAACACCCCTCACCTGCAAGGCAGGTTCGCACATGCACTCTATGCATTCTCACGTCTTGCACACGCATAGTCGGCGGGTGCATTCTGATCCCGCGATCGCTCGGCGCGACGACATCGTCACGCAGAGGTGATCTTGGTGTATGCCACGCCCAAAAGGAGAAACCCCGCGACCGTGCAGCCGGTCCGGGGGCGTGGCCAACGCTAGAGAGGAGCGTCAGCAATGCATGACCTTATCCGCCGGTGGCTCGCATGGGCGAGGGCGGTTTTCCGTACGAACAACTCCCGCGCGGGCGGCGACCGTACGTGCCCCGCCTGCACGGGGCTCGCGGCACCGCGGCCCGAGCCCCGGCCCGTCGACGACGCGTCGTACTGGGTGTGGATCACCGCGCACGGCATCGATCTCCGCCCCCGTGTGCCCCACCACGACACGGAGGCGGCCCGGTGACCGACAACACCGGCGAGAACGACGCGCTGCGCGCGAAGGTGGCCGACGCCAACCAGCAGAGCAGGCCGCGGCTGGCCTCCGCCAGCGGAAATCCGCCCGAACCACCGGCTCCCCGTTGCGACGAATGCTGGGACATCAAGCGCCGCCGCGCCGCCGCCCTGCGCGTCGACGACCGTCAGGAAGCCGCGCGGATGACGGCCGCGATGGGGGTCCACCAGCGCCGGGCCCACTGACAAGCGCGCCCGGCACGGGCACCGGCACCCTCCCTCAGCTCAGCAGCCCCGGAGGGTGCCGGACCCCGGTGAGGTGCGCGTACACGACCACGTTGCCCAGGTACTCGTCCGCCTCCGCCGAGAAGCCCCCGCCGCAGGTGATCACGCGGAGCTCCGCGCGCCCGTGGCCCGGAGGGCCGACCGTCCCGTAGACCTTCTCGGAGGGGAAGTCCGCCCGCTCGTAGACCTCGATCGCGTCGATCGTGAAGACGGCCGTCAGGGCGTCGGAGCGGGCCACCTCCACCGTGTCGCCCTTCTTCAGCGCGCCGAGGTTGTAGAAGACGGCCGGGCCGTTGGCCAGGTCGACGTGGCCGGCGACGACGGCGGTGCCGGCCGCGCCGGGCGGTGTGCCGTCCGCGTACCAGCCGGCGAGGTTGCCGTCGTCCTCGGGCGGGCTCGCGAGCGTGCCGTCGGGGCCGAGGCCGAGGGGGGTCATGGGCGCGTCGACCTGGATGCCGGGGATGCGGACGCGCGTGGGCGCGGCCCGCGGCAGGGGCGGTACGGCGTGGTCGTCGCGGCGCGGGCCGAGCAGCGGCTCCCCGGGGGTGGGGAACGCCTGGGCCCGGGACGGCTGCGGGGGCGGCCTCTGGTCCTTCGCCCCGTGTTCGATCAGCCAGCTGCCCACCAGCAGCGCCACCGCCAGGACGACGGCGAGGACGGTCTTGTGGCGCGGGGCGCGCGAGTCGTGTCGTCCGTACCGTGAACGCGCGGGCGCGCTCCGCAGACAGGCACTCGCCCACCGGCTCACCCCGGGAACCGGGGCCCCGGCCCCCGGGCGCAGCGCGCGCGTCCGGGGGCCCAGGGGCGGTCCGGCCGGCACCGGGAGCGGTCCTCGGTCCGGTCAGGCCTGGTCGGGCCGGTCGCCGCCGCCGCGGCGCCGCAGGAACCAGACGCCGACGACGGCCGACGTGCCCAGGACGGCCGCGCCGGCGATGACCTCGGCGGTGCCGGAGTCGTCGCTGGTGCCGCCCACGCCGGTCTTCATGCCGCCCTTCGGGGTCATGGGCGACATGCTCGGGGCGGCGGAGGGCGAGCTCTTCATGCCCGCGCCCGCCTTGACGACCACGTCGCCGGTGGCCTCCTTGCCGTTGGCGCACTTGGCGCCGATCCCGTAGGTGCCGGGTTTCGCCGACTTCGGGACCATGAACTGGCCGACCGCGGTCTCCTTGGTCGTGCCCGGCTTGAGCTCGAACGACGCCGGGCCGCCCACGGCGCTGGCGTCACCCGTGCCCTTGCCGTCGGGACCGCAGGCGGTGGTGTTCACCGTGACCGTGGCGCCCGGCTGGACGGTGCCCGGGGTGACCTCCAGCTTCCCGAAGTGATCGGCGGCGAGCGCGGGGGCGGCGGCCGTCCCCAGCGCGGCTATGGTCAGCGCGGCCCCGGCGAGCACTCGTGCGTTACGCATGCTTCCTCCGTGAGCGCGGGCGCGGCACGCCGATGTGCCGCAGCGGGAGTCGGATTTCCGCGCTCCTCTCTGCCGAGGGAAACCGGGCCGGCGGGGGCCCGCACCCGGCGGGACGGGCCGCCGACGGCCCTGGGCGGCCCGGGATACGGCCGTATGGGCAGGTCACCCCAGGGGCGCGAGATCATCCGGACGGCCTCCCCGCCGAGACTGCGAACGGGTGACCGAGAGAACACTCTCGGTCACCCGTTCGAGGTCACGCTCGGCGGTGCCGGGCTCGGCGGTGGCGGGCTAGGGCGCCAGGTCGTCCGGGCAGCCCGTGCCGCGCGGCAGCTTGTACTTGGCCACGATCCGGTACGTGCCGGCGTGCGGGGCGCGCAGCAGGGTCCAGTCGTCCTCCGGCTGGCCCGCGCGGGCGTCCTGGACCTGCTTGGCCAGACAGCCGTTGACGTTGACCGGCGGCTCGCCGCCCGGCCCGGCCTTGGGCGGCTGGATGTCCTTGCCCTGCGCGTCCACCAGGCCCAGCCACGGCGAGTACGGGACGCGGATCAGCACCGGGCCCGGCTTGCCCACCGTGACCGTCAGCCCCTCGGCGTCCGAGCGGTCCACCACGGCGGGCGGGTCGGCGAGCGGCGTGGGTTCCTTCACGGCGAAGACGCGCCAGTTCTCGTCGGACCACACCTCACGCAGATACGACTGGCCGCGCTCGACGAGCTTGGCCTCCTCGACGGCCGCGTTGTCCGGCTCGTCCTTGGGCAGCACCACATAGGCCACGGCCCAGCGGCTGAGCCAGGAGCGGTAGCTGTCCGGGGTGAGCATGCCCTCCTCATAGAAGAGCGGGTTCCGCTTGAGGTCCGCCTGCCGGTTCCAGCCGCGCGCGAGATTGACGTACGGGGCCAGGGCCGAGGCCTCGCGATGGCTGCGGGCCGGGACGACCTCGACGCGGCCGCCCGCCGCGTCCAGCTTCTGGAGCTGGTCGACGAGGGGGGCGAGCTCGCGGGCCCAGGAGGCGGCAGGGGTGGTGTGCACTATGTCGCTGATGGAGTTGGCGAGCTGCCAGCCGGTGAGGGTCAGCACGCCGCACACGGTCGCGAGCCAGACCTTGCCGCGCCGCAGCAGCTCGGCTCTCGGCGGCACCTCCATCCCGGTCAGCGCGGCGACCAGCACCACACCGCCGAAGATCATCCCGAGCCGGGAGATGTTCGTGCCGATCTGCGACGGGATCAGCCAGACCAGCAGCACACCCAGCACGTAGAGCGACGAGACGGCCCGCACCGTGCGCCAGGACGAGGGCGTCATGAAGACGCCGAAGAGCCCGGCGAGAAGCGGCAGGATCGCCGAGGCGAAGGCCATCGGCTGCTGCCCGGAGAACGGGAACAGCCACGCCGACAGCGCCACCACCACCACCGGGGTCACCCCCAGCGCGTACGCCGCCGGCCGGCGCCGGCTCAGCCACAGCGCCGCCGCCACGATGCCGACGAACAGACCGGCCACCGGGCTCGACGCCGTCGCCAGCCCCGCCATCATCCCGGCCAGCGCGGCCCGGCCCCAGCGGTAGCGGCCCGTGGCGCGCCAGCGCGCCGGCCAGGCGAAGATCGCGGCCACCGCCGCCAGCCCGAACATCGCACCGAGCCCGAAGGTCACCCGGCCCGATATGGCGTTGCACATCAGCGCGAACGTGCCGTAGAGCGCCGGCCACAGCGGCCGGCGCACGACCCGGCTGCGGACCAGCAACAACGCGATCAGGCCGGAGGCGACCGTGCCCGCGATCATCATCGTGGTGCGGACACCGATCGCGGCCATGAGGTAGGGCGAGATCACGCTGTACGACACCGGGTGCATCCCGCCGTACCAGGCGAGGTTGTACGCCGAGGCCGGATGCTGCAGCGCGAACTCCGCCCAGGCGTCCTGCGCGGCGAGGTCGCCGCCGCTGTTGGCGAAGATGCAGATCCAGAGGATGTGCAGCGCCGCGGCCACGAAGAGGGTGATCCCGACCGTCCCGGTGAGGGCCGCGTAGCGCCCGCCCTTGCGGTGGTGCGGGATGACGGCCCACGACGGGCGCCGCCGGCCGGCCCCACGGGCCACGGCGGTACGTCCCGTCACGGGTGTGCCGGTGTCACCGGTCTCGTCCGGTGCTCCCGGGCGCTCCGGACGTGCGGGCCGTTCCGGTCGTTCCGGCTGCTCCGGGTCTCTGGGCCGCGCCGGCCCCACGGTGGTCACTGCGGCTCTCCCCGTCTTCCCCCTGTGGTCTTCTCCCCCATCTTCACGCATGCTCCGGCTGTGACGAGCAAACCCTGGCGACGCTAGCACGCGCCGTCGGGCCGCCCCGCCCATCGCGGCGACCGCGAAAGCGGCCCCCGGTCCGCACCCACTCGTACGGACCAGGAGCCGCCACGGCCGGGCCGGCCGGCCTCAGCCCAGGCGGGTCAGCTTGGCGCCGAAGGAGGGCTCGGCCAGGGCCGACTTCAGCACGACCGGGACCTTCACCGCGTCGGGGCCGCTGCCCACGACCAGCTCGCCGACCTCCGTACCGGCCTTCGCCGAGTGCGGGATCTTCCGGCCGACGTCGGACAGCGCGAACTTCGTGTCGAAGCCGGCCCAGCCGACGGCCACGACGTCCTTGGTGGCGACGATGGGCGTCTGCCCGCCGAGACCGTCGTCGACGTGGCCGACGACGTCGCCCTTCTTCACCACGGTGGCGGTCTTCAGAGCGCTCTGGATCGACGTGAGCTGCTCGTAGCTCTTGTTCTTGACCTTGGTGAGGCTGTTCTCGGCGTTGGGGTCCAGGCCCTTGAAGTGCTGGTCCATGGTGGCGCCGACGATCAGGTACTCCTTGCCGTCGAGCACCCGCCGCGCCGCCCACATCAGCGCACCGCCGGCCGCGGTGCTGGAACCCGTCTTGATGCCGAGCACACCGGTGCCCTTCACCAGCAGCGTGTCGTTGTTGTTGTTGATGTGCGGGCCGCCGGGGATGTCGGCGTTGGGCTGCTGGGTGATCTCCCGGACGACCGGGTTCTTGATCATCACCTCGGCGAGCTTCACCTGGTCCACGGCCGTGCTCTTCGTCGTCGCCGTCAGACCGCTGGGGTCGGTGTAGGTGGTGTTGGTCATGCCGAGTTCCTTGGCGGCGTCGTTCATCTTCTTGACGAACGCGTCCTCGGCGCCGTTGGTGTCCCACCGGGCGAGCATGCGGGCGATGTTGTTGCCCGACGGGATGAGCAGCATGCGGAGCATGTCGTACTCGGAGAACTCCTGCCCCGCCTTGACCTTCGCCGTCGACTCGCCCTCGGCGTTGGACTCCTTCTCCGCCGCCTCGTCGATCGTGATCTTGTTGCTGGTCTTGTCCCCCTTCTGCAGGGGGTGGTCCTTCAGGATCACGTAGGCGGTCATGACCTTGGCGACGCTGGCCGTCGGCACGGGCTTCTGCGGGCCGAACGTGCCCACGTCACCGGCGCCCACGACCTTGGCCGCGGACTGGCCCTCGTCCGGCCAGACGAAGGGCGCCTTGCCGCCCTCGAAGGTGAACGACTTCTTCGCGCCGAGGGAGAGCTTCGGGTCGGGCAGCGGCCGGAAGGACTGCGCGACCACGAAGATGATCCCGAGCAGCACGACGAGCGGCGTCCAGATCTTGACGCGCCGGACGGCCATCCGCACGGGCGTCTCCGGCGGCGGCGGGGTGTTCGTCAGCTGGGCGAGCAGGTCGAGCGGCGCGGCCGGATCCGCGGGCGCGGCCGGGGCGGCGGGACGGCCCGGGGGCGGCGGGACCTTGGACTTCCCGGGCTCGGGCCTGGCCGACTCGGGCTGCGGCTTCGCGGGCTGCGGCTTCGCCGGGGCCGGGGCGGCCTTGGCGGGCGCCTTGGCGGGCGCCTTGGCGGGCGCCTTGGCGGCCTGCTTGGCGGGCGCGGCCTCGTCGTCCTTCTTCAGCGGGACGAACTGGCTCTTGCGCTCGCCACCGGGCGTCGGCTGCGGGGTGGGGGCCTTCATCAGCTCGGTCGGCTGGTCGCCGTTGTCGAGCTTGGCGGCACCGGCCTCGGGGGCGGCGTCGGACTTCGGCGCATCCGCCTTGGGGCGCACGGTACGGAAGACGGCGGTCGCCTGGTCGGCGGCGGGCTCGCCCTTGCCGTCCGCGCCGCCCTTGCCGTCCTTCTCGCCGTCGGCGGCGGGCTTCTTCGCCTCGGACGCGGCGGCGTCGGTCTTCGGACGCACGGCGCCGAAGACGGCCGTGGCCTGGTCGACGCCGTCCTTGCCGCCCTTGCCGTCCTTGCCGTCCTTTTCGTCACCGGCATCGGCGGCGGAGGCCTTCGGGCGCACGGTACGGAAGACGGCCGTCGCCTGGTCGGCGGCGGGCTCGCCCTTGCCGTCCGCGCTGCCCTGCTCGTCCTTCTCGTCCTTGGCAGCGGGCTTCTTCGCCTCGGGGGCGGTGTCGCCGCTGATTTCGTCCGCCTTCGGGCGCACCGTACGGAAGACGGCGGTCGCCTGGTCGGCGCCGGACTTGGTCTCCGCGTCGGCGCCGGACTTGTCCTTCGCCGGGCGCGCCGCTACTGCCGGGGCGTCAGCGGCCGTACCGGCAGGGGCATCCGCGGTGGCGTCGGCTCGGTCGGCCGACGGCTTCTCACCTGCGGCGTCGTCCTCGGCACCGGCCTCCGGAGCGTCCTCTTCCGCACTCGCCACCCAGGCGGCGACGGCGGCCTTCAGCCGGGCGTCACGCTTGACACCGCCGTTCGCACCGCCGTTCCCGTTCCCGGCGGGCTCAGCCTGCTCAACGGGCTTCGCGGAATCGGCCGTGCCGGCCTCGCGGCCCTGACGGTCCTTATCCGAATCCGAATCCGAACCCGATGAATCCGATGAACCCGATGAACCCGACCCGCCGGACTTGCCGTCCGTACGGTCCTCGGTCGTGTCCGTGCCGGCCCGGAAGACTCCGAGCCGGGGGTCGCGTTCGCTGCCGGTCGTACCAGTGGTGCCAGTCGTCTCCCCCGACGACTTCCGCTGCTCCGACTTGCCGGGGGACTCGCCCGCCACCGATGCCTCCTCGAATTCCGCGCCGTACACCGAGGCGGGACGACAAGTGTCCCGCTGCCCGGATCCTCTCAACGTCTATCAGTGTCCTCTGCCGCCGTCGCGTCAGGGCACAGCTAGCGGGTCAGAGAGCGGTGTCCGCCTTCACCCACGTGCAAGACGAGACGACATACCTACCGGTTCCCGCCCGAAGTCACCACGCGCTCTCGACAGACCAATGTGAGAGGGGTCACCCTGTCACTCATCCACGCGGGGAGGCATGGATGGGCAGGAGCCGCAGAACAATTCCGGAGGAGCTTCTGCTGCTCGCCCTGGACCCGGCCACGGGTACCACGGCGCAGCCGCAGTCGCTCGACCTCGGTCTCGCCGGAGCGCAGCTCGTGGAGCTGGCTCTGGCCGGACGGATAGCCCCAGACGGGGATCGTATCGCCGTGGTGCACCCACGGCCGACTGGTGATCCGACCCTGGACACCGCGCTCGAGCTGTTGCGCCGCCGCGGCAGCCCGGTGCGCGCCGTCCACTGGATCGGCGGGCCCCGGCTGGGGCTGCGTCAGACGTATCTCACGCATCTCGAACGGTGCGGCATGGTGCATGCCGTGGCGGGCCAGATGTGCGGGGTGCTGCCGACCACGCGCTATCAGGCGACGGACACGGCGATCAGCCGGGAGATCAGGGCCCGGTTGGACAGCGCGATCCGCACCGGCGTCCCGCCGGACCCGCGGACCGCCGCGCTCGCCGCCCTGGCCCACGCGGTCGGCCTGGGCAAGCACCTCTACCCGGGCAACGAGGGCCGTTCCTCACGGTCCCGGTTGCGCGATCTCATCCGGCACGACCCGATGGGCGGGCTCGTCGCGCACGCCGTGATGGACGTGCAGAACGGGGTCGGCGCGCAGCCGCGCCGGGCACCGGCCGCGGCCGGTGCTCCGGGTGGCGGCGGTTCCGGCCGGCGCGCCGCCGTGCGGGCGCCGGTCGAGCCGGCGGCGGTCGGCACGGGCCGGACGACCGCGCATCGAGGTGGGGTCATGGCCCGCGCGGGCGCCTCGTGAAACGGTTCCGCAGCCGCTGACCGCAGTCGTACGACCGCAAGCACGACCCCACGCACCAATCCACGCATCACCTTTGGCACCACCTCACGCACCAACCCACGCACCAACCCACGCACCACTTCCGCTCCACCGACCGCACCGGGGTCCACCTGACCCGGTCCGGGAGCCGCAGCAGCGCGGGGCGGCGGGCCGTACCGCCCGAGCACGGTGGTACGGCCCGCCGCCCCGCGTGCGCGTATGCGCGCCCGGGCGCGCGCGGTCGTAAGGGGTCGCGCGGTCATGCGTAGTAACGACTACGTCACGCGCATCCGCATCAGGGTCACCACAAGCGGACACGGTGTAAGCATTTCCCAGCGCCGCCCCGGCCGGTGGTGGCAGGCTGCCGGAGCAGGAGACAGCAGCATGACGGAGCCGGAGGTGCGTCCCGTGGCGTCCAGTGTCAACCCCACCGTAAGGCGGCGCCGATTGGGGCAGGAGCTACGCAAGCTCCGTGAGCTCAAAGGCATGACCGCCGAGGAGGTGGCCGAGCGGCTCCTGGTCTCGCAGTCGAAGATCAGCCGACTGGAGAACGGCCGCCGCAGCATCAGTCAGCGCGATGTCCGCGATCTGTGCGGCGTGTACGGAGTCGAGGACCACCGCATCGTCGATTCGCTGATGCAGATGGCGAAGGAGTCACGACAGCAAGGCTGGTGGCATGCCTTCGGCGACATCCCGTACAGCGTCTACATCGGACTCGAGACCGACGCGGCGTCGTTGCGCGTCTACGAGGCGTCGCTCGTCCCCGGGTTGCTCCAGACGCCCAACTACGCCAACGCCGTGACCGAGGGCTCGTGGCCGGAGGCCACCGCCGCGGACGTCGAGCGGCGCGTACAGGTGCGGATGCGCCGTCAGGAACGGATCACCGACCCGGAGAACCCGCTGCGCCTGTGGGCGGTCATCGACGAGTCCGCGCTGCGCAGGATCGTCGGCAGCGGCGCCATCATGCGCGAACAGATGGAACACCTCGTGGAGTTCAGCCTCCAGCCGCACATCACCGTGCAGGTGCTGCCCTACGCGGTGGGCGCGCACCCGGGCATGTACGGGAAGTTCTCCATCCTCGAGTTCCACGATCCGCAGGACGCGAGCACGGTCTACCTCGAGGGCATCACCAGCGATCTGTACCTGGAGAAGCCCAACGACGTCCAGGCGTACAGCGTGATGTACGAGCATTTGCGGATGCAGGCGCTCAACGCCGAGGACTCACGGCGGTTCATCCTCCAGGTCGCGGAGGACTGGGCCGACGAAGGTCAAAAAGAGGAGCCCGGCCAGTAGCCGTGGGATGCGAAGGGCGGGACCGTACACCCCTTCCCGCCATGGAGGAAGGGGTGATGGATATATGCCATCCGGTCGAGTGAACGGGCCGTTCATCGGGTGATGTTGGCGCGTAACGTCGATCGCGTCGGGACACCGGCCCCACCGGTCCGGCCAGTGGGTTCCCGGCCGTCTTCCGGCCGGTACCCGGGCGATTCCCGGCCGAACCAGGCAGCACTCATAGGCATCGGAGCAATTCATGGCGATTCAGCAGGGAAAGACCACGTGGCGGAAGTCCTCCTACTCGCTGGCCCACGGCGACTGCGTCGAGGTCGCCTCCCCGCTCGTGCGGTCCATCGCGGTCCGTGACTCGAAGGACCCGCAGGGCCCCGCCCTCGCCTTCTCCTCGGAGTCCTGGTCCGCGTTCGTGACGGTCGTCGGCGACAGCGCGCAGTCCCTCTGACCGACCGCGTTGAACGCGGATCACCCGGCACAGCGACGTAAAACCGCCGTATCGATATTTCCGCAGAGAGCCCTCTTGTCGCCTGGCATCCCGTCCCGGCCGAGAGGGCTCCGCCACGTCCGGAGCCACGTGCGGAGCCACCCCCTACGCGCTACGCGCGGGGGTACCGCGCCAGCCAAGCCGCCGACGAGACGGCGCCGGGCGGGCCGTGCAGCGCGGGCCCCTGGGTGAGCTCCATGGCGAAGTCGTCGGCGAGTTCGAGGATCGTGCCCCGGCCCTCCAGCTCCGCCACCCACCCGGCCGGCAGCGCGGTCTCCCCGTGCACGGCACCCAGCAGATTGCCGCAGATCGACCCCGTGGAGTCCGAGTCCCCACCGTGATTGACCGCCAGCAGCAGCCCGTGGCGGACGTCCTCGGCCACCAGCGCGCAGTACAGCCCCATCGCCAGGGCCTCCTCCGCCACCCACCCCTCGCCCAGCGACTGCAGCCGCTCGGCCGACGGCGGCCCCTGCCGCACGGCGGCCAGGGCGCCCCGCAGCGCCGCGGTGGTCTCCTCGTGGCCCGGCCGGGCGGCCAGCAGCTCCAGGGCCCGCAGGGCGGCGGCCTCCAGCGGCTCGCCCCGCACCGCGCCGTGGACGATGACGGCGAAGGCGGCCGCCGAGAGCCGGCCGGTGGGGTGGCCGTGGGTCTGCGCCGCGCACTCGTCGGCCAGCTGGAGGACGAGGCCGGGGGCCCAGTCCGCCAGCAGCCCGAACGGCGCGGAGCGCATCACCGCGCCACAGCCCTTGGAGCCCGGGTTCTTGGGCGCCGCCAGGGTGCCCATCCGGTGGTCGGCGAGGCCGGAGAGGCACGCCCCGCCGGGGGCCCGGCGGGCGTAGAGCCACTCCTGCCCGGCGAGCCAGCCCGCGTCCCGCACCCGCTCGTCGGGGCCCCAGCCCTCCTGCGTGGCGGCCCAGCGCAGATGCGCGCGGTGGACGTCGGCCGGCGGGTGCCAGGCCCCGGTGTCCCGGCGGACGTGGGCCCTGATCAGCCCCTCCACCGTGAAGAGCGTCATCTGGGTGTCGTCGGTGACGGCGCCGCGCCGGCCGTAGGCCGGGACGTAGTCGGTCACGCCCGCGGGGCCGTGCGCGGCGCGGATCGCCTCCAGGGAGTCGAACTCGATGCCCGCGCCCAGCGCGTCCCCGATCGCCCCGCCGAGCAGGCAGCCGCGCACCCGGGAGCGGAAGTCCTGCTGTTCGGCCCGGCCCCGGGGCAGCGGCCCGGGGGCTCCGGCGGTGCCCGTCGCGGCGGTCGTGGTCACGTGTCCGGCCTCCTGGACGGGAGAGGAGCGAGCGGGCCGCGGGCCCGTTCGCCGGGCCCGCGTCGGTCGGTACAGCACTGTGTCGCCACAGCACTGTGTAGCTACAGCACCGTGTCGGCATAGCGCTGTGTCGGCACAGCACTGTAGTGCGCCGAGGCCGGCCCGGTGTCCGGGACACCGGGCCGGCGGCGATTACGCGCCAGGCCCCTTGGCCGGGCGCACCGTGTTCATGATCTTGTCGATCTGGGCCTCGGTGAGCGCGTCCGGAACGCCCTGGTCGGCGTAGATGACCCAGCCGTGGAAGGTGCCGTCGGGCATCTTCTGGGCGATGGACTTCACGATCGCGGTGGGCGGCACGCACGGGCTCGGGCGGTTGGTGACGGTGACCTTGGCGGTCGCCGTCCAGCCGTCGATGCCGTTGTGCTTCCACTCCTTCTCGTCGGTGAACTCCAGCTTGGGCTTGTGGTCCTTGCCGCCGTAGGCCATGAAGCCCCAGTTGCCCGCCCAGTTCTTGGCGTTCGTCTTGAGGTCGCCGTCCTTGCCGCCGCCGGTGGTGCCGACGGTGGCGAGCTGGCCCTGGCCGGCCTCGCCGACGGCGTCGGGGTTGGGCTGCGAGGAGCAGCCGCCCTCCTTGTAGTTGGACGTACCGGTCATCACGACGACCGGCTTGCCGTCCTCGGTGTACGAGATGGCCGTGTCCGTCGGGAAGACCTTCCACTTGTCGGCCTTGCCCGGGACGTCGTACTGGAAGTAGTGGTCCGCGCGGGTCTGCGTCTGCCAGCCGGGGACGGTGGGCTGCTGGGCGGACGGGTCGGCGGAGGCGGCGCCGTCCGCCGGCTTGTCCGACTGCTGGCCGGGCGCGGCCGGGGCCTGCGACTGGGCCTGGCCGGCCTGGGCCTTGCCGTTCTTCTTGTCGTCGTCACCGCCGCTGCCGCCGCTGAAGGCGAAGTACGCGCCGCCGCCGATGACGGCGAGCGCCACGACGCCGCCGATGACGGCCATCAGCGTCTTGTTGCTCTTGCCGGCCTGCGGGCCCTGCCCGGGCTGGGCCTGGGGGGCGTGCGGCTGCGGCGGCCAAGGCTGCTGCTGACCCATCGGCTGCGGGGCCATCGGCTGCTGACCCATCGGCGCCGGGGGCATACCGGGCGGCGGGGCCATGCCGGGGCCGGGCACCGGGCCGGGAGCGCCGGGGCCCTGGGCACCGGGGACGGGCCCCGGGGCGGGCGGCGGGGGCGGCGGGACCGCGCCCGGGGTGCCGCCCTGCGCCGGGCCGGGCGGCGGCACGGCGGGCTGGGAGATCATCGTGGGCTGGGCGTGCCCGTCGCCGTCCGGACCCCACGTGGGCGGCGGGCCGAAGCCGCCCTGAGGCGACGTCGAGGGGTTCTGCGGCTGCTCAGGCTGCTGCGGCTGCTGGGGATTCTGGGGCCAAGACATGCGGGACACCCTATGCGGGGACTGTCGTCGACCGGTCGGCGGTCGGCGACAGATCCGCAACACTTGTACGAACGAAGATCAAACGACCATCACTCCTCGCCGGGGCCGGAAGCCGGAAGTACGTCCAGCACCGGGAGCAGCGTGGGCAGATGGCCGTCCGAGGAGAGGGCGGCCTCCTGCCGCTCCTTGGGCACCTCGCCGTAGAGCGTCGTGCGGGGCCGCGCGGGGCGCCCGGCGGCGTCGGCTATCGCGACGAGGTCCTGGATCGAGCGGTACGAGCCGTACGAGGAGCCGGCCATCCGGGAGATGGTCTCCTCCATCAGGGTGCCGCCGAGGTCGTTGGCGCCCGAGCGGAGCATCTCCGCCGCGCCGTCCGCGCCCAGCTTGACCCAGCTCGTCTGGATGTTGGGGATATGGGGGTGGAGCAGCAGCCGGGCCATCGCGGTGACCGCGCGGTTGTCCCGCATGGTCGGGCCGGGCCGGGCGATGCCCGCGAGATAGACGGGGGCGTTGGTGTGGATGAAGGGGAGGGTGACGAACTCGGTGAAACCGTCGACGCCCTTGTCGAGCGCGGCCCGCTGGATCTCGGCGAGCAGCCGGAAGTGGCCCAGCCAGTGCCGGGGCTGGTCCACGTGCCCGTACATCATCGTGGAGGACGAGCGGATGCCCAGCTCGTGCGCCGTCTTGATGACCTCGACCCAGGTGGCGGTGGGGAGCTTGCCCTTGGTGAGGACCCAGCGGACCTCGTCGTCCAGGATCTCGGCGGCGGTGCCGGGGATGGAGTCGAGCCCGGCCTCCTTGGCGGCGGTCAGCCACTCCCGGATGGACATGCCCGTGCGCGTCGCGCCGTTGACGACCTCCATCGGCGAGAAGGCGTGGACGTGCATGCCGGGCACCCGCTCCTTCACCGCGCGGGCGATGTCGAAGTAGGCCGTGCCGGGCAGGTCGGGGTGGATGCCGCCCTGCATGCACACCTCGACCGCGCCCACGTCCCACGCCTGCGCGGCGCGGTCGGCGACCTGGGTGAGCGAGAGGGTGTAGGCGTCGGCGTCGGTGCGCCGCTGGGCGAAGGCGCAGAAACGGCAGCCGGTGTAGCAGACGTTGGTGAAGTTGATGTTCCGCGTGACGATGTAGGTGACCTCGTCCCCCACGACGTCGCGGCGGAGGTCGTCGGCGACGCGGCAGAGGGCGTCCAGGGCGGGGCCGTCGGCGTGGAGTAGGGCGAGCGCCTGGTCGTCCGTCAGCCCGGTCGGGTCGGCGGCGGCCTGGCGCAGTGCTTCGCGGACGTCGCCGTCGATGCGCTCGGGCACCATGCCGGGGGCGGCGGCCTCGCGGAGGGCGTCCCAGTCGCCGTAGACGTCGTCGAAGTCCTCGCGGCGGTCGGAGGTGCGGCCTTCGGTGTCGATGGCGCGGTGGAGGTCCGTACGGCCGGAGGCGGTGAAGACCTCTTCGGGCTCCTGCCAGGGGATGCCCTTGACCTCGGCGTTCTCGTCGGCCAGGCCGGTCTCGGGGTCGGCCAGTGCGCGGACGTGGGGCAGGATGCGGGGGTCCAGCCAGGGCTCGCCGCGCTGGACGAACTCCGGGTAGACGGCGAGGCGTTCCTTGAGGCGGAAGCCGGCGGCGGCCGAGCGCTCGGCGAGCTCCTCGATGGCGGGCCAGGGGCGCTCGGGGTTGACGTGGTCGGGGGTGACCGGGGAGACGCCGCCCCAGTCGTCGATGCCGGCGCCGATGAGGCGGGCGTACTCGTCGTCCACCAGGTTGGGCGGGGCCTGGAGGCAGCCGGAGGGGCCCATGATGAGCCGGGCGACGGCGACGGTGGCGACGAGGTCGTCGAGGGTGGCGTCCGGCATGCGGCGCATGGCCGTGTCCGACTTGGCGCGGAAGTTCTGGATGATGAGCTCCTGGATGCCGTGGTAGGCACGGGAGATCCGGCGCAGGGCGAACAGGGACTCGGCGCGCTCCTCGGGCGTCTCCCCGATGCCGATCAGCAGGCCGCTGGTGAGGGGGACGGAGCTGCGGCCCGCGTCCTCCAGGTGGCGCAGCCGGACGGCGGGTTCCTTGTCGGGCGAGCCGTGGTGCGGCATGCCCGGCTCGCTCCACAGCCGCTGGGCGGTGGTCTCCAGCATCAGGCCCATGGAGGGGGACACCGGCTTGAGGCGCTGGAAGTCCGTCCAGGTCATGACGCCCGGGTTGAGGTGGGGCAGCAGGCCCGTCTCCTCCAGGATGCGGATGGAGACGGCGCGGACGTAGGCGATGGTGTCGTCGTAGCCGTGGGCGTCGAGCCACTCGCGGGCCTCGGGCCAGCGGTCCTCCGGCTTGTCGCCGAGGGTGATCAGCGCTTCCTTGCAGCCGAGTTCGGCGCCGCGCCGGGCGATGGCCAGCACCTCGTCCGGCGACATGAACATGCCCTCACCCGCGCGGCGGAGCTTGCCGGGGACGGTGGCGAAGGTGCAGTAGTGGCAGCGGTCGCGGCAGAGCCGGGTGAGCGGGATGAAGACGCTCTTGGAGTAGGTGATGACACCGGGCCGGCCGGCGGCCTCCAGGCCCGCGTCCCGCACCCGGGCGGCGGAGGCGCACAGGTCCGTGAGGTCGGCGCCGCGCGCCCGGAGCAGCACGGCGGCCTCGGTGACGTCCAGCGCGACGCCGTCGCGGGCGCGTTTGAGCGCGCGTCGCATGGCGTTGGCGGTCGGGGCGACCGGGGTGTTCGGCTGTTCGGGACGCGGTGCGCTCGAAGTCATTGTCCGAGCATACGAGCGGACACTGACACCGCCATGTACTGGAAGCGGACGTTCCATGTGCCTCTCGTCACGTCAGACGGAGGCATCCTCCGGAATGCCCCGGAGGCGTCGCCTCCGCCAACGCCTCCGCCGCGTCTAGAGGAACTCCGCGTGGGCGTCCAGCGCCCTCAGGACCTCCGCCTCCGGGGCCGACGGCAGCCCGACAGCGACCTCCTCGATGCCCAGGTCGGCGTAGTGCGCGAGCTTGCCCGCGGAAGGGTGGACGGCGTACGGCATGACCTCCGGCTCGCCCGGCCGCCCCGCCTCCGTCCAGACCCGGCGCAGCTCCGGCAGCGTCTCGCGAAGTCCGCTGCCGCCCACCGGCATCCAGCCGTCCGCGTACTCGGCGACGTGGGCGAAGAGCTTCGGGCCCGCCGCGCCGCCGATCAGCGTGCGCGGCCCCACCAGTGAGTCCGTGCCCCGGAGCCGGCGCGGGCGGCGGACGGGCTTGGGGTGCGCCCAGCTCGCCTGGACCGAGCCGAATTCGCCGTCGTATGCCGTCGGTTCGGGCGACCACAGCGCGCGCATCAGCGCCATCCGGTCGCGCACCAGCTCCCGGCGGGTGTGCCAGTCGACGCCGTGGTCCTCGGCCTCCTCCACGTTCCAGCCGTAGCCGACGCCGAGGGTGAACCGGCCGCCGCTGAGGAAGTCCAGGGTCGCCGCCTGCTTGGCCAGAACGATCGGGTCCTGCTGGGCCACGAGCGCGACGCCGGTCCCCAGCTCGAGCCGGTGGGTGACGGCGGCGGCCTGGGCGAGCGCCAGGAAGGGGTCGACGGCGCGGCCGTACTCGCGCGGCAGCGGGTCGCCGGCCGGCGCCGGGGTCTTGCGGCTCACCGGGATGTGGGTGTGCTGGGGCAGATAGAGCCCGGCGAAGCCCCGTTGCTCCAGCTCACGGGCCAGCCGGACCGGGCTGATCGTCTCGTCGGTGAGAAAGATCGTCGTGGCGATCCGCATCCCGGGCACCTCCGTCGTCGCGGCGGTCTCGCGTGTGACCCACGGTATGCCTTGGGAGGCGGCCGCGGGGGCGCCACGCGCGGTCGTGTTCCGACGCGTGTCGACGTGTGTCGACATGTGCCGACGCGTGTCGACGCGTGTTCGCGCACCGGCCGCCGCGCGCGTCGGCGGGTGTTCCACCGGCCGCCACCCGGGCGTACAACAGTGGGTCACGGCAGTCACGGCACCGGCACGGGGCGACACGGCCCACGCGAGGAGGCGGGGATGAACCGGCGCGACGTACTCAGGATGGCGGCTGTCGCGGGAACGGTGAGCGCGCTTACGCTCGAAGGCATGAGCTTCGCCCGCGCCGAAGACCGGGAACCCCGGTCCGGCGAGGAGACCCGCAGGGTCACCGGACGGCTCCCCGTCGGCGCCCCGGACTTCGTCCACCTCCCCGTGGAAGTACCGCGCGGCGTCCGCGAGATCGCCGTCTCGTACAGCTACGACAGACCCTCCGTGCCCACCGGCACCCAGGGCAACGCCTGCGACATCGGCATCTTCGACGAACGCGGCACCGCGCTGGGCGGAGCCGGCTTCCGTGGCTGGTCGGGCGGCGCCCGCTCGGAGTTCTTCGTGGGCGCCGAACGGGCCACGCCCGGCTACCTGGCCGGGCCCGTCCGCCCCGGCACCTGGCACGTCGTCCTCGGCCCGTACACGGTCGCCCCGCAGGGGCTCGCCTACGAGGTCGCGGTCACCCTGCGGTACGGGACGCCGGGGGCCACGCCGAAGCCGGTGTACCCGCCGCGACGGGCCCGGGGCCGGGGCCGCGCCTGGTACCGGGGCGACAACCACCTCCACAGCGTCCACTCCGACGGACTGCGCACCCCCGCGCAGATCGCCGCCGCCGCCCGCGCCGCCGGGCTCGACTGGATCACGACGACGGAGCACAACACGACCGCCGCGCACGGGGCGTGGGAGGGCCTGTGGGGCGAGGACCTCCTGATCCTCACGGGCGAGGAGGTCACCACGCGCAACGGCCACGTCCTCGCCCTCGGCACCGATCCCGGTGTCTTCATCGACTGGCGCTACCGCGCGAGAGACAACGCCTTCGGACGTTTCGCGCGGAGAATCCGGCAAACGGGCGGACTGGTCGTCCCGGCCCACCCGTACGCGACGTGCGTCGGCTGCGGATGGAAGTTCGGCTTCGACGAGGCGGACGCGGTGGAGGTGTGGAACGGCCCGTACACCCCGGACGACGAGATGGCCGTCGCCGCGTGGGACAACACGCTGGTCGCCGCCGCCCGCTCCGGCGGCCGCTGGCTGCCCGCCATGGGCAACAGCGACGCCCACCGCGAACCGCAGGTCGTGGGGCTGCCCCAGACGGTCGTCCTGGCCGACGCGCTCTCCCGCGAGGCCCTGCTGGCGGGCATCCGGGCGGGGCGCAGCTGGATCGCGGAGTCGTCGGCCGTCGACCTGTCGTTCACCGTCCTCGGCGGGCGCGGCGCGCACGCGGGCATCGGCGAGCGGCTGCGGGCCGCGCCGGACGAGCAGGTCACCGTACGGCTGAAAGTCACCGGCACGACGGGCTGCTCGGCGTCCTTCGTCACGGACCAGGGACGGATGTTCACCGCACCCGTCCCGGCGGACGGCACGTTGGAGTGGCGCACGACGTCCTCCCAGGCGGCGTACGTACGGGCCGAGGTGCGGCACCCGGCGAGCGACGGCGGGGCGTCGGGGCTGCCGGGGGCGATGGCGGCGATGACGAACCCGGTGTTCCTGAGCGCGGCCGGCTGACAGCCGGAACAGCACCACTCCCCCGCGTTCCACCGCTAGAGTTCTGGCGCCGCGTCACCTCTGGCATCACTTCTGGCATCACCTCTTGGGCATCACCTCCTGTCGAATCCTGTCGGATCTTTCGAAGGGAACAGCCGTCCCCATGCCGAAGTCCTCCCCCCGCGTCCGGCTCGCCGCCGTCGCCCTCACCGCCGCCCTGTTCGGCGCGAGCGCTCCCGTCGCCTACGCCGCCTTCGACGACCCGGACCCCAGGGCCGCCGCCAGCGCGCCGGTGCGGGCGGTCGGCAAGCCGTACGTGAAGACCGAGCTGCTCTTCGGCACGGCCAAGCCCAACGGTGGCTCCCCGGTCACGGACAAGGAGTTCCGCGCCTTCGTCGACGAGGTCGTCACCCCGCGCTTCCCGGCGGGCCTGACGGTCGAGAACGCCTACGGCCAGTACCGCGACGCCCACGGGAAGATCGAGCACGAGCGCTCGTACAAGCTCACCCTCCTCTACCCGAAGGGCGAGGCCCGGACCGCCGGCGCCAAGATCGAGCAGATCCGCGCCGCGTACAACAAGCGCTTCGCCCAGGAGTCCGTGGCCCGCGTCGACGACAACGAGCTCGTCGACTTCTGATCGCCCGAGCGTCGCAGGAGCGAGGACCGGCCGGGCTCAGTCCTCGATCACCGGGGTGGAGCGCGTCAGCACTTCACCCCGGAAGAACGCCGGGCTGCGCCGCCGCATCAGCTCCATCAGCACGACGCCCAGGAGCAGCAGCCCCACTCCGATGACGAAGACCGAGCCGACGCCGAGCACCGCGCTGCCGCTGCCGTAGGCCGGGTTCCACATGTCGTGGAGCGTCTTGCAGAAGACCGACGCCAGCAACAGCCCGCCCGTTAGCGGGAAGACGCCTTTGAAACACGCGTCCCGCACCGAATTCCGCAGTTCGCTCCGGAAGAACCAGACACAGGCGAACGCCGTGATCGAGTAGTAGAAGCAGATCATCAGCCCCAGCGCGTAGATGGTGTCGACCAGCACGTTGCGGCTGAGGAAGCTCATCCCGGCGTAGAAGACCCCGGTGGCGACGCCCGCCGCCACCGTGGCCCGGCCGGGCGAGCGGAAGCGCGGGTGGACGCGGGCGAAGGACGGCGGAAGTGCCTGGTAGGCGCTCATCGCGAGGACCGTCCGCGCCACCGGCAGGAAGGTCGTCTGGAGGCTCGCCGCGGCGGACGCCAGCACGGCCACGAAGAGCAGGACGCCGAGAGCGGGGCCCAGGACGGGGTCGGCGAGCGCGGCGAAGACGTTGTCGGCGGTCGCGGGATCTCCCAGCCCGGGGCCCTCGCCGCCGACGCCGGCGAACATCTGGGCGGCGACGGCGGTCAGCAGGTACGAGCCGACCAGCACGACCATCGCCAGCAGCGCCGCTCGGCCCGGCGTCCTGGCGCTGCCCTCCGTCTCCTCGTTGGCGGTCAGGCACGCGTCCCACCCCCAGTACATGAAGATGGAGAGCGAGAGCCCCGCCGTGAAGGCGCCGAAGGAAGCGACCTCGAAGGGGTTCATCCACGTCCACGAGAAGCCGAGGGAGCCGGAGCCGGGCAGGCCGCCGGACCGCGCCTTCGTGAACGCCATGGCCACGAACAGGGCCAGCACGGCCAGCTGAAGCCCGACCAGCGTGTACTGCACCCCTTTGGTGGCGGTCATGCCGCGATAGCTGACGGCCGTCGCGGCGGCGATGAACACCAGGCACGTCACGACGTGGACGAGCCTGTCGCCGTCGAGGGCCGCGATGGAGTCGCTGCCGGTGAGCCTTCCCAGCAGCAGGTAGAAGAAGGACGTCGCGACGCCCGCGAGGTTCGACAGCACGATGATGGTCGCGATGACCAGGCCCCAGCCGCACATCCAGCCGACCCGGGGCCCGAAGGCCCGTACGGTCCAGGTGAAGGACGTGCCGCAGTCCGGGAGGGCCTTGTTGAGCTCGCGGTAGGCGAAGGCGACCAGCAGCATCGGGAGGAAACCCGCGAGGAAGACGGCGGGCATCTGGACCCCCGCCTTGCCCACGGTCGGGCCCAGCGTGGAGGTCAGGCAGTAGACGGGCGCGACGGTCGAGATCCCGATGACGGAGCTGCCCAGCAGGCCGACGGAACCACCGCTCAGGCCCTTGGCCCGCGGCCGTTCTCCGGTGCGGCGACCCGCGCCGCCCCCTACCGCCTCTCCCGCCTCTGCCACCTCTGCCGTTTCTCCGGCCCCCGGCCGCGGCTGCACGTGAACCATGGCGAGGACGTTAAGCGCTGCTGTATCCGCATCCGGAGAACGAACCTCCGGGTGGCCGACCTTCAACTACCTTCGGCAAAATGTGAGTTGATCTTCTTAATAAAGGCCGCCGCAGCCTTACGCCAGGTAACACCAAGGGGTAACCCCGACCCTTGCCGGATGCGAGAACCGCACCTCCGCCCCTTTTGTCCCGGTTCAAAATTTTCCCGTCGCCGCCGTCGCCACCGTCTCCGTGTCCCGCCCCGACCGCAGCACCCGTCCCGGCACCGCTCCCGTCACCACGTCGTGCCGGACGGTCTCCACGCCGTTGACGCGTACGCTCACCACCCCCACGGCCCGCGAGTCCAGCCGGCCGCCGTCGCCCGGCAGGTCCCGGACCAGCGTCGCCGGGCCCGCGTCGACGCGCTCGGGGTCGAAGAGGACGAGGTCGGCGCACCACCCCTCGGCGATCCGGCCGCGCTCGCGCAGGCCGAAGAGGCGCGCGGGGTCCTCCGTGAGCATCCGCACCGCCCGTTCCAGCGGCACGAGCTTCCGTCCGCGCAGACAGTCGCCCAGGAAGCGCGTCGGGTAGGGGGCCCCGCACATCCGGTCCAGGTGGGCCCCGGCGTCCGAGCCGCCGAGGAGGACGTCCTCGTGGTCCCAGGCGCGACGGCGCAGCTCCCAGCTGGCGGGGTCGTCGTCGGTGGGCATCGGCCACAGGACGGTGCGCAGGTCGTCCGCGACGCAGACGGCGACCAGCGTGGCGAAGGGGTCGATGCCGCGTTCGGCGGCGATGTCCTCGACGACGCGGCCCGTGAGTCCGTCGTTCTCGGGGGTGTAGGTGTCGCCGATGACGTACCGGCCGAAGTCGGTGAGCCGGCGGAAAGGGCCGGCGGCCGGGCTCGCCGCGCCGCGCAGCAGCCGGTCGCGGACGGCCGGGTCGCGCAGCCGGTCGATCCGTTCCGGCAGCGGAAGTCCCAGGATTTCGCCCCAGCCGGGGAGGAGGTGGAGGGCGCAGAAGGTGCCCAGCGACATGTTCATGGGGGTGAGGATCGGCATGGTCAAGGCGACGATCCGGCCGCCCGCCGCGCGGGCGCGCTCGCTGGTGGCCAGCTGGTGCGGCACCCGGCCGGGGACGGTGGACTCGATGGTGAGGACGTTCCAGTTCAGCGGGCGTCCGGCGGCGGCCGTCAGCTCCACCAGGAGTGCGCTCTCCTCCGCCGAGAAGTGGTCCAGGCAGCCGGGGACGATGGCTTCCAGTTGGGTGCCCTCGTGCTCGCCGACCGCGCGGGCGAGGGCGAGGAGCTCGTCGGGGCGGGCGTGCCGGGAGGCGACGGGCCGGCCGTCGCCGTCGGTGTGGGTGGTCGAGCGGGTGGTGGACAGGCCCCAGGCGCCGGCGTCCATGGCGTCATGGAGCAGCGCGGTCATCTGCCGTAACTCCCGCGCGCCCGGCGTGCCGCCGATGGCGGACGGGCCCATCGCGTACCGCCGCAGCGCGCAGTGGCCCACCATGAAGCCCGCGTTGACCGCGATCCGGCCGTCCAGCGCGTCGAGATAATCGCCGAAAGAAGACCAGTCCCAGGGCGCGCCCTGTTCCAGGGCTGCGAGCGACATGCCCTCGACCTTGCTCATCATCCGCCGGGTGTAGTCGGCGTCGGCCGGGCGGCCGGGGTGGAGCGGGGCGAGGCTGAAGCCGCAGTTGCCGCCGACGACGGTGGTGACGCCGTGGCTGAGGGAGGGCGCGGCGTAGGGGTCCCAGAAGAGCTGGGCGTCGTAGTGGGTGTGCGGGTCGACGAAGCCGGGGGCGAGGACGAGGCCGGCGGCGTTCTCCTCGGTGCGGGCCCGGTGCCCGACCCGGCCGCCCGCCTTGACCCCGCCCGTGTCCCGGTCGATCAGCGCGATCCGGCCGTCGCGGACGCCGACGTCGGCGACGTACGCGGGACCTCCGGTGCCGTCGACGACGGTGGCGCGGCGGATGAGGTGGTCCAGCACGGTCGGCTCCTCTCGCGACGAGCGGGACCGGGGCGGCGGCCCGGGAGGCGCCGCCCCGGGGCGTGGGCGGCCGCTCAGGCGTGCCCGGCGGCCTGGCGGTAGCGCGTGGTGCGGTGCACCGGATCGGTGTCTATCTTCGGGATGACGTGCTCGCCGATGAGCCGGATGGTCGTCATCGTGTCCTCGGGGGAGATGCCGATCGGCAGCCCGAAGGACAGCTGGTCGGCGCCGGCCTGCTCCCAGCGCTTGCACTGCCGGAAGACCTCGTCGGGGTCGCCGCAGATCATCAGCTCCTCGGCGATGAGCAGCTCGATGATCTCCTCGGTGTACTCCGGCAGCAGTTCGGGCCACCGGGGGATGCCCTCGGGGCGGGGGAACGTGTCGTGGTAGCGGAAGAGCAGCGACTGGAGGTAGTTGAGGCCGCCGCCGACCGCGATCTCGACGGCCTTGGCGTGGGTCTCCGCGCAGATGGCGGTCGAGGTGACCATGACGTTGTCGTTGACGTAGTCGCCGACGGGCCGGGCCTTGTCGATCGCGGTCTTGTAGGAGTCGACGACCCACTCCATGTCGGAGACCTTCTGGACGCTGAAGCCGAGGACGCCCAGCCCCTTGCCGGCCGCCATCGCGTACGAGGAGGGCGACCCGGCGGCGTACCACATGGCGGGGTGGGAGGGTCCGTACGGCTTGGGCAGGACCGTGCGCGGCGGAAGGGACCAGTGTTTGCCGGCGAATCCCTCGTAAACCCCCTCGCGCCACATCTTCGGGAACTCGGCGATGGTCTCCTCCCACATCGCCTTGGTGGCGTCCATGTCGGTCACGTCCGGCAGGAAGCCCAGGATCTCGTGGCTGCCCGCGCCCCGCCCGGTGCCGAATTCGAAGCGTCCGCCGGAGAGGTGGTCCAGCATCGCGGCCTTCTCGGCCAGCTTCACCGGGTGGTTGACCTTGGGCAGGGGGTTGAAGATGCCGGAGCCGAGGTGGATGCGCTCGGTGGCGTGGGCGAGGTATCCGAGGTAGACGTCGCTGGCGGAGAGGTGGGAGTACTCCTCCAGGAAGTGGTGCTCGGTGGCCCAGGCGTACTTGAAGCCCGACTTGTCCGCCTGGACGACGTAGGCGGCCTCCTCCATCAGCGCGTGGTGCTCGGCCCGGGGGTCGGTGCGCGACCGGCTCGCCGGCACATAGCCCTGCACGAAGATCCCGAATTCCACGGAGGTCACCGCCCGACTTCGCTGTTTCCGATATCTGACGCCTCGTCAGATCGACTGACGCGATGCGACTGTGGCACCGGTCACACCCACCGTCAAGGCCACCGCGTACCGCCGGTCACACGGGGACGGCATTGGGGTGGCACCGGGACGACACTGGGGCGGCACCGGGGCGGCCCCGGGATGGTCCCCGCCTCACGCCGGTACGGCACCCGCCCAGAGTCCCTCCGGCGTGAGGCCGAGCAGCTCGATGGCGTTGCCCCGGACGACGCGCTCCACGACCTCCGGCGCCAGGTGCGCCATCTGCTCCTCGGCGACCTGCCGCGAGCGGGGCCAGGTGGAGTCGGAATGCGGGTAGTCGGTCTCGTACAGCACGTTCCCCACCCCGACGGCGTCGAGGTTGCGCAGCCCGAAGGCGTCGTCGAAGAAGCAGCCGTACACCTGGCGGGAGAAGAGCTCGGAGGGCGGGGTGAGCACCTTGTCCGCGACGCCGCCCCAGCCGCGGTTCTCCTCCCACACCGTGTCCGCGCGCTCCAGGACGTACGGGATCCAGCCGATCTGCCCCTCCGCGTACATCAGGCGCAGGCCGGGGAAACGGTCGAGCTTGCCGGACATCAGCCAGTCGGCCAGCGAGAAGCAGCAGTTGCCGAAGGTGAGGACGGAGCTCACGGCGGGCGGAGCGTCGGCCGACGTGGAGGGCATCCGGGAGGAGGAGCCGATGTGCATGGCGAGGACGGTGCCGGTCTCCTCGCAGGCGCGCAGGAACGGGTCCCAGGCGTCGCTGTGGACGGACGGCAGGCCCAGATGTGGCGGGATCTCGGAGAAGCAGACGGCGCGCACGCCGCGCGCGGCGTTGCGCCGCACCTCGGCGGCGGCGAGCTCCGCGTCCCACAGCGGCACGATCGCCAGCGGGATCAGGCGCCCGTGCGCCTCGGGGCCGCACCATTCGTCGACCATCCAGTCGTTGTAGGCCCGCACGCACAGCAGGGCCAGCTCCCGGTCGGCGGCCTCGGCGAAGGTCTGGCCGCAGAAGCGGGGGAAGGTGGGGAAGCAGAGCGAGGACTGGACGTGATTGAGGTCCATGTCGGCCAGCCGGTCGGGCACGCTGTAGGAGCCCGGCCGCATCCGTCCGTAGGTGATCCCTTCCAGTCTGACCTCGTCCCTGGAGCATCCGACGGCGGTATCAAGCCGCGTGAGAGGACGGCACAAATCCTCATAGACCCACCAGTCCGCTTCCGGGCCGTCGTCACCCGGGGTGCCCATGACGGGCGCGAAGCGCCCTCCCTCGAAGGTCATGCCCTTCACCGGGGCCCTCACGATGCGTGGCCCGACGCCGTGGAATTTCGCCGGTAACCGGTTCCGCCAGACGTCGGAGGGTTCCACTGTGTGGTCGTCCACCGAGATTATCTTGGGGAAGCTCACCATGGCCGACACCGTAGCGCCGAACTGACGGTTCGTCAGGACGGGGCGGATCCGGCCCGTGCCCGGGCGCTCGCGGACCGTGCAGAGAGGGCCGGACCCCTGCTGACGTAGCAGCCCTGAACAAGGCAGACTGGCCGGTGCGACCGAGCAGGACAGGCAGGGGGTCACCATGGCCGGGGATACAGGGCACGGGCAGGCGCTGCGCTTCACCGTGCTCGGGCCCGTCCGCGCCTGGCGCGGCGACGAGGCGCTGCACACCGGTTCACCCCAGCAGCGGGCGCTGCTGGCCGCCCTGCTGCTGCGCGGCGGGCGCACGGCCACCGCGCCCGAGCTCGTCGACGCCCTGTGGGGCGAGGAGCCCCCGCACGCCGCCCTGGCGGCCCTGCGCACCTACGCCTCCCGGCTGCGGAAGGCCTTCGGTCCGGACGCGGACGCCCTGGTCAGCGAGGCGGGCGGCTACGCGATACGGGTCACCGACGGCGGCCTGGACGCGGACGAGGCCGAACGTCTGGCCGCCGACGCGGAGAAGGCCCGCGCGAGCGGCGACCGCTTCCGCGCCCGCGACCTGATGAACCAGGCCCTGGCCCTGTGGGACGGCGAGCCGCTGGCCGGGCTGTCCGGCCCGTACGCCGACACCCAGCGCGCCCGGCTGGAGGAGTGGCACCTCACGCTCCTGGAGACCCGCCTGGATGTGGACCTGGAGGTCGGCGGGCACGCCGAGGCCGTCTCCGAGCTCACCGCGCTGACCGCCGCCTACCCGCTGCGCGAGCGGCTGCGCGAGCTGCTGATGCTCGCCCTCTACCGCAGCGGCCGCCAGGCCGAGGCCCTCGCCGTCTACGCCGACACCCGCCGGCTGCTCGCCGACGAGCTGGGCGTCGACCCCTGCTCCGAGCTCTCCGAGCTCCAGCAGCGCATCCTCAACGCCGACACCGAGCTCAACGTCCACCCCGCGGGCGACCGTCCCAGCCTCGGCCCCACCTTCATCCGGCCCGCGCAGCTGCCCGCGACCGTCCCGGACTTCACCGGGCGCGCCTCCTTCGTCCAGGAGCTGGGCGACCAGCTGGGCACGGCGGAGGGCAGCGTGATGGCGGTCTCCGCCGTCGCGGGCATCGGCGGCGTCGGCAAGACGACGCTCGCCGTGCACGTCGCGCACGCCGCCCGGCACCACTTCCCCGACGGCCAGCTCTATGTCGACCTCCAGGGCGCGGGGCCCGTGGTCGCCGAGCCGGAGGCCGTGCTGGGTTCCTTCCTCCGCGCCCTCGGAATCCCGGATTCCGCTATTCCGGACGGGATGGAGGAGCGCGCCGCCCTGTTCCGCTCCACGCTCGACGGGCGCCGCGTGCTCACCCTGCTGGACAACGCGCGCGACGCCGCCCAGGTCCGCCCGCTGCTGCCCGGCAACGAGGGCTGCGCCGCGCTCGTCACCAGCCGCGTCCGCATGGTCGACCTCGCCGGCGCCCACCTCGTCGACCTGGACGTGATGAGCCCCGAGGAAGCGCTCGTCCTGTTCACCCGGATCGTCGGCTCCGAGCGCGTCAGCGCCGAACGGGACGCCGCCATGGACGTCGTGGCCGCCTGCGGCTTCCTGCCGCTCGCCATCCGCATCGCCGCCTCCCGCCTCGCCGCCCGCCGCACCTGGACCGTCTCCGTCCTCGCCCGCAAACTCGCCGACGAACGCCGCCGCCTGGACGAGCTGCGCGCCGGCGACCTCGCCGTCAAGGCCACCTTCGAGCTCGGCTACGGCCAGCTCGAGCCCGGCCAGGCCCGCGCCTTCCGCCTCCTCGGCCTCGCCGACGGCCCCGACATCTCCCTGGCCGCCGCGGCGGCCGTCCTCGACCTGGGCCCCGACGCCACCGAGGAGCTGCTGGAGTCCCTCGTCGACACCTCGCTCCTCGAATCCGCCGCGCCGGGCCGCTACCGCTTCCACGACCTCGTCCGCCTCTACGCCCGCGCCTGCGCCGAGCGCGACGAGCAGCCGCCCGCCGAACGCGACGCCGCCATGTCCCGCCTGCTGGACTTCTACCTGGCGACGGCCGCCGGGGTGTACGTCCTGGAGCGCCCCGGCGACCAGCTGCTCGCCCACCTGACGCCGACCACCCACCCGGGCCTGACCTTCACCGACCGCACGGCCGCCGGCGACTGGCTGTTCGCCGAGGCCGGCTGCCTGCTCGCCTGCGTGCGCCAGCACGCGAGCGCCACCGGCGACACCCTGCGGCGCGCGGTCGACCTGCTGCTGGCCGCGAAGGACCTCGCCGAGTCCGGCGCCGACTCCCGCCAGTACGAGCAGGCGGCGTCCGCCCTGCTGACCGCCGTCCAGGAGGCCGGCGACATCCGGGCCGAGGGCCGGGCGCGGACCGTGCTGACGCACGCCCACAGCATCGCGGGCCGGTTCGGGCACGCCGAGGAGCAGGCGCGGCACGCCGTGCTGCTGGGGCGCTCCTGCGCGGACCCCATCCCCTGCTGCTACGCCTCCAACAACCGCGGCATCATCGCCATCTACGAGCACCGCTACGAGGACGCCGAGGCCCACATCGGCCAGGCGCTCAGCGCCTTCCGCGCCGACGGCAACCGCCCGGGCGAGGCCAGCGCGCTGAGCAACCTCTCCCGGGTCCACCTGGAGACCGGCCGCACGCAGTCGGCCGTCCGGCTCGCCGAGCAGGCCCTGGAGCTCTACCACGAGCTCAACGTCTCCTGGCGGCTCGCCAACGGCCTCTACGCGTACGGGATCGCCCTCACCCGCGCCGGGCGCTACGAGGAGGCCCTGGGCCGGCTCGCCGAGGCCCTGCCGGTCTTCCACGACAACAGGCAGCGGCTGTGGGAGGGCATGACCCTCTTCCGGATGGCCGAGCTCTACCTCGCCACCCGCCGGCACGCCCAGGCGGCGTCCTACGCCGAGCAGGCGCTGGTCCAGGTGCGGGGCATCGGCGGCGAGTGGCGGCGCGGCAACATCCTCACCGTGCTGGGCCGTTCCCTGGACGCGCTGGGGCAGCAGGGACGCGCGCACGCCTGCTGGACGGAGGCGCTGGCCATCTACGAGGCGCTGGGCTCCGCGGAGGCCGCCGACGTACGGGACCTGCTGACGCCTGCCGCGGCGGCGTAGATTTCCCCAGCGGGGTGCGGGAGCCCATGGGGGCTCGAAGGCGTATCCACGGGCGTGGAGCGGCTGCGTGGCGGCGGGTGACGGGCTGCCGGAGTGAGGCATTCCGGCCTATCCGAAGGGGCCGTTCCGCGCGGGCTTACCGCCTTACCAGAGGTCACAAACAAGCGGAACCAGGCCGCTTACGTGCCCGTTCATCGATCGTTTATCGTGACCCGTCAATCTAAGGGATGTCGATCCGTCGCGTCGGGGGGCAGGCGGGTCGTAGGTGAGACCTTCACCTCAGGGCGAGCAGCCCTCACAACCCGTCCGGCGGCCCTCGGGGGAGTCGCCGGGCGGGTTCTGCGATCCCTGACCGTCCCAACGACTCGCAATGCCAACGGGAGACAGCATCATGAGCGACGACAGCAATCTCAACTCGCCCATAGCGGCAACGCCGCAGGACGACCACGCCACGGGGGCGCCGCTCACCGCACAGAAGCTGGCCGGCGTGCCGGCCACGCCGCAGGACGACCACGCGACGGACACTCCGGCGATGGTCACGATGGACGACCACGCGACCAACCCGCCGAAGTTCGTGACGATGGACGACCACGCCACGAACCCGCCGAAGTTCATGGCCATGGACGACCACGCCACGATCGAGAAGCCGTTCTGAAGGCTTTCCGAGCCACGCGGTACTGAGAGAACAGCGCCGTACCGAGAAGCACCACCTCGAACAGCACCACCTCGAACAGCAACACTCTGAGCACATCGCGCATGGGGAGCTTCCGCCAGACATCGGCCGGAAGCTCCCGAAGCCCAGGGTCCTCCGGGGGAACCGAGGGGGCGGGCTGTCCGGCGGCGGGAACCCACGGGGGGCGTGGGCGACCGACGGGGGAACCGGCGAACGCGCCGACGAGGCGGACACGGGGGAACGACACCGTCTCGCGGAGCACTTGACGGGGGACAGTCCGGCGGGGGGGGACCCGGGTGGGAGAGGCAGGGGCCGGAGCCGACGGCACGGAGGGGGAGCCGTCGGCCCCGGTCCCTGCCTTTCGTCCTGCCACGGGCGCGGGCGTCCAGAGGCGGATACGTCCTTCGGCGGGGGATTCCCCGATTCCATGAGTTTTCCGCCCGAACACCCGTACTTCACGGCAACCCGCCGGTACGTTCTCCGGCACAGCACCACCGACCCACGCACGGCAACCCCCGATCAGAGGAGCCACCATGATCCGCATCCGCACCAAGAACACCCCGACGGCGCGCGGGAATGACGGGAAGCGCGGGAAGCAGACGTTCGCGATACTCGGCCTGGCCGCCGCGGCGGCGGTCCTCGGCTCGGTACCGGCGGCCGCCGACGACCACGCCTCCGGCCCCGCCGCGCTGCGCGCCCGGCCGGCGCACGTCCTGCGGGTCCACGACGACCACGCGTCGACCGCTCCCCGGCTCCTCGACGACCACGCCTCCGGCGCCTCTCTGGTCGGAGACGACCACGCCTCCAGCGCCTCCGTGGTCGGGGACGACCACGCCTCGGTCAGCCCCCGGTTCCTTGACGACCACGCGTCGGACAGCCCCCTGATCCTGGACGACCACGCCTCGGACAACCCGCTGATCCTGGACGACCACGCGTCGGGCGGAACCCTGGTCGGGGACGACCACGCCTCCGGCCCGGAGCCGAGCCGCCGCTGAGCCCCGGCGCTCGGACCGCCCGGATCACCCGGAGCGGAGTCGGCGCGCGGGCCAGGGGGTGCGGCCGACGGCGGGCGACGGCAGCCGACCGCGGCCGGAGACCTCCGGTGGACGGCCACGGCCGCACCCCGGGCCGCGCCGCGCCCCATGCCCACCGCCCGCGTCACTCCCGGCCGCGCCGCGCCCGCCGCATCGCTCCCGTTATTCCGCCCGGCGCCGCAGCAGCCCCTTGAGCACCTTCCCGGAGGCGTTGCGCGGCAGCTCCCGGACGAACTCCACCTCGCGCGGCACCTTGTAGTTCGCCATCTCGCGGCGCGCCCAGGCGATCAGACCGTCCGCCGTGACCGCGTCCCCGGCACCCGCCCGGCGGACCGCGAACGCCTTGCCGACCTCGCCGAGCCGGCCGTCCGGCACACCGACCACCGCGACCTCGGCTATCCCCGGGTGCCGCGCCAGGACCCGCTCGATCTCCGCCGGGTAGGCGTTGAAGCCGCCGACGACGAACATGTCCTTCAGCCGGTCGGTGACCCGCAGATTGCCCCGCGCGTCCAGCACGCCCACGTCGCCGGTGTGCAGCCAGCCGTCGGCGTCGAGGGCCCGTGCCGTGGCGGCCGGGTCCTCGAAGTAGCCGGACATCACCTGGGGGCCGCGGACCATGATCTCCCCGGGCACACCGGCCGCCCGCGCCCGCCCGTCGGGCCCGGCCACCTTGACCTCGGTGCCCGGGATGGCCCGGCCCGAGGTGCCCGCGACGACCTCCGGGGGGTCGCCGCGCCGGCACATCGTGACGACGCCGGTCGCCTCGCTCATCCCGTAGGCGGTGAGCACGGTGGCTATGCCCAGCTCGCCGCGGAGCCGGTCGATCAGCCGCCGGGGCACCATGGCCGCGCCCGTCACCACCACCCGCAGCGACGACAGGTCGTACGCCGCCCGGTCGGGGTGGTCCAGGAGCGACTGGTGGAGCGTCGGCGGCCCGGGCAGGACCGTGATCCGCTCGGCGGCGATCCGGGCCAGCACGGTCTCCGCCGCGAAGACGGGCTGCGGCACCATCGTGGCGCCCCGCATCAGACAGGCGATGACACCCGCCTTGTAGCCGAAGGTGTGGAAGAACGGGTTGACGATCAGATAGCGGTCTCCTTCCCGCAGCCCGGCCAGCTCGCTCCAGACGGCGAACGTGCGCAGCGTCTGCCCGTGGGTGATGACGGCCCCTTTGGGCTCGCCCGTGGTGCCCGAGGTGAAGAGGATGTCCGAGGGCGCCGCGGAGGGTATGGCGTCGGCCCGGGCCCGTACCGTCCGGGCGGGCACACCGTCCCCGGCGGCGAGGAACTCCTTCCACGTCCGGAAGTCGGCCGGGGCGTCGTCGGCCAGGACGACGACGTCCCGCAACAGCGGCAACCCGGGCAACGGCCCCCGCACGACCCACGGCGCGGCGTGCCGCGCGGCGGTGGCGTGAGGCAGCCCGGCGGTGGCGGCGGCGCGCCCGGCAGTGACGGCAGGCCGCTCACCGGTGGCGTCGGGCCACTCGCCGGTGGCGGCGGCGCGCCCGGCTGTGGCGGCCCACGCCGCTGCCACGCCACCGGTCCGGGGACGAGGGCCGGGACCGGGACCAGGGCCGGGACCGGGACCGGGCGTGGTCCCGTCCGTCCCGTGCCGCTCACCACGCGCGGCACCGCGCAGCGCCGCCACATAGGACGTGCCAAGGAAGGTGCCCGTGACGAAGAGCAGCCGGGCCCGGGTGCGCTCCAGCACCTGTACCGTCTCGGCGCCCTTGAAACGGGTGTTGACCGGCACCAGCACCGCGCCGGCGCCGACCGCTCCGAGGGCGGCGACGATCCAGTCCAGACTGTTCGGCGCCCAGATCGCGACCCGGTCACCCGTCTCCACCCCGGCGGCCACGCACGCGGCCGTGGCCCGCCCGACCCGCTCGCCGAGCTGCCGGTAGGTGATCCGGGTGCGGCCCTCGACGACGGCCTCACGGGCGGCGTACCGCTCGGCGGCCATCCGGACCAGCCGGGGTATCGAGACGAATTCCAGGTCACCACGCATCGCACGCCCTCCCCCTGCCGCCCCCGGTTTCGCGCCGACCACCCCGGCGCGCCACCAGCAGGCTGACGCTTCGTCAGATTAGCGATAGCCTTCCGCGCTGTCAGCATCGACAGCACGGAGGCGGCGATGACGGCAACGCTCAAGGACACCACCGCGATCGTCGGCATCGGCCAGACCCCCTTCGCCCGACAACTCCCCGAATCCGAGAAAACCTTGGCGTGCCGCGCCGTCCTCGCCGCGCTGGACGACGCCGGCCTCTCCCCCTCCCAGGTCGACGCCTTCGCCTCGTACACCATGGAGACCACCGACGAGGTCGAGGTCGCCAAGGCCATCGGCGCCGGGGACGTCACCTTCTTCTCCCGCGTCGGCTACGGCGGGGGCGGCTCGTGCGCGACCGTCGCCCACCTCGCCGCCGCGATCGCCACGGGCCAGGCGACCGTCGGCGTCGCCTGGCGCTCCCGCAAGCGCGGCTCCGGCCCCCGCCCCTGGCGGGACACCCGGACGCAGCTCCCCACCCCGGCGCAGTGGACCCGCCCGTACGGCCTACTGCGCCCCGTGGACGAGATCGCGATGCTCGCCCGCCGCTATATGCACGAGTACGGCGCCACCCGCGACCACTTCTTCAACATCGCCCTGGCCTGCCGCAACCGCGCCAACCAGAACCCCGCCGCCGTGATGTACGAACGGCCGCTGACGCGCGAGATGTATATGACCTCCCGCTGGGTCAGCGATCCCCTCTGCCTCTTCGACAACTGCCTGGAGACGGACGGCGCGTTGGCCTGCGTCGTCGTGGCAGCGGAACGCGCCCGCGACTGCCGCGCCACCCCGGTCTACGTGCACTCCGCCGCCCAGGGGCTGCCCGCCCAGCACCACGGCATGGTCAACTACTGGACGGACGACCCCCTGTCCGGCCCGTCCTGGACCGCCGCCCGGCAGCTGTGGAAGACGGCGGACTTCGGCCCCCAGGACATCCATGTCGCCCAGATCTACGACGCGTTCACCCCGCTGATCCCCCTGTCCCTGGAGGGCTATGGCTTCTGCGGACGCGGAGAGGGCGCGGCCTTCTCGGAGGGCGGCGCGCTCGAACTCGGCGGCCGGCTCCCCCTCAACACCGGCGGCGGCGGTCTCAGCGAGGCCTACGTCCATGGCTTCAACCTCATCAACGAAGGGGTCAGACAACTCCGCGGCACCTCCACGGCACAGGTGCCGGGCGCGGCGACATGCCTGGTCACGGCAGGCGAGGGCGTCCCCACTTCGGCACTTCTGCTGAGGAGTTGAGTGCTCATGTCCTCCATCATGCAGGGCACCACTGACAACGGCCTCCTGCTGCCCGTCCAGGACGAGGACGGGCGCCCCTTCTGGGAGTTCGCCGCCCGCGGCGAGCTGCGCGTCCAGGCCTGCGCGGACTGCCACCGGCTCCGCTTCCCGCCCCGGCCCTGCTGCCCGCGCTGCCAGTCCTTCGTCACCGAATGGCACCGCGTCTCCGGCCGCGGCCGGATCTGGTCGTACGTCCTGCCCCACCCGCCGCTGCTGCCCGCCTACGCCGACCAGGCCCCGTACAACGTCGTCGTCGTGGAACTCGCCGACGCCCCCGGCATCCGTCTCGTCGGCAACCTCGTCGCCGCGCCGGACGCCGGTCTCGACTCCGTCGACCCGTCCCGGCTGCGCGTCGGGGCGCCGGTCAGGGTGGCCTTCGCCGAACTCGCGCCCGGGGTGACCGTCCCGCGCTGGCTGCTGGAGCGCCCATGACCGTCCGCGCCGAACGCCGCCCGGACGGCGTAGCGCTCGTCACCCTCGACCGGCCCGAGCGGCACAACGCCATCGACCTCGCCACGGCCACGCGCCTCAAGGGCCTCTGGGCGGAGTTCCGCCACGACGACGACGTCCGCGCCATCGTGCTGACCGGCGCCGGCGACCGGGCCTTCTGCACGGGCATCGACCGCTCCGCCGACGTCCCCCAGCCGGGCTCCCCGTACTCCCTGGACGACCCGCTGCGCACCGTCGGCCCCAAGGCCGCCGACCTGTGGAAGCCCGTCATCGCGGCGGTGGGCGGCATGGCGTGCGGGGGCGCCTTCTACCTGCTGGGGGAGGCGGAGTTCATCATCGCCGCCGAGAACGCGACGTTCTTCGACCCGCACACGTCGTACGGGATGGTCAGTGCCTACGAGGCCGCGTACATGGCGCAGCTCATGCCTTTCGGCGAGGCGGCGCGGACGGCGCTGATGGGCACGGCCGAACGCCTCTCGGCGCGCCGCGCCCATGAGATCGGCCTGGTCTCGGAGCTGACCCCGCCCGGAGAGGCCACGGCGGCGGCCCTGCGGGCGGCGGCGGTCATCGCCTCCTACCCACCCGACCCGGTCCAGGGCACGGTCCGCGCCTTGTGGTCGACGAGGGAGCCGACGAGATCCCATACGGAGTCGCTGGCCCAGCACCTGATAGCGCTGGGAAACGCCTCAGCCCGCGAGCAGAGCAAGCTCTTCACCGGCCGCACTCGGACCTACCGGCTCAGGTAGGTTGCGGGCAATCGTCCCGCAGGGCTGGGGGCACCTCCCAGCGGTAGCTGGGGGAGGGTGGGCGCAACCGGGACCACCGGCCCGCACCCGAACACGGCGCCCCCTCGGGGGGCACAACGGCGCGTCAGCGCCGAACGTGCCCCGTCCCCTTCCCCGCGTCCAACGCGTAAACGCACCGGTCCTTGCTGCACGCGTAGACGACCCCGCCCGCCGCCACCGGCGACCCCGTGATCTCCCCGCCCGTGGCGAGCTTCCAGCGCAGCTGACCGCCCGCCGCGTCCACCGTGTACAGACAGTGGTCGGCGGATCCGAAGTGCACCCGCCCGTCGGCGACGACGGGCGTGCCAATGATGTCGCCGCCCGCCGCGAAGCGCCATTTCGGCGTGCCCGTGACCGCGTCCAGCGTGTAGAGCGCGCCACCGCTGCCCAGGTGGACCGACCCCGCGGAGACCAGCACCGGCTCCGTGGTCTGCCGGGCCTCTGTGGCGATGCGCCAGCGGTCGCGGCCGGTGGCCGCGTCCAGGGCGTAGACGGTGCCCAGGTAGTCGGCGATGTAGACGCCCCCGCCGGTCACGGCGGGGCCGGGGGCGAAGGCGGGCGGGCTCAGGAAGACCGCGGGCGCCTCGAAGCGCCAGCGCACGTCCCCCCGGGCCACGTCGATGGCGAGCACGCGCGTGCCGGCCGCGACATAGACGACGCCGTCCGGCGCGGGCAGCAGCCGTACGGGCACACCGCCGCACGAGGCCGCGTCACCCACCGGGTACGACCAGCGCTCCGCGCCCGTACGGGCCTCGAGCGCGCGCAGCCGCGCGTCGGACCAGACGTACACCGTGCCGTCGTGGACGAACGGCCCGCAGTCGGGGGTCTCGAAGTCGGCCTGGGCGCCGTTCATCTCCCACAGGAGCTCGCCGTTGGCGGCCTCCCACGCCTGGACTCCCCCGCCGCGCGTGCCGGTGACGATCGTGCCCCGGTCGGCCTTGAGGGAGTAGACCCAGCCGTCCGTGGACAGCCGCCACCGCTCGGTGCCGTCGGAGGCGTCGAGCGCGTACAGCGTGGGACCGTCGGAGGCGTGTATGCGGCCATCGGCGACGGCCATCGCCCAGGCCACGTCCCGCGTCTTGAACTGCCGCCGCCCGCTGGCCACATCGAGCGCGTGGACCTCGAACGACGTGACGTACAGCAGGTCGCCGGAGACGACGGGGGTGCCCCAGACGTCGTTGGACATCCGGAACCGCCACGGCCGCCAGCGGCCCTGATCCGTCTGCGCGGTGGCCCCGCCGTCGGCGGCGGGGGCTGCGGGGGCGGCCACTGGAGGCTGGCTGGGGACGGCCGCGGCCGACGCGCCGGCCGGGGGGCGGACCCACCCCGTGGTGGCGCCCGCGCCGGTGCCCGCGTGCGGGTCCCGGGCGTCGGCGACCCTCGGGCCCGGGCCGATCGGCACCTGCGACCCGGCCAGCCGGATGGCCCCCTCGGAAGCGGACGGCGCGCCGGCGTGGCGGCCGTGCGCGACAGCTCCGGCACCGGCCACCGCCCTGACGCTGTGCGGTCCGCTCAGCCCGCCGCGCGGGTCGGGCGTGCCGGTACCCGCGCGCCCGTCACTCCAGCCGGGTCCGCTGTGGCCGCCGGGGCCACTGTGGCCACCAGGGCCGCCGTGCGGCTCGTAGGCGGCCACGGGGTCCGGCGCCGGAGGCTCGGCGGGCCGGGGCGGGACGGCCTGACGGGCACGGCCGGCCGCGCCGGTGCCCTTCGCGGTGGGGCGGTGCCCCGCGCGGCGCTGCTCGATCAGGGTGACGGCGTTGTCGGGCAGCCAGGCCGACGCCGTGCCGCTGTCGTCGCCCCCGCCGGAGGCGAACAGATGGGGGGCGAGCTGCGACTGGAGGTCGGCGGGGCTCGGCCGGTTCTCGGCGGCCATCTGCATGCAGGAGTCGATCAGGGGCCGGAGCTCGTCCGGCAGCCCGCTCAGGTCGGGCCCCTCCCTGAGCAGCATGAACACGGTCTCGACCGGGTTGACGCCGTGGAAGGGGGCGTGCCCGGTCGCCGCGAAGACCAGGGTGGAGCCGAGGGAGAAGATGTCGCTGGCCCCGGTGACGCTCCGGGAGTCGCGCGCCTGCTCGGGCGACATGTAGGCGGGCGTGCCGACGGCGACGTTGGTCATGGTCAGCCGGGTGTTGGAGACGCCCGAGGCGATGCCGAAGTCGATGACCCTCGGCCCGTCCTCCACCACGAGCACGTTCGACGGCTTGAGGTCCCGGTGGACGAGCCCGGCGCCGTGGATGGACTGGAGCGCCTCCGCGACGCCCGCGGCCAGCCAGCGCACCGCCTGGGCCGGCAGCGGCCCGCACTCGGTGATGATCTCCTCGAGCGAGGGGGCGGGCACATAGGCGGTGGCCAGCCAGGGTACGGCCGCCCTGGGGTCGGCGTCGACGACGGCGGCGGTGTAGAAGCCGCTGACCGCACGGGCCGCTTCCACCTCACGGGTGAAGCGGACGCGGAAGAGCTGGTCCTCCGCGAGCTCCGTGCGCACCGTCTTGATCGCCACCCGTCGGCCGGACGCCGAGCGGGCGAGATAGACCAGCCCCATGCCGCCGGCACCGAGTCGGCCGAGCACCTCGAACGGGCCGATCCGTCTCGGGTCGTGCTGCGTAAGCTGCTCCACCACTGACCTGCCACCTCCCCGTGGGGGCTTGAAGGGTTCCAGCCCCGTGCAGCGTCTCTCCGCGAAATTATCCCGGGGTACGCACCCCAGATTCTTCCTGGCGAAGCCCTCGGTTGCGAACCCGGGGCGCGCTTCGCCGTGTCTCCGCCATATGGGGCCATATCCCCCGCCATGCGGAACGACCCCTCTCACCTGCTGCTCCGCAGCACTCCCGGGCCCGTCGGCTATCCCGGCCCCGGGTGCGCGACATCGATCACGGCGAAGTCGGCACCCTGGTCGTCGGCGAGAACGGCGAACCGTCCGTACGGCGTGTCCTGCGGCTCCCTGCGCACCCGCCCGTGCAGCCGGAGCGCCTCGCGCACCACCGCGTCGCAGTCCTCGACGACGAAGTAGGCGAGGAAGTGCGCGGGCATCTCCCGGGGGAACCGCTCGTCCATGACGGCTCTGCCCGCGACCGCGTTCTCCGGGGTGCCCGGGGTTCCGGCGGGCGTCCAGACGGCGAAGTCGATGCCCGCCTCCTCGCTCACGTCGTGCGTGGTGAAACCGAAGACCGCCTCGTAGAAGGGGTCGACCGCCGGGGCGTCCCACGTGTACACCTCGGCCCAGCCGTACGAGCCCGGCTCACCGCGCTTCTCGAAGCCCCGGTGGCTGCCTGCCTCCCAGACGCCGAAGGTGGCCCCGCCGGGATCGGCGGCCATCAGCATCGTGCCGAACGGGCCGACGGGCATCGGGCCCATGAAGATCTGACCGCCGGCCGCCCTGATCCGGTCCGCGGTGACCAGCGCGTCATGGGAGGCGAAATAGATCGACCAGGCCGTCGGGAACCGGCCGTCCGGCTTGGGCGCCAGCGCGGCGACGTTCTTCCCGTCGTGGAATGCGTGGGTGTAGTGCCCGTACTCGCCCCCGCTGTCCTCGAATGTCCAGCCGAGAAGTCCGCCGTAGAAGCGCTTGCCGGCTTCCACATCTGCGAGCATGGCGTCCGCCCAGCACGGCGCGCCTTCGCGGAATGCTTCCGTGGCTGCGCTCATGGTGCGGCTCCTTCCGCGCGGTCGGGTTCCGCGCGTGCGGGCGGGGCGTCTGCTACGCGGAGTGTTCTGGCAGCCACGGTAGAGGCAGATCGCCGATCTCGCTCGGCCTGTGGATAACCGGAAATCGGAGCCGTCGGCTTCTCCGTCCACGGCTTGTTGATAGGACAATTCACCGGTACGGGCCAATCCGGTCCGACTCTCCCGTCCCCCCTTCCAACCCCGTCTGACCTGCGATTACATACCTTCGCGCACCCCTGCCCCCATTTGCATGCGGCCGAATCGCGCTCCGATCACCCCTCGGTAAGCTGACGGCATGACAGGACAAGTACGCACCGTCGACGGCCGCGTGGCCGGTCGACGCGGTCAGGCGACGCGGCAGAAGCTGCTCGACTGCCTCAGCGAAATGCTCAGCTCCTCGCCCTACCGCGATGTCAAGGTCATCGATGTCGCCCGCCGGGCCGGCACTTCTCCGGCGACCTTCTACCAGTACTTCCCCGACGTCGAGGGCGCCGTCCTCGAAATCGCCGAGGAAATGGCGAAGGAAGGCGCGACGCTCACCGATCTCGTCGCGGGCCGTTCCTGGGTCGGCAAGTCCGGCTGGCAGGCGGCCGAAGAACTGGTCGACGGCTTCCTCGGCTTCTGGCGCAAACACGACGCGATCCTGCGTGTCGTGGACCTGGGCGCGGCCGAGGGCGACAAGCGGTTCTACAAGATCCGCATGAAGATCCTCAACGCCGTCACCAACTCCCTGACGGACTCCGTCAAGGAGCTCCAGTCCAAGGGGAAGGTGGACAAGGACCTCAACCCGGCGGCCGTCGCGGGCTCACTCGTCGCCATGCTCGCCGCGGTGGCCTCCCACCAGAAGGGCTTCCAGAGCTGGGGAGTCAAGCAGGCCGAGCTCAAGCCGAACCTCGCCCTCATCGTCCACCTGGGCATCACCGGCAAGAAGCCGACCAAGTAGCGACCGCGCGCCCGCCGCGGCCACCCGGCCCGTCCGCGTGCCGCGCTGCTCGCCGCGTTCCCGCAGCGTGCGGGCACTTCGAACGTGCCGGCGCGTCAGGGACGCCCGCCCTTCGCATGTCCTGTCATCGTGGCGGCTGGGGCCGCCCGGGCCGTCGAGCCCGGGCGGCCCCAGCCGTGCCGCATTCCCGCGAAGGATCCCGGCGTCGCTGCCGCCGCTACCGCCGTTCCAGCCGGAAGAGCCGGATCTCCCGCTCCACGCGCGCCTGGTAACGGGCGTACGGCGGCCAGAACCTCACCACCGCCGACCACATGGCCCCCCGCTCCGCGCCCTTCAGCAGCCGCGCGCGCACCGGGATCTCCTGGCCCTTCCAGCTGATCACGACGTCCGGGTGCTTCAGCAGGTTGACCGACCAGGCGGGATGCCCGGGGCGGCCGAAATTGCTGCCGACGAGGATCCAGGCCCCGACCGTTCCGTCCTCGTCCTTCAGGGGCATGCACGCGAGCGGTGTCCTGCGGGACAAGCCGCTCTTCGCGCCCGTGGAGATCAGCAGACAGCTCGGCAGCAGGCGAGTGCTCAGCAGCACCTTGCCGCCCGTCAACCGGTGCACCGCGCGGTCGAGCGACGGAACGACATGCGGAGCGAACCGCGCGAACGACCGGGTCGAGGAGATTCTCTGTACGAGGCGTTCGACCGTCGCCATCACAACACCACCGCTTCCCTCTCTCCCGGAACACCAAACGGCCCTGTCGTGTCGAACAGCCCGGCCGTCTCGGCCGCCCGGGCCCGCAGCCGGTCCACCGGGCCGAACAGAAGCTCGTCCGAAGCCGCTCGTTTGAAGTACAGCTGTGCCTCGTGCTCCCAGGTCACCCCGATGCCGCCGTGCAGCTGCACGGCCTCACCGGAGACCCTCCGGGCGGTCTCCAGTGCCTGCGCGAGCGCGAGACCCGCCGCGGCGGGCCGCCCGGACCACGCCGCGTAGTAGGCCGCGGAACGGGCGGCCTCCACGGCGACGTACAGGTCCGCCAGCCGGTGCTTGACCGCCTGGAAGGAGCCGATCGGCCTGCCGAACTGTTCACGCACGCGCGCGTGCCCGACCGTTCGCTCCAGCGCCCGGTCCGCCGCCCCCACCGCCTCGGCCGCGAGGACGGCCGCCACACCGGCGCCCACCTCGGCCGGCTCCTCCCGCACACGGGAACCGGGCGGCCCGAGCGGCTCCGCCTCGGTGTCCCGGAGCTCGACACGGGCCTGGGGGCGCGTCTCGTCCAGCGAGGTCAGCCTGGTCCGCGTCACCCCGGAGGCCGTCGCGGGCCGTACGACGAACAGCAGGGTGCGGGCGTCGGCGTAGCCTCCCGTGCGCGCGGCGACCAGCAGCAGTCCCGCGCTGTGCCCGTCGAGCACCTGGGGCGCCTCCCCGTAGAGCCGCCAGCCGTCACCGGAACGCCGGGCCTGCACCCCGCCCGCCCGGCCACCGCCCGCCCAGTCGCCGTCCCACGACCGGTCGCCCTCCCCGGGCCCATCGCCGTTACGCGACCGACCGCCCTCCCGCGAGCGGTCGACGGGGCCCGGCCCGGTCAGCCCGAGCGCGGCCGGCAGCGTGCCGCGGGGGACGACGAGCGTCCCGGTCAGCTCGCCGGACGCCAGGCGCGGCAGCAGGTCGTCCCGCTGCTCGCGCGTGCCCAGGGCGGCGATCAGAGGAACGGTCACGGCGGACGTGGCCAGCAGGGGCGAGGGCAGGAGCACCCGCCCGGTCTCCTCGCAGGCCAGGGCCAGCTCCAGCAGGCCGCAACCGGCCCCTCCGTACCGCCGCTCGACGGCCAGGCCGGGCAGCCCCGGCCGCTCGGCGAGCCGCCGCCACAGGTCCGTGTCATGACCGGCCGGGGTCAGCACCGCCGCCCTGACCTCGGCCATGCCCGCGTGCTTGGCCAGCACCTCGCGCAACGTGCGGCGGATCTCTTCCTGTTCGTCACTGAACGCGGCGTCCATCGGCAGAGCCACCTCCTGGCTGACGAGGCGTCATATTAAAGAGAGCCGCCACGCTTTCCCAGACCGCGCGGAGCTCTATCTGATGTACCGTCAGATTCATGGCCCCAGGCACGCGCAAGGTCGCTGTCGTCGGCGTCGCCCTCTCGGACTGCGGTCGTCTCGACGCGGTCACGCCCTACGCATTGCACGCCCAGGCCGCACGCCGCGCCCTCGCCGACTCCGAACTCGACAGATCGCTGATCGACGGCTTCGCCTCCGCCGGACTCGGCACGCTCGCGCCCGCGGAGGTCGCGGAATACCTGGGGCTGCGGCCCTCCTGGGTGGACTCGACCTCGGTCGGCGGGGCGACCTGGGAGGTCATGGCCGCACACGCCGCCGACGCCATCGCCCAGGGGCACGCCGAGGTCGTGCTCCTCGTCTACGGCTCCACCGCCCGCGCCGACATCAAGGCCGGCCGGCGCACCGCTGCCCTGCCCTTCGGCACGCGCGGCCCGGCCCAGTTCGAGGCACCATACGGGCATACCCTCATCGCCAAGTACGCGATGGCGGCGCGCCGCCATATGTACGAGTACGGCACCACGCTGGAACAGTTGGCTGACATCGCCGTTCAAACCCGCGCCAACGCCTTTCACAACCCGTACGCCCTGTACCGCTCCCCCCTCGCGGTCGACGACGTCCTCGGCGGCCCGATGGTCGCCGATCCCTTCACCACGCTGCACTGCTGCGTACGCTCCGACGGAGGGTGCGCCGTCCTGTTGGCCGCCGAGGAGTATGTGCCGGACACAGCGAAGCCTCCGGTGTGGGTGCTGGGCACAGGAACCGCCGTCTCGCACGCGACGATGTCCGCCTGGGAGGACTTCACCGTCACTCCGGCCGCGCTCTCCGGCCGGACGGCCTTCGCACGCGCGGGCGTGACACCCCAGGAGATCGAGGTGGCGGAGCTCTACGACGCCTTCACCTATATGACCCTCGTGACGCTGGAGGACCTGGGTTTCTGCGCCAAGGGCGAGGGCGGCGCGTTCGCGGCCAAGGGCAGGCTGACCATCGGCGGCGAGCTGCCCGTCAACACGGACGGCGGCGGCCTCTCCGCCTGCCACCCGGGCATGCGCGGCCTGTTCCTCCTGGTCGAGGCCGTACGGCAGTTGCGCGGCGAGGCGGAGGAGGGCCGCCAGGTGCGCAGGGCCCATGGCCGTCCTCCCCGGCTCGCCGTCGCCTCGGGGACGGGAGGCTGGTTCTGCTCGTCGGGGACGGTCGTCCTCGCCCGCGAATGACGCACCCGGCCGACGGACTACCCGCCCACCCCCTCCGCCCCGGCTACCCCCTCCGGGCGGAAGACCGGCACCACCACCCCGGCGTCGGGCAGACGCCGGTGGGCCACCCGCAGCCGCATGCCGATCCTCAGCTCCCCCTCGGGGCAGTCGACCACCTCGGTCGTCATGCGCGGCCCCTCGTCCAGGTCGACCACGGCGGCCGTGTACGGCAGGCGCGAGCCGAAGGGCGGCAGGTCGTTCCGGTGGACGACGGACCAGGTGTAGAGCGTCGCGCCCCCGCCCGCCTCCTCCCAGCCCACGTTCGCGCTCCAGCAGTACGGGCAGAACTCCCGTGGGTAGTGGTGCGCCCGCCCGCACCCGGCGGCGCGGCAGCGGCGTATCAACAGCCGCCCCTCTGCCGCGGCGTCCCAGTAGGGGCGCGTGAAGTCATCGATCTCCGGCACATCCGCCCTCGCCGGTCGCGTCAAGGGGGGCTCCTTCCCTCCATGTTCCGATCGTTCCGGCGCACACCCTGTTCCTGATGGACCATCAGCTCAGTAATCTGACTTACCGTCAGCTTATCGGCCATTGAGCAGGAGTGGGCGAGAACGATGCTCGGATCTACTCACGGCACACTCACCACCACCTCCCGTCCCGCCCGGGTGACGGCCTGCGGCCGCCACCCCGGCCCTGCTGTCCATGGCACGACCACCACCGCCGAGGACACCGACGTCAGCGGACGCCCCCTCTCCTCGGACGTCCCCGACCTCGACCGGCTCTTCCGCCCCCGGACCATGGCCGTCATCGGCGCCTCCGAGACCGAGGGCAGGCCCAACACCGCCATCACCCGCCAACTCATCGGCTGGGCCGAGCGCGTCGGCGCCCGCGTCCACCCCGTGCACCCCACCCGTACGACCGTGTTCGGCCTCCCCTGCCACGCCTCCGTCCGCGATCTCCCCGAGCGGGTCGACCTCGCCGTCCTGCTCGTCGGCGACCCGGCCCCCGTGCTCGAGGAACTCAAGGAGACCCGGGCCCGCTTCGCCGTCGTCTTCGCCTCCGGCTTCGCCGAGACGGGCACCGAGGGTGCCACCGCCCAGGCCCGGCTCACCGCCGCGCTCCAAGGCTCCGGCACCCGGCTGCTCGGCCCGAACACCAACCTGAACGCCTTCGAGCGCTTCCGCGACGACCTCGACGGCCCCGCCATCGCCCTGATCACCCAGTCAGGCCACCAGGGCCGGCCCGTCTTCGCCCTCCAGGAGCTGGGCATCCGGCTCTCCCATTGGGCGCCGACCGGCAACGAGGCGGACCTGGAGTGCGCCGACTTCCTCTCCTACTTCGCCACCCGGCCCGAGGTCGGCGCCATCGCCGCCTATGTGGAAGGGCTCAAGGACGGCCGCGCGTTCCTGCTCGCCGCCGACCGGGCCGCCCGCCACAAGGTGCCCGTGGTCATGGTCAAGGTCGGCCGGACGGAGACGGGCGCCCGCACCGCCGCCACCCACACCGGCAAGCTCACCGGTGCGGACGACGTGGTGGACGCGGCCATGCGGCAGTACGGCGTGATCCGCGTGAACGGCCTGGACGAGCTCCAGGACACCGCGGCCCTCCTCGCCCGTGCCCGCCCGCCGCGCGCCCAGGGCGTCGCCGTGTATTCGATCTCCGGTGGCACGGGAGCCCACTTCGCCGACCTCGCCTCCGCGGCCGGCCTCGACCTCCCCCTCCTGTCCACCGCGAAGCAGAACGAACTCCACCAGTGGATCCCCGACTATCTGAGCGTGGCCAACCCCGTCGACAACGGCGGCCATCCCGTCGGTGACTGGCGCGGCCGGAAGATCATCGACGCGATCCTCGCCGACCCGTCCGTCGGCGTCCTCGTCTGCCCGATCACCGGCCCCTTCCCGCCCCTGAGCGACCGGCTCGCACGGGACCTCGCGGACGCGGCGGAGAAGACCGACAAACTCGTGTGCGTGGTGTGGGGCTCGCCCGTCGGCACCGAGGACGCCTATCGCACCACCCTCCTCGGCTCCTCGCGCGTGGCCACCTTCCGCACGTTCGCCAACTGCGTCACCGCCGTCCGCGCCTACCTCGACCACCACCGCTTCACCGACGGCTACCGCTCCCCCTTCGACGACGCCCCGCGCACCCTGTCCCCGTCCGCCCGCAAGGCGCGGGCGCTGCTGCGCCCGGGCGAGCAGCTGAGCGAGCACGCGGCGAAACAGCTCCTGCGCGCGTACGGCATACGCGTACCCCGGGAACAGCTGGTGACCAGCGCCGCCGCGGCCGTCCGGGCGGCCGGCCAGATCGGCTATCCCGTGGTCATGAAGGCCTCGGGGCCGCGACTCGGCCACAAGTCGGAGCTCGGCCTGGTGCGGATCGGGCTGACCTCGGCCAGCCAGGTCCGCGACACCTACCGGGAGCTGACCGAGATCGCCCGCTACGAGGGACTGCCGCTGGACGGGGTGCTCGTCTGCCAGCTCGTCGGCCAGGGAGTCGAGATGACCGTCGGCATCACCCGCGACCCCCTCTTCGGCCCCACCGTGACGGTGGGCCTGGGCGGCGTCCTGGTGGAGGTCCTGGACGACACGGCCGTACGCGTGCCGCCGTTCGGCGAGGACCACGCGCGGGCCATGCTCGGCGAACTGCGCGGGCGGGCCCTGCTGGACGGCGTCCGGGGGGCTCCCCCGGCCGATGTGGACGCCCTCGTCGAGACCGTCCTGCGCGTCCAGCGCATGGCCCTGGAGCTGGGCGACGGCCTCGCCGGGCTGGACGTCAACCCGCTCGTGGTGCTGGAGCGCGGCCAGGGCGCCGTGGCCCTCGACGCGCTGACCGTCTGCCGTTGAGGCATCGGGCACCGCCGCCGCACTCCGCGCGGCCGGGCCGCGCCCGGCCGCCTGTAGGACAAGGAGCTCCCCCATGACGCTCTCCCCCCGTGAGACATCTCCCGGGCCCGGTGGACGCGGCGAACCGGACGGGTCCGCCGCGTCCACCGGATCCGCTGAGTCATTGGTACTGCACACCACTGACAACGGGGTGGCGTGGCTGACCCTCAACCGGCCCCAGGCCCTCAACGCCATCACCCCTGACCAGCGCGAACACTTGATTTCCCACTTCGCGCGGGCCTCGGCCGACCCGGCCGTCCGGGCCGTGGTCCTCACCGGCACCGGCCCGGGTTTCTGCGCGGGCGCCGACCTGCGGACGGTGCCGGGAACGGCCCTCACCGACCGCGCCCCCGGCGATGTGGCCCGGACGATCCGGGACGGCGCCCAGCGGCTCATCGGCGCGGTGCTGGACTGCGAGAAGCCCGTGATCGCGGCCGTGAACGGCACGGCCGCCGGGCTCGGCGCGCATCTCGCGTTCGCCTGCGACCTGGTCCTGGCGGCGGAATCGGCCCGTTTCCTCGAGGTGTTCGTGCGCCGGGGGCTGGTCCCCGACGGCGGCGGCGCGTATCTGCTGGCCCGCCTCGTGGGTCCGCGCCGGGCGAAGGAGCTGATGTTCTTCGGCGACGCGCTCTCCGCCACCGAGGCGGAACGTTTCGGACTGGTCAACCGCGTCGTCGCGGACAAGGAGCTGGACGAGATGGCACGGGCGTGGGCCCGGCGGCTCGCCGACGGCCCGACCCGTGCCCTCGCCCTGACGAAACAGCTGGTCAACGCCTCGCTCGACGCCGATCGCGGCACGGCGTTCGCCGCCGAGGCGGCCGCGCAGGAGATCAACGCCACGACGGCGGACGCGGCCGAGGGCCTCGTCGCCTTCCTCGAACGCCGGAGCCCCGCGTTCCGTGGGCGGTGACCGCCATGGCCGCCGGCTCCCCCACACGGGGTACCGATCTCACACGCCATCAGTTTCAATGGGGGCCATGATGGGACACGCCGGTATGGCGGACGTCGCCCTGCGCTATCTGCGATCGGCCGGCTCACCCGCCCCGGCCGCCCCGCGCCTTCCCCCGCTCCCCCGCCCGGCCTTGCGGGCCGTACGAGCGGACGAGCCTCCTCCGCCGCATACGGAGGACTTCCGGACGGTGCTGGGGCATTTCGCCAGCGGAGTCACCGTGATCACGGCGCCCGGAGCGGACGGCGAGCCTCCGGCGGGCTTCGCCTGTCAGTCGTTCGCCTCGCTGTCCCTCGACCCGCCCCTGGTCGTCTTCATGGTGGGCCGTACTTCCACGACCTGGCCCCGCGTGGCCCGTGCGGGGGTCTTCTGCGTCAACATCCTGGGCTCCGGGCAAGGAACCCTCTGCCGAGGTTTCGCGGTGAGCGGCGCGCAAACGGCCGACAAGTTCGCCGGAGTTCCCCACACGCCCGCTCCGGCGACCGGTTCGCCCAGGATCGAGGGCGTGCCCGCCTGGGTCGACTGTGTGATCCACGCGGTGCACACGGCCGGGGACCACCTCATCGTCGTGGGGCGTGTGGCGGCCCTGGGGGAGGACGAGAACGCGGCGAGCGCGGGTCCCCTGCTGTTCCACCGGAGCGGCTTCGGCACCTTCGACGCGTTCGGGACGTACGACGAGCGGGCGTCCCGCCCCTGACGGGCGCGTCCGCCCGGTCGCGCCCCTGCGGTCACTTCTCCCTGTGCCTGTTCTTGTGCTTGACCACCTTCGTCAGCACATAGCGCTTGCCGGAGCCCGGCTTGCCGATCTCGTGGAAGATCCGCGGCTCCTTCTCCGTACCGATGACGCTCCAGTCGCGGGACAGCTCGCAGGAGCTGATCCGCATGGAGACGCCCTGTACCCGGCCGCCGTCCTTGACCGGCGTCCAGGTGCCGGAGCCGTCGCAGTCCTTGGGCCGGTCCTTGCCCGTGCCGTCCCAGATGAAGTTGTCGAGCCCCTCGGCGATCGCGTTGCCGTCCGAGTCCAGTTTGACCGTGCCGCCGCGGCCGTCCGTCCAGGTGCCGGCGAGATCCGACCTGGTCAGGCGCGGCGGCTCGTACACGCTCACCAGCCCCGTGCCGTACGCCCCGGCGCCGAGCGCGCCGACGACCAGCCAGGCCAGCAGTCCGTCACGCGTGACCCGGCGAGCCACGCTGCCGGACCGGCTTTCACGGACCCTGCGGGCGGCCGCCCGGCCGGCCAAGGCGGCGGGCACCAGGACGACCGTGAGGGCCCCCCACCAGATGGGGTAGCTGAGCGGCCGCGCCAGGGAGAGGCTGCCGAGCGCGGCCACGCCGCCGAACACGACGACGGCCGCCGCGGCGACGGCGGTCGCGGCCCCGGCGGTCCACAGCGCGCTGTCGCTCCGCTTCCGGGCGCGTGCCGTCCGCCGCGCCAGCGTCAGCGCGGGCATGACGGCGGCGGCGGTGACGAAGCCGCTGAGCAGCACGGTCAGCAGCAGGGCGCCGAGGGCCACGGCGGCGATCAGGACGGGCCCCTTGGGGAGCCCGTCGTGCTCCCGGGAGAGAAGGACGAGCACACCGGCCGTCGCGGCGACGACGATCTCCGCGCAGAGCGTGGCCATCGAGGCGCAGAACGCGGCGCCGAACCCGTCGTCGCGCGGCGCCCGGTGCGGCGCTGCGCAGCACGGCCCGGACGCGGCGTCCGTCGCCTCGTCCGGCGCCTCTTCCGCTATCGGGTGCGGCTCAGCCTGCTGTGTCATGTCAGCCCCTCTCTCCAAGAATGATTCCCCCAGAGGCCGCGAGGTTCCGTTCCGGCTTGCCCTGGATCCGGGCCTGAACGGCACGAAAGGCACGGGCCAACCCCACACTCAGGCGACGGCCCGCGCAAGACCCACGACGGGGATCACATGGAGGACGACCGGCTCACCGGTCGAAGGAGAGGACGCCCCGGGCCACCGCATGGTTGTTCATGTCGTCCATGGCCTGCGCGAACTCCTCGACGGGATGGATCCGGCCGACGAGTTCGTCGAGCATCAGGCGACCCTCCCGGTACAGCCGGGCGTAGAGCGCGATGTCGTGCTGCGGCCGGGACGAGCCGTAGCGGCAGCCCAGGATCGACTTGTCCAGATAGAGGGACGAGACCGGGAACGACGCCTCCGCGCCGAGGGGCGGCACGCCCAGGAGGACCGCCTGGCCGTGCCGCCCGAGGAGGTCCACGGCTTGCCGGACGAGCCGGACGTCGCCGACGCATTCGAAGGCGTGGTCGGCTCCGGCTGGCAGGACTTCCCGGACGGCGGCGGGGACGTCGCGGCCGGCGGAGGCGTGGACGAAGTGCGTGGCGCCGAGGAGCCGGGCCGTCTTCTCCTTCGCGGGATTGGCGTCGACGGCGACGATCGGGGCGGCACCGGCGATCCGGGCGCCCTGCAGCACGTTGAGGCCGACCCCGCCCGCCCCGATGACGAGGACGGACTCGCCCTGGCCCACGCGGGCGCGGTTGAGGACCGCGCCGACGCCGGTCAGGACCCCGCAGCCGAGGAGGGCCGCCGGGACCAGCGGGACGTCGTCGGGAATCCTGACGGCCTGGACGGCCTTGACGACCGTCCGCTCGGCGAAGACGGACGTGGCCGCGAAGTGGAACAGCTTCTCCCCGTTCCGCCGGAAGGGTCTGCCGGGCCTGCCGAAGGCGGCGCGGCACATGGCCGGCCGCCCCCGGTCGCAGTCGGCGCAGGCGCCGCAGGAGGCCAAGGTGGACAGAGCGACGTGATCGCCGGGTGAGACGTGTGCGACGCCCGGTCCGACGGCCTCGACCACGCCCGCACCCTCGTGTCCGAGGACCACGGGGAGGGGATGCGGGATGGTGCCGTCGACGACCGCGAGATCGCTGTGGCAGAGGCCGGCCGCGGCGACGGCGACGAGCACCTCGCCGGGGCCCGGGTCCCGTACCTCCAGGTCGTCGACGAAACGCGGCCGCTCGCCGTCGAAGATGACGCCTCTCATCAGTGGTGATCCTCTCCGGGGCAGGGCTCAGGACGGCCAGACGACCGACTGGAGTTCGCTGTACGCGTCGAGGGCGAACGAGCCGCCGTCGCGGCCGATCCCGCTCTCCTTGAACCCGCCGAAGGGCGTCTCGGGGTGTCGCTGGACGGTGTTCACGCCGACGTTCCCGCTGCGGAGCCGGGCGGCGAGGGCCCAGGCGCGGCCGGCGTCGGCGCTGAAGACGTAGTCGTGGAGGCCGTACGCGGTGCCGTTGGCGATACGGACCGCCTCGTCCTCGTCGTCGAAGACGAGCACGACCACGACGGGTCCGAAGATCTCCTCGCGGGCCACGGCCATGTCGGGGGTGACGTCGGTGATGAGGGTGGGGGCGACGTAGAAGCCCGGGCGGACGGCGGGGCGCGTGCCGCCGACGACGATGCGGGCGCCCTGGTCACGGGCCCCGGCGATGTGGGCCTCGACGCGGTCGCGCTGCTCGGCGGAGATCAACGGGCCCACGATCGTGGAGTTATCCACAGGGTCCCCGACGATCAGTGACCCGGCGTAATGTCTGAGACCGGCGACGACCCGCTCGTACAGCGACCGGTGGACGAGCAGTCGGGTCGGCGCCGTGCAGATCTGCCCACTGTGGAAGGACCAGACCGAACCGACCGCCCCGACCGCCGACTTGATCACCGCCTCGTCGGCGTCCTCCAGGACGATGGCCGCGCCCTTGCCGCCCAGCTCCATCAGGGTGCGCTTCATCGACCTCCCCGCGGCCTCGGCGATCTTCTTTCCCACCGCGCTGGAACCGGTGAAGCTGATCATGTCGACGCCGGGGTGCGCCACGAGCGCCTCCCCGGCTCCCGCGCCCGAGCCGGTGACCACGTTGAACAACCCGTCGGGAAGCCCGGCCTCGCGGCACAACGGGCCCAGCTCCAGGCAGCAGAGCGGGTCCTGCGGCGCCGGCTTCGCGACGACCGCGTTGCCCATGGCCAGGGCGGGCGCGACCTTGCCCGCGAGATTGACGAGAGGGAAGTTGTAGGAGGTGATACAGCCGACGACGCCCACGGGGCGGCGCACCGCGGCGGCGCCGAGCAGGCCGCCGGGTGCGAGGGGGCTCGCCCTGACGGGGCGCGGCGCGAGCGGGACGACGTGCGGTTCCGTCGCGCCCCGCGCGTACCGGTGGAAGCGTTCGGAGGCGGTGGGGAGTTGCATGGCCGAGGTGACGCGTGTCGTCGAGCCGGTCTCGGCCTGGAGGAGGGGCGCGAGCTCCTCGCTCCGCTCGGTGATCAGATCAGCGATCCGGTCCAGTACGGCCGCGCGCTCGCGCGGTCGTGTACGGGACCAGCCGTCCTGCGCGGCCCGCGCGGCGGCCACGGCGTCGGCGACTTCGGCGGGAGTCGACTCCGGGGCCTCCCCGACGACCTTCTCGGTCGCCGGATTGACAACTGGATAGTGCCCTTTTTCCGGCGCGCGCCAGGCGCCGGCGATCCAGTGCCCGTACTCCGTCATGTCCGTGCCTCCTTGGGCAGACCGAGTACGCGCTCGGCGATGATGTTGCGCTGGATCTCGTCCGAGCCGCCGTAGATGGTGTCGGCTCGACTGAAGAGGAACAGGCGTTGCAGGGTGTCCAGCCGGTACGGGCTGTCGGCGCTCCAGGGGTCCGGCCCCAGGGTGGCGGGGGCGCCGCGCACTCGCATCGCCAGTTCACCGAGCCGCTGGTGCCAGCCGCCCCACAGCAGCTTGGCGACGCTGGGCGCCCCGGGGGTGTCCGCGGCCCCCAGGGTCCGCAGGGCGTTCCAGCGCATGGTCTGGAGTTCGGCCCATTGCCGTACGAGCCGGTCCCGTACCGCCGGCTCCTCTGCGGCGCCGGTCTCCAGGGCCAGGCGGACCACTCGCGCCAGTTCGGCCGCGAAGCCGATCTGCTGGACGAGGGTGGACACTCCGCGTTCCCTGGCGAGGAGCCCCATGGCGATCCGCCAGCCGTCGCCCTCCCCTCCGACGAGGTGTTCGGCGCCGGCCTCGGCGCCGTCGAAGAACACCTCGTTGAAGTCGGCGGTCCCGGTCAGCTGGCGGATCGGCCGGACCTCGACGCGGCCGGGCTGGTCCATCGGCACGAGGAGGAAGGACAGTCCGTGGTGGCGCCGTGAGCCCTTGGTGGTGCGTGCGAGGACGAAGCACCAGTCGGCCTCGTGGGCGAGGGAGGTCCAGATCTTCTGTCCGTCGATCCGGTAGACGCGTCCGCCGTCGGCGCGTGTGGCGGTGGTCCGGACACCGGCGAGGTCCGAGCCCGCGCCGGGTTCGCTGTAGCCCTGGCACCAGATCTCCTCGCCCCGGGCGATGGCGGGGAGGAAGCGGGCGCACTGGGCGTCGTCGCCGTGGGCGAGGAGGGTGGGCGCCAGGAGGTTCTCGCCCAGGTGGCCGAGGCGGGCGGGCGCTCCGGCGCGGGCGTACTCCTCGGCCCAGACGACCTGCCGGGTCAGGGAGGCCGTGCGGTTGCCGTGGGTGCCGCGGTGGGGGCTCCAGCCGAGGCCGATCCAGCCGCCGGTGCCGAGTTCGCGTTCCCACGCGCGGCCGGGCGCGGGGTGGCCGTCATCGTCCTGGTGCCGGGCCGTGTGTCCGGGCAGGTGCTCGGCCAGCCAGGTGCGAGCCTCCTGACGGAAGGCCTCGTCCTCCGGCCCGAATGCGAAGTCCATGGCGTCACGCCCCTCCCTGCGCGGTCCGCCGCGTCACGCGTTGGGGCGCCGGCCGGCGGCGGCCGCGTCGGCCATGTCCCGGAGCCGGTCCAGCAGGGGCATCGGGTCGACGCCGATGGTCTCCGGGAGGGCCTCGGCGATCCGTTCGGGGGTCCAGCGGCCCTCGGCGTAGGCGGCGCGCAGTTCGCGGGGCTGGGCCCAAACGGCGATCTTGGGGCCGGCGACGGTGTAGACCTGGCCGGTGACGCCCTGCTCCCGGGCGCGGTCGCCGAGCAGGTAGACGACCAGGGGAGCCACGTCCTCGGGCTCGCCGATCTCCTTGAGTTCCATGGGGACGCCGGCGGACATCCGGGTGCGGGCCACGGGCGCGACGCAGTTGGCGGTGACGCCGTACTTGTGGAGCCCCAGGGCGGCGCTGCGGACGAGGGAGATGATCCCGCCCTTGGCCGAGGCGTAGTTGGCCTGGGACACGCTTCCCTGGTGGTTGCCGCTGGTGAAGCCGATGAGGGTGCCGGAGCGCTGCCGGCGCATCACGGCGGAGGCGGCGCGGAAGACGGTGAAGGTGCCCTTCAGGTGGGTGGCGATGACCGAGTCCCACTCCTCCTCGGTCATATTGAAGATCATGCGCTCGCGGAGGATGCCCGCTCCGCAGACGACGCCGTCGAGGCGGCCGTACCGGGCGGTCGCCGTGTCCACGATCCGCCCGCCTCCGGCCATGGTGGAGACGTCGTCCGCGACGGCCGTGGCCTCGCCTCCGAGGGCCTCGATCTCCTTGACGACGGCGGTGGCGATCTCGCTCGAGGGCTCCTCGCCCGCCACGGACACCCCGTAGTCGTTGACGACGACCCGGGCGCCCTCGGCGGCGCAGGCCAGGGCGACGGCCCTACCGATCCCCCGTCCGGCGCCGGTGACGGCGATCACCTTGCCTGCCAAGAAGTTCCCCACGGTGTGGCCCCTCCCGCAGTTTCTGACGGTCCGTTAGATTTTTGGGCAGCACGGGCGCGAGCACAAGCCCCGCGGCCGAAGCCGCGGCGGAGCCGCACAGCCGCCATCCGGGAGGACATCCATGCCGCTGCCGTCCGAGTTCTACGAACTGGCCAAGCGACTTAACAACTGGGGTCGTTGGGGCGAGGGTGACGAGATAGGCACGCTCAACCTCATCACCGACGAGGTGGTGCGCGAGGCCGCCGCGACCGTGACCGTCGGCAGGCGGGTACCGCTCGCGCTGCCCCTGCACCAGAACGGCGTCCAGACGGGCGTGATCCCCGGCAGGATCAACCCGCTGCACACCATGGTGGCGATCAACGTGGAGCTGTTCGGGCCGGGCACCGTGGCCACCAGCGACGACATCGTGACCATGGGGCTGCAGGCCGGCACGCACTGGGACGGGCTCTCGCACGTCTCCCACGACGGGAAGCTCTACAACGGCCGCCCGGCGGAATCGATCACCGCCCAGGGCCGCTCGGCCTTCAACGGCGTGGAGAAGGCCGGGCACATCGTCTCGCGCGGCGTACTGCTCGACGTCGCCCGCGCCAGGGGCGTGGACCGGCTCGACGGCGGCCACGCCGTCACGCCCGAGGACCTGGAGGCGGCGGAGGAACTGGCCCGGGTCACGGTCCGGCCGGGCGACATCGTGCTCGTCAGGACTGGACAGATCCAGCGGTTCCTGGCCGGCGACAAGCACGCGTACGCCCACCCCTCCCCCGGTCTGTCGATCCGCACGCCCGAGTGGTTCCACGCCCGCGACGTGGCCGCCGTCGCCAATGACACCCTCACGTTCGAGATCTTCCCGCCGGAGATCACGGACCTCTGGATGCCCGTACACGCGCTCGATCTGGTGGAGATGGGGATGCCTCAGGGCCAGAACTGGAATCTCGAGGAACTCTCCGCCGTGTGCGCGGAAGAGCGGCGCTACGCCTTCTTCCTGGCGGCCATGCCGGAGCCGTTCGTCGGCGGGACGGGAACGCCCGTGGCGCCTGTGGCGATCTTCTGACGACGGCGCCCGGGCGCGGGCAGGCTCCCGGGGCAACGGGTGGGCGGCGGCGCACAGATGCGCACCCCGAGCACGGCACCGTGCGCCGCCAACCAGCTCCGGCGCCTCAGCCCTGTCGTCGCGCCGGATCGCGACCCGCACTCGCCAAGGCAGCCCAGGACAGCCGGACCTCTCGACGTCCCCTCGCAACGAATCGCTGCATCCAAGGGTGATCACGTGACCACTTCACGTCAACACCTGGTCTGGACTTTGTCGACTACGCCCGATTTGTCGCGGCGTGTTGTGGCTCGAAAGCACTACTCCAGCAGGGACCGCCGCGGTCGACCTCGCACCAGACACGCTTGCCGGTGCCCTCGCGCTGCCAGCCCCAGCGGTCGGCGAGTCCGTCCACCAACTCCAGACCCCTGCCTCCCGTGTCACCGCCCTCGGCCCACCGCCGCGCCGGCGGCCGGGCGCTGATGTCGGCCACCTCGACCCGGACCGTGCCGGGCCGGGCGCCCGACGCCCGTCCGGCGGGGCTCGCGGCGCCCGGCAGGAGCATCCGCAGGACGGCCGGACAGCCGGTGTGCACCACGGCGTTGGTGACCAGCTCCGAGATCAGCAGGATCAGCGTCTCGGCCAGGGGCTCGTCGAGCCCTATCCCGCACCCGGCGAGCCGCGACCGTGCCCACCTACGGGCCCGCCCCACTTCCGAGGGGTCGGCCCCCACCTCGATCTGCACCTGAAGCACCTGCACCGCTCACACCATCCGAACCGGCGGACACAACGCCTCGCTGCCTGACGGGATCACACAGCGTGACCCCCTTCGGCGAAAGCATGGTTGACCTACAGTCACCCCGACAAGCGCTTCGGGCATATTCCGGCGCGAAGGAGTGCGCCTACTGCATACTGTGCGACGCGCGCTTGAGGGGCTCGGACACCGGGGCGTTCCCGCCTCCGGGCCGACAAGGACGAAGGGCGGTTCCCCGCCCGGCACCGCTTCTTCGGCGGGACCGGATTTATTGCGCCCTTGAACCACTCGCATCTCACGGAGAGTACCCGAAACTCGGCGCGACTCCATACGGTGACGAGTTACGCGAAGAACACAACTCGATATCGACGCAGCGTGATCATTCAGGGCGGCAAGGGCGGCATTTCGACCGGGGCCGATTACCCCGCGTCATTCGAATGGTTCGCGATTTTCTTCGGGCGATTCTCCCGGCGCGGCGAGCAGGGCCCGGGCCAGCGACTCCTCGGCGTCCTCGGTCGGCCGCCAGTGCGCCCGCCTCAGCCAGGCCCGCTTCAGGTGGAGATGGACATCCGCTTCCCAGGTGAAGCCCATGCCGCCATGCAATTGCAAACAGTCGCGGGCATTCCGCACGGCCGCCTCGTCCGCCAGCAGCCGGGCTCCGGAGATATCGATTTCAGTGGCCCTGAGTGACGCCGCATATACGCTTACGCGTGCGAGTTCCGTACGGGCGAGCATTTGCGCGCACAGGTGCTGCACGGCTTGGAAGGCACCGATCGGGCGCCCGAACTGTCTCCGGTTCTTCGCGTGGGAGACGGCCATGTCCAGAGTCCGGCCCGCACTCCCGAGTTGCTGCGCCGCGGTCAGCAGCGCCGCCTCCCGAAGGAGGCGAGCGACATCATCCCCGGCGAGCCCGCCGCCTCCGCCGCCCGCGCCCGGCAAAGCCCGCGTCCCCTCGGGCATCGACACCACGTGATGGAGGGGCGTCGTGGGGTCCACCGACCGCACTGGGCGGCCCGTCAGGACGCTCGGGCCGTGACCGTCCGTCACCTCCAGCACCCTGAGACGGCCACGGTCGCCGTCCAGGACGAGCACGACATCGGCCATGGCGAGGTGCTCGACCATGCCGGGCCCCTCCAGGGCTGTCACGACCGTCTCGCCCTCGGCGACGCCGGGGATCAGCCCGGCCGCCAAGTGGGTGGCGACGAGCGGACCGGGGAGCAGATGGCGGCCCGCCTCCTCGAAGAGGAACACCGACTCGGGCAGGCCCAGGCCGGCTCCACCGTCTTTCTCCGCGAGTCTCAGGGAGAAGAATCCGCACTTGCCCAACTCCCGCCACAGTGACCGGTCGAGAGTGGCTTCCGGCACTTGGGCATCGGCGGCCTCCCGGAGTTTCTCCCGGGGGAATCGCGCCGACAGAAGTGTCCGCATTCCCGCGATCAGCGCGCGTTGGTCATGGCTCGGCCGGAAGTCCATGCCCTTGGGTCACCGCCCCTTGGGAAGGCCGAGGACGCGCTCGGCGATGATGTTCCGCTGGATCTGGGAGGTACCGGCGGCGATGGTGTAGGCGAGGGACGTGAGGCGCCCGGTGGTCCACTCGTGATCGGCGTCCAGGGCGAGCGGCCCCAGAACATCGGCGGCCGCGTCGTAGAGCTCCTGTCGTGCGTGGGAATAGCGCAGCTTGAAGACGGAGGCACCGGCACCGGGCACCCCGTCGCCGCCCGCGCGCAGCGCCGCTTCCGCCTCGCTCGTATTCCACTGGACGAGCCGCCACAGCGCGCCGAATTCGGCGTTGAGGCGGCCGAGTCGGCGCCGTAGGGCGGGGTCGTCCCAGCGCCCGTTCTCCCGTGCCTCACGGGCCAGCCGCACGAGGGTGCGGCGGCAGGCGACGACTTCACCCGCGAAGGCGGTGCCGCGCTCGTAGGAGAGCGTGATCATGGTGACGCGCCAGCCGTCGTTCTCGGCGCCGACGCGATGGGAGAGCGGCACGCGCGCCCCGTCGAGGAACACCTCGGCGAACTCCGCCGACCCGGCGAGGGTCCGCAGCGGGCGGACCGTCACCCCGGGGGCGTCCATGCGCAGGGCGAGCCAGGTCAGGCCCCGGCGGCCGGAGTCCGGAGGGCCGGTGCGGACGAGCAGTTCGCACCAGTCGGCGACCTCGGCGTGCGAGGTCCAGATCTTGCTGCCGGTGACGACATAGGCGTCGCCGTCACGGACCGCGCGGGTGCGCAGGGAGGCCAGGTCGGAACCGGCGTCCGGCTCCGAGAAGCCCTGGCACCACACCTCCTCGCCGCGCAGGATGGGCGGGAGCCACCGGGCGCGCTGGGCGGCGGTCCCCTCGGTCGCGATGGTGGGGCCCGCGTGGAGGAGGCCGACGAAGTTGGCGCCGACATAGGGGGCGCCCGCCCGTTCGGTCTCCTCCAGGAAGATCAGGTGCTTGCCGGGTAGGGCGCCACGGCCGCCGGCGTCGGCGGGCCAGTGCAGGCCGGCGTATCCGGCGTCGTACAGCGCCCGTTGCCAGGCGCAGTCGTAGGCGCGGCGGGCGGGCCAGTCGTCCGGTGACGGCTTGGGGGGCAGCTTGGGCAGCGTCGCGTCCAGCCAGGCGCGGAGCCCCCGGCGGAACTCCTCCTCTTCGGCGGTGCGGTCGAGGTCCACCGGGCTCAGCCCCCCGGTTTGTCGAGGTCGAGGTCGGGGTCGGGACCGAGGTCGAGGTCAAGACCGAGCATGCGGATGGCGTTGCCGCGCATCAGTTTGCGGACGGTCTCCTCGTCGAGGCCCCGCACGTGGTCGAGAGCCACTTCCTTCGTGTGCGGCCACGTCGAATCCACGTGGGGGTAGTCGGTCTCGAAGGTGGCGTTGTCGCGGCCGACCGTGTCGAGTGAGTCGATGCCGTGTTTGTCGCGGAAGAAGCAGCAGTAGATCTGCCGGTAGTAGTACATCGACGGTGGCTCGGGGATCAGGTCGCGAACGCCGCCCCAGGCGCGGTGTTCGCGCCAGACGTCGTCGGCGCGTTCCAGGGCGTAGGGGATCCAGCCCATCTGCCCTTCGCTGTAGGCGAGTCTCAGGCGGGGGAAGCGGACGAGGACGCCGCTGAAGAGGAAGTCCGACATCGAGGCCATGGCGTTGTTGAAGGACAGAGTGGCCTGGACGGCCGGGGGCGCGTCGGGGGAGGCGGCGGGCATCTGGGAGGAGGACCCGATGTGCATGCACACCACCGTCCCCGTCTCCTCGCAGGCGGCGAAGAACGGGTCCCAGTAGCCGGAGTGGATCGACGGCAGGCCGAGGTACGTCGGGATCTCGCTGAAGGTCACGGCCCGGACGCCGCGCGCCGCGTTGCGCCGGATCTCGGCCACGGCAAGTTCCACGTCCCACAGCGGGATCAGGCACAGCGGGATCAGCCGGCCGCCGCTGTCGCCGCACCACTCCTCGACCATCCAGTCGTTGTAGGCCCGCACACAGGCCAGCGCGACCTCCTTGTCCTGGGCCTCCGCGAAGGTCTGGCCGCAGAAGCGCGGGAAGGTCGGGAAGCACAGGGACGCCTCGACGTGCCCCAGGTCCATGTCCGCCAGCCGCGCCTTCGGGTCCCAGCACCCCCGGCGCATCTCCTCCCGCGTGATGCCCTCCAGGGTCATCTCGTCCCGTGAGAAACCGACGGCCGCGATGACGCGCTTGTACGGGAAGCGGAGGCCCTCGTAGACCCACCAGTCGGTAGGGGGCCCGTCCGGGTCCATGGTGACGCGGTAGGTGCCCCCGACGTACTCCAGCTCCCCGATCCCGGCGGTCAGGGAGCGCGGGCCACGGTCGCGGTACTTCGCCGGCAGCCAGGTCTCGAAGAGATGGGCCGGCTCGATCACATGGTCGTCGACGCTGACGATGCGCGGCAGCTCCATGGGTGCCCCTTCGCCAAATCTGACACTCCGTCAGTTCACTAGGAGGCTAGCCCTCGCCCCCTGGACCGACAAGGCGCGACCGCCTACGCTCCGGCCCTGGTATGACATACCGTCAGGTCGAGAGGCGCTCTCATGCGGAACGGCACCGACGCCCGGGAACTGGCGGCCTCCCGCACGCTCTGGGAGCTCCTGGAGCGCCGCGCGGAGCTCACCCCGGACGCCCTCGCGCTCGTCCAGGCCGACGAGCCCGCGCGGGAGGCACGGGACGGGGCGCCCGGCGGCGACCGGCGGGTGACCTTCGGCGGGCTGCGCTCCCGCGCCGAGCGCGTCGCCGCCTGGCTCCACACCTTCGGCGTGGGCCCCGGGAGCCGGATCGCCTGGCAGCTGCCCACCCGCGTCGAAACCGTCGTCCTGGCCTTCGCGCTGGCCCGGCTGGGCGCCGTCCAGAGCCCCCTCGTACCCGCCTGCCGAGACCACGAGGTCGGGCACGCGCTCAGGTCCGCCGGAGCCGAGTACTTCGCCGTCCCCGGGCTGTGGCGGGGCTTCGACCACACACCGATGGCCCACCGCGTCGCCCTGACGCTGCCCACGCCGCCCCTGGTGTTCCTGGCCCACGACGCCCTCCCCGAGGCCGATCCGGCGATCCTCCCGCCCCCTCCGGCCGACGGCACGGCCGTCCGCTGGATCTTCTGGACGTCCGGCACCACGGCGGGCCCCAAGGGCGTCCTCCACACGGACCGCGCCCTCGTCGCCGCCGGCGCCTGCCTCGCCGACGCGCTCCGGCTCACCCCCGACGACGTCGGCTCCATGGCCTTCCCCTACGCGCACGTGGCCGGGCCCGAATACACCGTCGCACTGCTCCTGCGTGGCTTCCCGGCGCTGCTCGTGGAGCACTTCTCGCTGCCCGGTTCGCTCGCCGCCTACCGGCGCCACGGTGTCACCGTGGCGGGCGGCTCGACCGCGTTCTACGCGATGTTCCTCGCCGAGCAGCGCAAGAACCCCGCCCGCAGGCTGCTCCCCACGCTCCGGCTCATGGCCGGCGGCGGGGCGTCCCGGCCGCCCGCGCTCCACCACGACGTGGTCCGCGAACTGGGCTGCCGGCTAGCCCACGGCTACGGGATGACCGAGGCACCGATGATCACCATGGGGTGCCCGGACGACCCCGAGGAGAAGCTGGCCGCCACGGAGGGACGACCGGCCGCCGGCATGGAGGTCCGGGTCGTCGGCCGGGACGGCGCGCCCGTACCCACCGGTGCGGACGGGGAGGTACGGCTGCGCGGCGAGGCCGTCTGCCGGGGCTACCTCGACCCGGCGCAGACGGCCGAGGCGTTCGACGAGGACGGCTTCCTCCGCACCGGGGACCTCGGCCGGCTCACCGAGGACGGCCACCTCGTGCTCACCGGCCGGGTGAAGGACATCATCATCCGCAAGGGCGAGAACATCTCGGCCCAGGAGGTCGAGGGGTTCCTCCACGACCACCCGGGCGTCGAGGACGCCGCCGTCATCGGTCTGCCCGACGCGCTGCGCGGGGAACGCGTCTGCGCCGTCGTCCAGCAGCCGGCGGGAGCCCGGCCGCTGACCCTCGAAGCCGTCACGGCCCATCTGCGCGCCGCCGGACTGGCCGTGCACAAACTGCCCGAGCAGTTGGAGCTCGTCGACGCGCTGCCCCGCGACGACACCCTGCACAAGGTCCTCAAGAAGACGCTGCGCGAGCGCTTCGCCGACTGAGCGACGCCGAGCCCGAGCCCAGGCCCGAGTCCCGTCCGAGCCCGAGCCCGCGCCCGGGTCTGGGTCCGAGCCCGGCCCCGGGCCCACGTCCGTCGCGTGGTCAGCCGGAGGCCCGGTACGTGGCCATGGCCTGGTCGAAGAAGGTGTCCACCGACCGCTGCTCGTCCATCGGACCGCGCACCTGGAGCAGGTGATAGCGGTCGCCCAGGATCATCGCGGCGTTGCGCACGTAGATCTGGCGGCCGCCGCTGTCGTTCCAGTGGAACGTGCCCTCCGCCGTCGCCGTCCCGCCGACGTCGACGCGCCGCAGGCCGGAGGAGCCCGACCAGGACGAGGCACGGTACGGGGCCAGTTCGGGCTCCTTGTCCTGCTGGTAGGCCATGGGGTCGCCGCCGAACTCGGCCACCGTGTCCCGGCCCGGCACCACGATCAGCTCGTAGTCCCCGCCGGCGTAGACGACCTGGCCGCGCGCGTTCTCGCCGCGCCGCTGCCAGTCCTCGGCGACGGCCACGGCGAAGCCCTTGGCGTCCTTGCGCAGGGCGAAGCCCTTCGCGGCACCGGAACCGGCACCCGCACCGACACCGTCGGTGGAGGCTCGGCCCGCCGTACCGGCGGGGGCGGAGCCGCCCGGCGCGGCGCTCAGGGCACCGGCCGCGCCCGTGCGGTCCGCCGGAGCGCGCCCTGTGCCCTCCTCCGCGCGCGGCATGAACAGCACCGCGTACAGCACGGCCCCGACGAGGGCGAGCAGGATCAGGCCGAGCAGCAGCCTGCCCAGCCGCAGCGGGGAGGCCGTCGCGGGCACGCGCTCCTCCCGCAGATGGCCCGTGGTGTGGAGGCCGCTCCTCTCCTGCGCGCGGGGCGGCTCCCCGCGCCGCTCGGCCGCCGTCCGCTTGTGCCGCCCGTGGGCGTTCTCCGGGGCCTGGGCGGCCGCAGCGCCCCGGGCGGACGCGCGGACGCGCCGCCCTCGGACCAGCTCGCCGCGTCGGCGGACGACCGGAAGCCGACGCGGATCGCCGGGGGCGGGGGCCCCGATCGACGGGACGGTGACGGTCCGGCTGCCGAGCTCGGGCTCCGGGGCCGACCGGATCAGCGAACGGAGCCAGCCGCGGAGCTCCTCGAACTCGGGCCGCTCGGCGGGATCCTTCCGCATCAGCGACTCGACGACCGGGCGCAGCGCGCCGCACTCCTCGGCGTACGCGGGCGGTTCCGCGCAGACGACCTGGACGAGCTCGGCCGTGCTCTCCTCGGGGTAGGGCGCGTGGCCCTGGACGACGCGGAAGAGCAGGGCGCCCAGGGCCCACAGGTCGGCGGCGGGGCCGACGGGGGGCGCGAGCTGCCAGTTCTCCTGCACCGGCCAGGCCTGTTCGGGCGCCCAACGCTCGGTGACGGCGCCCACCACGACCATCCGCGCCTGCCGGGCGCGCTCGGCGGCGAGCGCGTCGGCCGGACCCTTGGGGTGCCCCCAGCCGTTCGAGGACCGCCCCGGCGAGGCCGGCGACGAACCGTTGGCGGGCCCGCCCTGACCCTGCACACCCTGCCCTGGCGCGGCGGCCCCACCCTGAGCGGATACGCCGGGCTGAGCACTCCGGCCCGGCGCGCCGGGCTTGCCTTGGGCGGATACGCCGGGCCGCCCGCCCTGCCCCGGCATCCCAGGACCGCGCGCGCCACCGGCACTCGTCCCACCGGCACCCGCCGCGCCGCGCACCAGGCCGTCCGGGGTCCAGGGACGGGTGGCCCCCGGGGCGGGGGCGCTGCCGCTGGACGCGTTGCCGCCGCCCCAGGTGGAGGCGCCGGCGGCCGGGCGGGCGGCGCCTTCGGCCGCCGCGCGCGCGGCGGCGCGGGCTGCCGCGTGGTAGGCGGCGATCGCACCGGAGCGGGCCGCACGGGCGTTCCGGGCCTCGTCCGGCTCGCCCCCCGCGCCGTGGGGCTCGGCGGCGCCCGAGGACGCGGTACCGCCCGTCGTACCACCCGTCGCGGCGCCGCCGCCCTGCCGGGGGACGCCCCCGGCGCGCGGGCCCGGGCCGCCGGGAGCTCCGCTCCCCGGCCCGTACGGCGAGGGGCGCGGCCGCTCTCCCCGGGCCGCCGTCTCCGGGACCGGGTCGTAGCCGCACAGCGCCTCCTCGGCCGCGCCCGCGGCGAGGCCGGTGAGGATGGCACGGCCGTCGTCGCAGATGAGGACGGTCCGGGCGGTGATGTTGCGGTGGGTCCAGCCCTGGGCGTGGAGGGCGCGCAAGGCCGTGAGGACGTCGGCGGCCACCTCGGCCGCGCGGTGCGGGGAGAGCGTGCGCTCGGCGAGCAGGGCGGCCAGCGGGCGGGCGGAGACGAGCTCGCTGACGATCCAGAGGCTGCCCGCCTCGGCGAAGACGTGGAAGACCTGGTCGAGCCGGGGGTGGTCCGGGATCTGCGCGGCGGCGGTGGCGGCCACCAGCGCGCGGCGCACCGCCGGGTCGCCGGGCCCCGAGGGCGTACGCCGCGCCCCCGTGCCTCCGGTCGCCGGCCCGGCCGGGCCCCGGGCGGCGCCCGGGCCGTGGGGTCCGTCCAGGACCTCCGCCTCCACGACCTCCGGCAGCGGGACCTGCCGGACCAGGACCTCCTGGCCGCTGTAGGTGTCGAACGCCCGGGTCTCCACGAGCTCGAACGCCTCGGACGGGGGCAACGGCAGACGGTAACGGTCGGCGAGCACCCGGCCCGCGTAGTCGTCCACGACGCCTCCCCACTCGTGCGATCCGCCGTCGCACGGCCGCCCCCGACACCCCTCGACACACCCCGAGGCCCACCGAGGCACCCCGACCCGAGGCACCCCGGTGCGCCGACCGGCAGTCAGAACCGGTCGTTCAGCGGTGCCTTGCGGCGTATCGCGACTGCGTACGGTCCACGACGACTCACGATACGTGCCGAACCCGCCCCTTAGGGCGCGTACGGCTCAGTACGTCCCCACCAGTCCGGCCCGGTATGCGCGCGTGTCCCTCCCGTCCCGGGAGCTCACACGGCGTCACACGGCGTCACACGGCGACGCGCGCGCCGGCGCGCGTCAGTTCGCGCGCGAGAAGCCGTCCCGGCCGCCCCGGCCACCGTGGCCGTCCGGGGCGGTGTACACCGGTGCGGTCGAGACGATCGCGGCCTTCTTGTGCTTCGTGGACGAACCGTCCTTGCCGCTGTCGTCCTTGCCGCCGCTCACGGCGATGGCGATCACCGTGCCGATGACGGCGAGGACGACCACGACCGCGGCGACGAGCAGCACGCGACGCGGCACGATGTCCATGAGCGAGGCGCGGCCGTAGGTCGTGCCACGGGCGTCGCGGGCGCCCCTGGCGCCGGCGGCGACGCTGCCGACCCGCAGCCTGACGGGCTGCCCGGCGCCCTCGGGCTCGGCGGTGACGGACGAGCCCGTGTCCGCGTCCCGCAGGGGCCGGAAGGCGCCCCGCGACGGCACGGACGGCGAGCCGGACGCCCCACCGGACAAGCCTCCGGCCCGGGAGGACGGCGCCGACGAGGAACGCGAACCCGCTCCGGCGGAGGACGCGCGGGACGACGAGGAGGACGCGGCGGCCGAGGATCCCGTCGGCCCCGAAGAAGCCGGGCCCCGGGACGCCGACGCGGACGACCGGCCGTCGTCGTAGCCGTACCCGCCGCGCTCCTTCTTCGGCCGCGCCGGAGCCGCCGCGCGGACCGGCTTCTCCGGTATGGACGGCACGGCGATGGCCTGGGTGGCCTCCAGGTCGGGCTGGGGCTCGGGCGGCTTGGGCAGCCGCTCGTCCGGGGCGTTGACGGCGTCCGTCAGCAACGCCCGCGCCCCCGCCTCGTCCAGGCGCTTCTGCGGGTCCTTGGCCAGCAGCCCGTACATGACCTCCGCCAGCGGGCCGGCGTTGCGCGGCGGCCCCAGGGGCTCGGTCATGACGGCCGTGAGGGTCGCGATCGCGGACCCCTTGTCGTACGGCGGGGCGCCCTCGACGGCCGCGTACAGCAGGCCGCCGAGCGACCACAGGTCGGCGGGCGGGCCGGGCTTCTGGCCGCGGGCGCGCTCGGGGGATATGTACGAGGGGGCGCCGACGAGCATGCCCGTCGAGGTGACCGACGGGTCGCCCTCGACCTGCGCGATGCCGAAGTCGGTGAGGACGACACGGCCGTCGTCCGCGATGAGGACGTTGGAGGGCTTCACGTCGCGGTGGAGGATGCCCTCGCGGTGCGCGGCGCGCAGCACGTCGAGGACGGCGAGCCCGACCTCGGCGGCCCGGCGCCACTTCAGCGGCCCGTCCTCGCGGATGACGTCGGCGAGCGAGCGGCCTTCGATGAGCTCCATGACGATCCACGGACGGTCGTCCTCGTGGACGACGTCGTAGACGGTGACCGCGCCGGCGCTGCGGATCCGGGCGATGGCCTTGGCCTCGCGCAGCGTGCGCGTGATCAGGCGGCGCTTCTCGTCCTCGTCGATGTTGGACGGGAAGCGCAGCTCCTTGACCGCGACCACGCGGCCCAGGGTCTCGTCCGTCGCCCGCCAGACCGTGCCCATGCCACCGCGCCCGAGGACGTCCCCGAGGCGGTATCGCCCGGCGAGGAGGCGCCCTGCCGTGCCCTGCGTCTGCTCCGCCTCCGACATGCGTCCCCTCTGGCAATCAGCTCTGCGACCAACCGACCCTGGCAGAGGGACCATTGTCTCTCATCCGCGGACCAGCGGAAGGCCAGGGTCCGAGAGCCCTGGTGAGGAGCGCGTGCCGACGCGCGCCGGGGCGGTGCCGAGGACGACGGGATGCGGTGGCGTCGTCGCCCGCTCCCCTGAACAGGACCTGTCACTCCCACAGGACACGGTTGGGCGACGGGCGGTTCCCGAAGCTGCCGGGCTGTCACACACCGCTCATGAGCGCATCGCGTACCTGTAAAGGACACGCATGCCCCTGTAAAGGACACGCATGCCCCTGTAAAGGGCACGTATGCCCTCGGACGGCCCGTCAGACCGGCTGGATGTCCGGCGCGCCCAGCCGGGCCGCGTCCGCCGTCAGGTCGTCGGGCTGCCGCTGCGACTCGCGCTCGGCCTCCACGCGCTTCTCGTAGTGCTCGACCTCCTTGTCGACCTGGGCCGCGTCCCAGCCCAGCACGGGCGCGATCAGCTCGGCGGCCTCGCGGGCGCTGCGCGTGCCGCGGTCGAAGGTCTCGATCGAGATCCGCGTCCGCCGGGTGAGGACGTCGTCGAGGTGGCGCGCGCCCTCGTGGGAGGCGGCGTAGACGACCTCCGCCCGCAGATAGTCCTCGGCGCCGCCCAGCGGCTCGCCCATCGCGGGGTCGGCGGTGACGTAGGAGAGCACCTCGTCCACCAGCGAGCCGTAGCGGCTGAGCAGGTGTTCGACCCGCGCGACGTGCAGCCCGGTGCGCCGGGCGAGCTGGGCGCGCCCGTTCCACAGGGCCTTGTACCCCTCGGCGCCGACGAGCGGGACGTCCTCGGTGACGCAGTCGGCCACCCGCTGGGCGAGCCCGTGCACGGCCTCGTCGACGGCGTCCTTCGCCATCACCCGGTAGGTGGTGTACTTGCCGCCCGCCACGACCACCAGCCCCGGCACGGGGTGGGCCACCGTGTGCTCGCGCGAGAGCTTGCTGGTCGCGTCCGACTCGCCGGCCAGCAGGGGGCGCAGCCCGGCATAGACGCCCTGGACGTCGTCGCGGCTGAGCGGCACGGCGAGCACCGAGTTCACGTGCTCCAGCAGATAGTCGATGTCGGCGCTGGAGGCGGCGGGGTGGGCCTTGTCCAGGTCCCAGTCGGTGTCCGTCGTGCCGATGATCCAGTGCCTGCCCCAGGGGATGACGAAGAGCACGCTCTTCTCGGTACGCAGGATGAGCCCGGTGGTGGAGTGGATCCGGTCCTTGGGGACGACCAGATGGATGCCCTTGGACGCCCGCACGTGGAACTGGCCGCGTTCGGCGATGAGCTGCTGGGTGTCGTCCGTCCACACCCCGGTGGCGTTGACGATCTGTCGGGCGCGGATCTCGAACTCGCCGCCCTGTTCCAGGTCCCGCACCCGGGCGCCGACCACGCGCTCGCCCTCGCGCAGGAAGCCCACGACCCGCGCCCGATTGGCGACGTCGGCGCCGTAGGCGGCGGCGGTGCGCACGAGAGTGGTGACGTAGCGCGCGTCGTCCATCTGGGCGTCGTAGTACTGGAGGGCGCCGACCAGCGCGTCCTTGCGCAGGCAGGGCGCGACCCGCAGGGACTTCCGGCGGGTGAGGTGGCGGTGGGCGGGCAGCCCTCTGCCGTGGCCCGAGGAGAGGGACATGGCGTCGTAGAGGGCCACGCCCGCGCCGGCGTAGAAGCGCTCCCAGCCTCTGTGCTGGAGCGGGTAGAGGAAGGGCACCGGCCTGACGAGGTGGGGGGCCAGCCGCTGGAGCAGCAGCCCGCGCTCCTTGAGGGCCTCGCGCACGAGGGCGAAGTCGAGCATCTCCAGATAGCGCAGCCCGCCGTGGATGAGCTTGCTGGACCGGCTGGACGTGCCGGCCGCCCAGTCCCGCGCCTCGACGAGGCCGGTCACCAGTCCGCGGGTCGCCGCGTCCAGGGCGGTGCCGGCGCCGACGACGCCCGCGCCGACGACGAGGATGTCCAGTTCCCGCTCCGCCATTCGGGCGAGAGCCTCGCCGCGCTCGGCCGGGCCGAGTGTCGCTGTCCTCACCACTGCCTCCCGCCTGGCCGCTCCCGCCGCCGCTGCCGCCACCGCTGCCGGGGGCCGCGCGGACGGAGCCGAGACCGAACGTCGTGACGCGTCCTGCTTCGATGCTGCCCCAGATCGGCCGTTCCGGCCGCGCCACGACCGCCTCCGGTCCGTCCGCCGCGACGCGGCCCCGGCGGACGTGACCCACAAATACCGGATAACAGTCATATATCCCCCTAAGCTGATGTACCGGGGCGCTTTATCCGGGTTCATCCGGAACCGGAACCCACCGGACACCGCCTCCGGACGTCGCCTCCGGGAAGGACCGCATCGCGCCATGCCCGCCATGCCCGCAGATCTCGCCGTCATCGGCCTCGGTCACCTCGGGCTCCCGCTCGCCCAGGCCGCCACCGCCGCCGCCATCCCCACCGTCGGCTACGACACCGACGCCCGCACCGTCGCCGAGCTCCGCGCCGGACGGCTGCCCCCGGAGGGCGCCGACGGCTTCACCGCGAGCCTGATCCGCCGCATGGTCTCCGCCGGCTTCCGCGCCACCACCGAGGACGCCGAGCTCGGCAGGGTCCGCACGGCCGTGATCTGCGCCCCCACCCGGCTGGGCGAGGACCGGGCACTCGACCTCGACGCCGTCGTCGCGGCGGCCCGCGCCCTCGCGGCCCGGCTCCGGCCGCACACCACCGTGATCCTGGAGTCCGCCGTCTACCCCGGCACCACCGAGGACCTGCTGCGCCCCCTCCTGGAGTCCGGCTCCGGGCTCCGCGCCGGCCAGGACTTCCACCTCGCCTACTCCCCCAGCCGCCTCGACCCCGGCAACCGCCGCCACGGCCTGGCCAACACCCCCAAGGTCATCGGCGGCCTCACCCCCGCCTGCACCGAGGCCGCCGCCGCCTTCTACGGGCGCATCTGCGAGAAGGTCGTCCGCGCGCGCGGCTGCCGCGAGGCCGAGGCGGTCAAGGTCCTGGAGACCAACTACCGGCACGTCAACATCGCGCTCGCCAACGAGATGGCCGTCTTCTGCCACGACATCGGCGTCGACCTCTGGGACGTCCTGCGCTGCGCGGAAACCAAGCCCTTCGGCTTCCAGGCGTTCCGCCCCGGCCCCGGCGTCGGCGGCCACGGCGTCCCCATCGACCCCAACTACCTCTCCTACAAGGGCCGCAGCCTCGGCTACCCGCTGCGCATGGTGGAGCTGGCGCAGGAGGTCAACGGACGGATGCCGCGCTACGTCATCCAGCGCTGCGCCACGCTCCTCAACGAGCACGGCAAATCCGCGCGCGGCGCCCGGATCCTGCTGCTGGGCGTCAGCTACAAGGCCGACATCGGCGACCAGGAGGGCTCACCGGCCCGCGAGATCGCCTCCCGGCTGATCGAGATGGGCGCCCTGCTCAGCTACCACGACCCCTACGCCGCCCAGTGGCGCGTCATGGGCCAGCCCGTGCCGCGCGCCGACTGCCTCTACGAGGCCGCGGCCGCCGCCGATCTGACGGTGCTTCTCCAGCACCACCGCACGTACGACCTCCAGGGGCTCGCGGTCAAGGCCCAGCTGCTGCTGGACACCCGGGGCGCGAGCCCCACCGGAGCGGCGCACCGGCTGTGACGCGCGCCCCGGCCGCAACACGCGCGCCGGGGCCGGGCGGGGCTACAGCCGGCCCGACAGCAGGCGCGGCTGGGCGTCCAGCACCGTGCGCATCGAGGCGAAGTTCTCCACGCAGCGGCCGGTGCCGACGGCGACGCAGTCGAGCGGCTCGTCCGCGACGAACACGGGGATGTCGAGCTCCCGGCTCAGCCGGACGTCCAGGCCGCGCAGCAGCGCGCCGCCGCCGGTGAGCACGATGCCCCGTTCCATGATGTCGCCGGAGAGCTCCGGCGGGGTCTCGTCGAGCGTCTGGCGCACCGCCATCACGATGGCGTCCACCGGCTCGCTGAGCGCGTGGCGGATCTCGTCGGCCGTCAGCTCCAGCGTCTTGGGCAGACCGCTGACCTGGTCCCGGCCGCGCACCGTCAGCCGGTCGCCGGGGCGCAGCCCCTGGGTCTCCTCCGGGTCGCCGCCGCCCGCCTCCGCGTAGCCGGTCGGCGAGGCCGAGCCGATGCTCAGCTTGATCTCCTCGGCGGTGCGCTCACCGATGGCGAGGGCGTACTCCTTCTTGACGTAGGAGATGATCGCCGCGTCCATGGCGTCGCCCGCCGTGCGCACCGAGCGCGCGGTGACGATCCCGCCCAGCGAGATCACCGCGACCTCGGTGGTGCCGCCGCCGATGTCGACGACCATGCAGCCGGTCGGCTCGCTGACCGGCAGCCCCGCGCCGATCGCGGCCGCCATCGGCTCCTCGACCAGGTGCACCTGCCGGGCACCGGCCTGCGACGCGGCCTCGATGACCGCCCGTCGCTCGACGCCCGTGATGCCCGAGGGCACGCACACCACGACGCGCGGGCGGGAGAAGCGGCGGTTGCCCATGACCTTCTTGATGAAGTGCCGCATCATCCGCTCGGCTATCTCGAAGTCCGCGATGACGCCGTCCCGCATCGGGCGGATGGCGACGATGTTCGAGGGGGTACGGCCGATGGTCTCCTTGGCCTCGGAGCCGACCGACAGCACGCTGCCGTCCTCGGCGTTGACCGCGACGACCGAGGGTTCGTTGAGCACCACTCCCTTCCCCCGGACATACACCAGCGTGTTCGCGGTGCCGAGGTCGATACCCATGTCCCTGCCGCTGAACGACTTGCTTTGCGCCATAAGTCGCCAGTATTCCCTACGATCGAATGCTTATACGGCGCTGACGTCGGGGGCAGGCCACGCAAGCGGCCATGCGGGGGGCATGCGGGGGGCCATGCGAAAGGCCCGGCCCGCCGAAGCGGACCGGGCCCTGGAAGACGAAGCGTCAGCGCTTGTCGTGCTGCGACGGGGCGACCGTCACCTCGACGCGCTGGAACTCCTTGAGCTCGCTGTAGCCCGTGGTGGCCATCGCGCGGCGCAGCGCGCCGAAGAAGTTCATCGAGCCGTCCGGGGTGTGCGAGGGGCCGAGGAGGATCTCCTCGGTGGAACCCACGGTGCCCAGGTTCATCCGCTTGCCGCGCGGCACGTCCTCGTGGACGGCCTCCATGCCCCAGTGGAAGCCACGGCCGGGGGCGTCGGTGGCGCGGGCCAGCGGGGAGCCCATCATCACGGCGTCGGCACCGCAGGCGATGGCCTTCGGCAGGTCGCCGGACCAGCCCACGCCGCCGTCGGCGATGACGTGGACGTAGCGGCCGCCGGACTCGTCCATGTAGTCCCGGCGGGCGGCGGCCACGTCGGCCACGGCGGTGGCCATCGGGACCTGGATGCCCAGGACGTTGCGGGTGGTGTGCGCGGCGCCGCCGCCGAAGCCGACGAGGACACCGGCCGCGCCCGTGCGCATCAGGTGGAGGGCGGCGGTGTAGGTGGCGCAGCCACCGACGATCACCGGGACGTCGAGCTCGTAGATGAACTGCTTGAGGTTCAGCGGCTCGGCGGCGCCGGAGACGTGCTCGGCGGAGACGGTCGTGCCGCGGATCACGAAGATGTCCACGCCGGCGTCGACGACGGCCTTGGAGAACTGCGCGGTGCGCTGCGGGGAGAGCGCGGCGGCGGTCACGACACCGGAGTCGCGGACCTCCTTGATGCGCTGCCCGATCAGCTCCTCCTTGATCGGGGCGGCGTAGATCTCCTGGAGGCGCTTGGTCGCAGCGGTCTCGTCCAGCTCGGCGATCTCGGCGAGCAGCGGCTCCGGGTCCTCGTAGCGGGTCCACAGACCCTCGAGGTTGAGCACGCCCAGGCCGCCCAGCTCACCGATGCGGATGGCGGTCTCGGGCGAGACGACCGAGTCCATGGGGGCGGCCAGGAACGGCAGCTCGAAGCGGTAGGCGTCGATCTGCCAGGCGATCGAGACCTCCTTCGGGTCGCGGGTACGGCGACTCGGGACGACGGCGATGTCGTCGAACGCGTACGCCCGGCGGCCGCGCTTGCCGCGCCCGATCTCGATCTCAGTCACGTGTGTGGCCCTTCACTTTCCTTGGCGCTCCGTCTGCCGCATACCAGTATCCCCGACGCGGCGGAGCCCGCGGCCTGATCGGTCGCGGGCTCCGACGGACTTCTGTGCGAAGCTCCGACTACTACCGGCGGGAGTAGTTCGGCGCCTCGACCGTCATCTGACAGCACTACCCGGGGGGCGACCCCCGGACCCCCGGCCGGGGGACCCGTGTCAGCGGCGGGAGTAGTTCGGCGCCTCGACCGTCATCTGGATGTCGTGCGGGTGGCTCTCCTTGAGGCCCGCGGACGTGATCCGCACGAAGCGGCCCTTGTCCTTGAGCTCCTGGATGTCGGCCGAGCCGACGTAGCCCATGGAGGCGCGCAGGCCGCCGACGAGCTGGTGGGCGACCGAGGACAGCGGGCCGCGGTAGGGCACCTGGCCCTCGATGCCCTCGGGCACCAGCTTGTCCTCGGAGAGGACGTTGTCCTGGAAGTAGCGGTCCTTGGAGAAGGACCGCGCCTGGCCGCGGGACTGCATGGCGCCCAGCGAGCCCATGCCGCGGTAGGACTTGAACTGCTTGCCGTTGATGAAGACCATCTCGCCCGGCGACTCCTCGCAGCCCGCGAGCAGCGAGCCGAGCATCACCGTGTCGGCGCCGGCGGCGATGGCCTTGGCGATGTCGCCCGAGTACTGCAGGCCGCCGTCGCCGATCAGCGGGACGCCCGCCGCGTGGCACGCCTGGGCGGCCTCGTAGATCGCGGTGACCTGCGGGACGCCGATGCCGGCGACGACGCGGGTGGTGCAGATCGAGCCCGGGCCGACACCGACCTTGACGCCGTCCACGCCCGCGTCGATCAGGGCCTGGGCGCCGTCACGGGTGGCGACGTTGCCGCCGACGACATCGACGTTGATGTTGGACTTGATCTTGGCGATCATGTCGAGGATGCCCCGGCTGTGGCCGTGGGCGCTGTCGACGACCAGGAAGTCCGCGCCGGCCTCGACGAGCGCCTGGGCGCGCTCGAAGGCCTCGGCGCCGACGCCCACCGCGGCGCCGACGACCAGGCGGCCCTCGGCGTCCTTGGCGGCGTTCGGGTACTTCTCGGCCTTGACGAAGTCCTTGACCGTGATGAGGCCCTTGAGCACGCCGGCGTCGTCCACCAGCGGCAGCTTCTCGATCTTGTGGCGGCGCAGCAGCTCGATGGCGTCCTCGCCGGAGATGCCCACCTTGCCGGTGACCAGCGGCATCGGGGTCATGACCTCGCGCACCGCGCGGCCGCGGTCCATCTCGAAGGCCATGTCACGGTTGGTGACGATGCCCAGGAGCTTGCCCGCCGGGTCGGTGACCGGCACACCACTGATGCGGAAGCGGGCGCACAGCGCGTCGGCCTCGGCCAGCGTGGCGTCCGGACGGACGGTGATCGGGTCGGAGACCATGCCGGACTCCGAGCGCTTGACGAGGTCGACCTGGTTGGCCTGATCCTCGATCGAGAGATTGCGGTGGAGCACGCCCGCGCCGCCCTGGCGGGCCATGGCGATGGCCATGCGCGCCTCGGTCACCTTGTCCATGGCGGCGGACAGCAGCGGGATGTTCACACGTACGTTGCGCGAGACCCGGGAGGCGGTGCTCACGCCGTTCGGCAGGACCTCGGAGGCGCCCGGCAGCAGCAGGACGTCGTCATATGTCAGACCGAGCATCGCGAATTTCCCGGGCATTCCGTCGACGTTGTCAGTCATGACACCTTCCCAAATGGTCTTGCCCCAGCGAGGACTACCATGCTAACGGCCGTGGCGGGTGTCCCATTCCACGAGCCCTGAGGCTCGCGTCACTTGGATTTTCCTACGAGAACACCCGCGACCCGCCTCGCTCCTACTGTTCGGCGAGCGCCCTGAGCCTGCTGAGCGCACGGTGCTGGGCGACCCGGACGGCGCCGGGAGACATCCCCAGCATCTGCCCGGTCTCCTCGGCGGTCAGTCCGACGGCGACGCGCAGCAGCACGAGCTCGCGCTGGTTCTCCGGGAGGTTGGCGAGCAGCTTCTTCGCCCACTCGGCATCGCTGCTGAGCAGTGCCCGCTCCTCGGGCCCGAGCGAGTCGTCGGGCTGTTCCGGCATCTCGTCGGAGGGCACCGCCGTGCTGCCCGGATGGCGCATGGCGGCGCGCTGGAGGTCGGCGACCTTGTGCGCGGCGATGGCCACGACGAAGGCCTCGAAGGGGCGCCCGGTGTCGCGATAGCGCGGCAGGGCGCACAGGACGGCGAGACAGACCTCCTGGGCGAGGTCGTCCACGAAGTGCCGGGCGTCGCCCGGCAGCCGCGAAAGGCGCGTACGGCAGTAGCGCAGGGCGAGGGGGTGCACCAGGGCGAGCAGATCGTGGGTGGCCTGCCGGTCGCCCTCCACCGCACGGGCCACGAGCGCGCCAATGGCGGTGGTGTCGTCGTCGCGCATCGGTCCATGGTGCCCCGGCGCCGGATGCTCCGTGGCACCGCCCTCGTGGTTGTGCATCGAACCGTTACGCGTCGGTGTCCTCGCACTCACGTCTAGCGCCTCCCCCTTTCGGGTATGCCCGCCCCAGCACTCACGACTCCACCGATAGCTTGCACCCGTGCCGTGCGGCACGTGGCAGGGCTTGTCCGTCATGAGGTCTCTTCTGGCCGAGCGAGAAACCTCGGCCTCCGCCGGGGAGGAGTCACACCTCAAGGATGCGGCATCCCTCGAGGTTTCGGCGTCGGGCCGGTGGGGCGACGAGGCCGCGGTGCGCGCCACGGGGGTCGCGGTGGGCACCACCCGCCGGGGTGGCGCGCACCGTGACCTCGAGACGCCGCGCGCCACACCGCCTCAGCGGACCAGGCCCCAGCGGAAGCCGAGGGCCACCGCGTGCGCCCGGTCCGAGGCGCCCAGCTTCTTGAACAGCCGCCGCGCGTGGGTCTTCACCGTGTCCTCGGAGAGGAAGAGCTCGCGGCCGATCTCCGCGTTGGAGCGGCCGTGGCTCATGCCCTCCAGCACCTGGATCTCCCGCGCGGTGAGGGTGGGCGCGGCGCCCATCTCGGCCGAGCGCAGCCGCCGGGGGGCGAGCCGCCAGGTGGGGTCGGCGAGCGCCTGGGTCACGGTGGCGCGCAGCTCGGCGCGCGAGGCGTCCTTGTGCAGATAGCCGCGCGCTCCGGCGGCGACCGCCAGCGCGACCCCGTCGAGGTCCTCGGCGACCGTGAGCATGATGATGCGCGCGCCGGGGTCGGCGGAGAGCAGCCGGCGCACTGTCTCCACACCGCCGAGTCCGGGCATGCGTACGTCCATGAGAATGAGGTCCGAACGATCGGCGCCCCAGCGGCGGAGGACTTCCTCGCCGTTGGCCGCCGTGGTCACGCGCTCGACGCCGGGCACGGTCGCCACCGCGCGACGGAGCGCTTCTCGGGCAAGCGGGGAGTCGTCGCAGACGAGGACGGATGTCATGGCCGCCCTCCGCAGCTGATGCGCGTCACCTTGAGCCTCCAGAGGCTGGTACTGGTCGTCACCTTGCGCGGTCGACGGCACCCGGGCCCTGCCACCCGCCCGACTGCTTCATGCGTCAACCGCCTCCGCACTCTCAACGACGGTCACCCGAAAGAGTTACGGGCTTGGTCGGCCGTGTTCGGCACTCTACGTGAGGGCGCGGACACGGAGCAGGGCGCACGGGGGGCGCCCGCTCCATCGGCCAAGCTATGCCCCATTTGCCCAGTCGGACCCGCATTTCTTCCCATTTACAGGTGTCTGTGGCTAGATTCAGCAATGAGTCATATTTTCATCTGCTCACACGACAGTCACGACAGATGTACGGGCACGGGCACTGCATCGGACAGATCGTTTCGAGGGGATAAGCAATGGCAGATTTCTCCCGCCTTCCCGGTCCCAACGCCGACCTGTGGGACTGGCAGCTCCTGGCGGCGTGCCGAGGGGTCGACAGCTCGTTGTTCTTCCACCCCGAGGGCGAACGCGGCGCGGCGCGCAGCGCCCGGGAAACCTCCGCGAAGGAGGTGTGCATGCGCTGTCCGGTACGCGCCGAGTGCGCGGCGCACGCGCTGGCGGTGCGGGAGCCCTACGGCGTCTGGGGCGGGCTGACCGAGGACGAGCGCGAGGAGCTCATGGGGCGCGCGAGGCACCGGCCCATCTCGGCGAGCGGCGCTGGCGCCGGCGCGATGACCGCGTGAGCGCCCTGGCCGCTCCACCGCCCGCCCCCGGGGCCGGCGGGCGCCCCCGCACGTACGCTCCCGGAACCCGCCGCGCCGTCACCCGCGCCCGGCGGCCGGACGTCCGCGCCCGGCGCCGGAGGGGTCAGCGGCTCGCGGCCGCCGTGAGGCGGTCGAGCATCGCCCCGACCGCCGGGACCCTGGCCAGGTCCGGGAGGGTGAGGGCGACGATCTCCCGGTGCACCACCGGCTCCACCGGCACCGTCCGCGCGCCCTTGGGCCGCAGCGACTCCAGCGCCAGCTCGGGCATGACCGCGACCCCGAGACCGGCCCCGACCAGACCGAAGACCGCCGGGTAGTCGTCCGTCGCGAAGTCGATGCGCGGGGTGAAGCCCGCGCTCTCGCACACCTCCACCAGATGCCGCCGGCAGCGCGGGCAGCCCGCGATCCACGGCTCCCGCTCCAGCTCGGCGATCCCGATCCACTCCGCCCCGGCCAGCCGGTGCCCCTCGGGCACCACGCCGATGAGGCGGTCGGTCAGCAGCGGCCGGACGACCAGGTCGTCCCACTCCGCGCCCGCCGCCGGGTCCGCGCCGCGCACGTCGGGGTAGCGGAAGGCGAGCGCGATCTCGCAGTCGCCCTCGCGGAGCATCTCCACCGAGCGCGGCGGCTCCGCCTCGACGAGGGAGATCTGGGTGCCCGGGTGGGCGGCGCGCATCTCGGCGAGCGCGGTGGGCACGAGCGTGGAGCTGCCGCTGGGGAAGGACACCAGCCGCACCCGGCCGGCCCGCAGCCCGGCGATGGCCGCGATCTCCTCCTCGGCGGCCGTCAGCCCGGCCAGGATCCCCGTGGCGTGGCGGACCAGCGCCTCGCCCGCCTCGGTCAGCCGCATCTCCCGGCCCGTCCGGACCAGCAGGGGCGTGCGCGCCGACTGCTCCAGGGCCTTCATCTGCTGGCTGACGGCGGGCTGGGTGCAGCCGAGCTCCCGGGCCGCGGCCGAGAACGAACCGGTGGCGGCCACCGCGCGCAGCACCCTCAGATGACGTGCCTCGATCATAGAACCGAGCATAAGGCACCCTTGGGGCCGACGTGAAATAATCGCTCGACGCTTTGAGGGGAGCCGCCTAGGCTGATCGCATGGACCGCGCCATGACTTCCCCCATGCGACTGCTCTCCGTCAACATCGGCCGGGCCCTGACGGCGGGCGACCGCCCGGGCCACGAGGGCGCCTTCGCCGGCGGGCTCGCGAGCGGCATCGACAAGCGTCCCGTGCCCGGCCCGGTCGCCGTGGCCGCCCCCGGCCCGAAGGGCACGGCGGGCAGCGGCCTCGCGGGCGACGCGGTCGTCTCCCTCCGCCACCACGGCGGGAACGACCAGGCGGTCTACGCCTTCGCCCGGGAGGACCTCGACGGCTGGGAGCGGGCGCTGGGCCGCGCGCTGCCCCACGGCGCCTTCGGGGAGAACCTCACCACCACCGGGATCGACGTCAACGGCGCGCGCATTGGAGAGCGTTGGCGCATAGGTACGGATCTGCTGCTGGAGGTCACCTCGCCGCGCATCCCCTGCCGCACCTTCGCCGAGTGGCTGGGCGAGTCGGGCTGGATGCGCCGCTTCACCCAGGAGGCCGCGCCCGGGGCGTATCTGCGCGTCCTTGCGCCCGGGGAGATCCGCGCGGGCGACCGCGTCGACGTCGTCCACCGCCCCGCGCACGAAGTGACCGTCTCCTACGCCTTCCGCGCGCTGACGACGGATCAGTCGCTGCGGGCCGGTCTCCTCGCGGCGGGCGACGCCCTCCACCCCGAGCTGCTGGAGAAGGCCCTGACCTACCGGGACCGTCGAAATCGCGCCAACGGGCGTCCGGCGGGGCGGCCGGAGGAGGGGGAAGGCAACCGGGAGGGTGTGCCGAGCACTAACGTTCCCGTATGACGACTGCACTGATCACGGGAGCCACCGCGGGCATCGGCGCGGCCTTCGCCCGGCGGCTGGCGGCCGACGGGCACAATCTGGTCATCGTGGCCCGCGACGAGAAGCGGCTGAGCGAGCAGGCGACGGAGCTCCACGACCGCCACCGCGTGGAGGTGGAGGTGCTCCGCGCCGACCTGTCGCAGGAGAAGGACATCGCGGCGGTCGAGGCCCGGCTCTCGGACCGCAAGAACCCGGTGGACCTGCTGGTCAACAACGCGGGCTTCGGCAACAAGGGCCGTTATCTCGAGGTCGCGATGGCCGACGAGCTGACGATGCTCAAGGTGCACTGCGAGGCGGTGCTGCGGCTGACCTCGGCCGCGGCGGCCGGGATGCGGGAGCGCAGGCGCGGTGGCGTGGTCAATGTGGCCTCGGTCGCCGCGTTCGTCCCCCGGGGAACGTACGGGGCGAGCAAGGCGTGGGTGGTGCAGTTCACCCAGGGCGCCGCGCGGGACCTGGCGGGCAGCGGGGTGCGGATGATGGCGCTCTGCCCCGGCTTCGTCCGGACGGAGTTCCACCAGCGGGCCGGCATGGGCACGGACAACGTGCCCGGCTGGATGTGGCTGGACGCCGACAAGCTGGTCGACGCGGCGCTGAAGGACCTGGCCCGGGGCAAGGCGCTGTCCATCCCCGACCCGCGCTACAAGGCGCTGACCGGTCTGCTGAAGCTGGCCCCGCGCCGCGCGGTCTCGCGCGCCGGCGCGACGACGGGCCGCCGCTACGGGCCCAACTGAACGCCGCGAACGGGCGGGTGACGCGAGAACGGGCCGGGGCCCGGCCTCCCCACGAGGGAAGGCCGGGCCCCGGCCGTATCACCCGGATGGGCGAAGGGTTTCGTCAGTGGGCGTGGCCGTGACCGTGACCGGCCTCGGCGGGCTCCTCTTCCTTCTTCTCGACGACCAGGGTCTCGGTCGTGAGCAGCAGGGAGGCGATGGACGCGGCGTTCTCCAGGGCGGAGCGGGTGACCTTGACCGGGTCGATGACGCCGGCCTTCACCAGGTCGCCGTACTCGCCGGTCGCGGCGTTGAAGCCCTGGCCCGCCTCGAGCTCGGCCACCTTGGAGGTGATGACGTAGCCCTCGAGGCCGGCGTTCTCGGCGATCCAGCGCAGCGGCTCGACGGCGGCGCGGCGGACGACGGAGACACCGGTGGCCTCGTCGCCCTCCTTGCCCAGGTTGCCCTCGAGGATCTTCACGGCGTGGACCAGCGCGGAGCCACCACCGGAGACGATGCCCTCCTCGACCGCGGCGCGGGTCGCGGAGATGGCGTCCTCCAGACGGTGCTTGCGCTCCTTGAGCTCGACCTCGGTGGCCGCGCCCACGCGGATGACGCAGACGCCACCGGCGAGCTTGGCGAGGCGCTCCTGGAGCTTCTCGCGGTCCCAGTCCGAGTCGGTGGACTCGATCTCGGCCTTGATCTGGGCGACGCGGCCCTGGACGTCCGCGGACTCGCCGCCGCCGTCGACGATGGTGGTGTCGTCCTTGGTGATGGTCACGCGGCGGGCGGTGCCCAGCACGTCCAGGCCGACCTGGTCGAGCTTGAGGCCGACCTCCTCGGCGATGACCGTGCCACCGGTGAGGGTGGCCATGTCGCCCAGCATCGCCTTGCGGCGGTCGCCGAAGCCCGGGGCCTTGACGGCCACGGCGTTGAAGGTGCCACGGATCTTGTTGACGACCAGGGTCGACAGGGCCTCGCCCTCGACGTCCTCGGCGATGATCAGCAGCGGCTTGGAGCCACCCGCCTGGATGATCTTCTCCAGCAGCGGGAGCAGGTCCTGGATGGAGGAGATCTTGCCCTGGTGGATCAGGATGTACGGGTCGTCGAGGACGGCCTCCATACGCTCCTGGTCGGTGACCATGTACGGCGAGAGGTAACCCTTGTCGAAGGCCATGCCCTCGGTGAAGTCCAGCTCCAGGCCGAAGGTGTTCGACTCCTCGACGGTGATGACACCGTCCTTGCCGACCTTGTCCATGGCCTCGGCGATCAGCTCGCCGACCTGCTTGTCCTGCGCGGAGAGCGCGGCGACGGCGGCGATGTCGGCCTTGTCGTCGATCGGACGGGCGGTGGCCAGGAGCTCCTCGGAGACGGCCTTGACCGCGGCGTCGATGCCCTTCTTCAGGGAGGCCGGGGAGGCGCCGGCGGCGACGTTGCGCAGACCCTCGCGGACCAGCGCCTGGGCCAGCACGGTGGCGGTGGTGGTGCCGTCACCCGCGATGTCGTTGGTCTTGGTCGCCACCTCCTTGACGAGCTGGGCGCCCAGGTTCTCGTACGCGTCGTCGAGCTCGACCTCGCGGGCGATGGTCACACCGTCGTTGGTGATGGTGGGGGCGCCGAACTTCTTGTCGATGACGACGTTGCGGCCCTTGGGACCGATCGTCACCTTCACGGTGTCGGCGAGCTTGTTGACGCCGCGCTCAAGGGCGCGACGGGCGTCCTCGTCGAACTTCAGGGTCTTGGCCATGGGTTACGTATCCTTCGCCGTGTCTCAAAACGAACCGCGCCCCCGGCGCCCGGCTGTGCAGGCGCGGGAACCGGGGGCACTGTTCACAAGCTTCGAAGGCTCTGGGAGCCTCAGGTGAACTACTTCTCGATGATCGCGAGCACGTCGCGAGCCGAGAGGACGAGGTACTCGTCGCCGTTGTACTTCACCTCGGTGCCGCCGTACTTGCTGTAGAGCACGACGTCGCCGACCTTCACGTCGAGCGGCAGGCGCTCGCCGTTCTCGAAGCGGCCCGGGCCCACGGCCAGGACAGCGCCCTCCTGGGGCTTCTCCTTGGCGGTGTCCGGAATGACCAGGCCGGAGGCCGTGGTCTGCTCGGCGTCGAGCGGCTGGACCACGATGCGGTCCTCAAGCGGCTTGATGGCAACCTTGGAGCTGGCGGTCGTCACGATCCGACCTCCCCCTTCGGAGATCTCACGGGGTTAACTGTCTGAGGTGGCGACCAGGAGTCCCGTCGTCGCGGGTGCCGGAACCTGCCCGTCGCTACGTTTGGCACTCACCGGTGGAGAGTGCCAACGGAGCCGAGACTATGACGCGGTTAGCACTCGGTCAAGCGGAGTGCCAATTCGGCGTGCGGCGAGCTTTGATCTACCCCGTGGGCGGAGGCGTACTCCTGCGGCCTTCGCGGCGCGGCGCCCGCCCTACAGATAGTCCTCCAGACGGGCCACCGTGAAGCCCTGCGCCTGAATGCTGCGCAGCATGTTGGTGACCATCTGGGTCATCGTGGTGCCCTTGAGCTCCTGGGGCCCACGGAAGTGGGCCAGGACGATGTCGCCGGGCCGCAGCCCGCCGCCCTCCGCGTAGCGCATGTCGTTGATCTGCATCGTCGCCGTCCACAGCACGACCGCGCGCACCCCGCAGCCGGCGGCGGCGGTGAGCGTGGCGTCGTTGTAGTTGCCGTAGGGCGGGCGGAAGAGGGCCGGGCGGCCGCCGAACCGCTTCTCAAGGGAATCCTGCTGCCCGCAGATCTCGCGCTTCTGCGCCTCGGCCGAGAGGGTGCGCAGATTGGGGTGGGAGAGGGTGTGGTTGTCGATGCCGTTGCCGAGGGCGCGGAGCTTGTCGAAGTAGCCGTAGCCGGCGCCCGCGCGGGCGATGTCGTCCGTCAGGAACATCGTGAACGGCACCTTGAGGTCCGCCGCCATCCTCAGGAATGCCGGGTCCTTCTCGGCCCCGTCGTCGAAGGTCACGAAGACGACCTTGTCCTGGGTGGGGATACGCCGGATCAGCTGCGGCTTCGCACCCGGCTTGAACCCGTCGGTGAGCTTCTTCGCGGGCGGGGCCGGGGGCGCGGCCAGCGGCTTGTCCAGGCCCCAGCGGCGGTACGCGCCGGGGTCCGCCGGGGAGGCCGGGGCGGTGGCGGGCGCGGTGGGCGTCCCGGTCGCCTGGTGCGGCTTCGCGGGGCCGCCGGAGGAGGAGCCGGAGCACCCCGCCAGGACGCCGGACAACAGCAGGGCGGCGGAAGCGAGGGCGGCGGCGCGTATGGCGGCGGCGGCGCGTATTCGGCCGGAAACAGACGGGCTGACAGGGCTCACATACCCGATTGTTGTTCATCCGTTCGATAACCGCACGGGCCCCCTCGCCCTCCTCCGGCTCACCGCCGTACGAGGAGTGGCGCGAGAATGAGACACGTGCCCGCACCGAACGCCCCCGCCACCGACGCCTTCGTCGCCCTCCTCACCGACGAGGGACGCGCCCTCCTCGACGAGCTGCGCGACCA
>NZ_JBTOLC010000080.1:0-12976 GCF_054551825.1 Streptomyces sp. L500
CCACACCGAGAGAAGAAGAATGGTGAGTTATGAAATAAGTGAGTTATATGCGGTTTGGGGAGGTGGTGTTGGACGACAGGAGGTCACCCGGCCGGTTTCTTCGTGCCATCTGCCAATACGGCTGCTGGACAGGGGCGGCGGAGACTTTCTGTCGCGACTGTGCCACCGGCTGGCCTGTCGAAACCCAGGAAGGGGCCGCACGTGAGCGCGCAGCAGTACGACGGGATCGGCGAGGCCTTCGAGGGGTTCAAGTCCCTGCCGCTGACACGTTATGGGGAGGTGCCGAGCCTTCTCGGCATGGTTGGGGACGTGAGCGGGAGGTCGGTTCTCGACCTGGCGTGCGGCACCGGTTTCTACAGCAGGGAGTTCAAGCGGCGCGGCGCCGCGGACGTCCTGGGTGTCGACATCTCCGAAGCGATGATCGCCGCCGCGCGGGAGATCGAGCGGCGTGAGCCGCTGGGCGTGCGCTACGAGGTCGGTGACGTGGCCGAGCTGCGGCCTGTCGGCCGGCGCTTCGACATCGCGGTGGCAGTGCAGTGTCTCAACTACGCCGAGGACATCGCGGCGATGAAGCGGATGTGCCGCAACATCCACCGGAGCCTGGTGCCGGATGGGGAGTTCTTCGTGCTCGCCCAGAAACCCGACTACCGGTTCGACTGCCCGTCCCTGGACAAGTACGGATTCCGCTGCGAACCGACCGGTGAGGAAACCGAGACAGGCCCACGGGAGCGTGTCACCGCTCTCCTCGACCCGCAGCCGATCAGCATCGTCACCACAGCTCCGCGGCGAGAGGTCTACGAGGAGTGCCTGCGGGCAACCGGGTTCGGTGGCATCGAGTGGATTCCACTGCAGATCTCCGAAGCCGGCATCCGGCAGTTCGGCGAAGACTTCTGGGCGGACCTCCTCGCACACCCGCCACTGGAAATGCTGCGCTGCCGCACCTGACCGATCAGCGGGCAGGCCGGGCTCGAGCAGTTCCCGTGCGGTGCCGACCCGCAGAAGGCCTCGGGACGGCACGAACCCCGCCGGAACGGACCAGGCGACTGGCGATCCTGCGGACCGATGGCCTCTGAGGGCGCATGGACCCCCGCAGTCGGTGGGCCGGGCGGGGCGGCGAGGCCCTGGGCCTCGCCGCCCCGCCCGGCGTCCGTCAGACCGCCGCCGTGTCGGTCTCGGGGCGCAGGTGGCCCGCGCCGTCCAGGCTCTTGGTCCGTACGAGGTCGGTGACGTGGGCGACGAACGTGTCCAGGGCCATCGGGGTCTCCTTGCCCGAGCGATCGCGCACGGTCACGGAACGCTCCTCCGCCTCGCGACGACCCACGACGACGATCAGCGGGATCTTGCGGGTGACGGCCGTGCGCACCTTGGCGTTGAGGCGGCCGTCGCCGGCGTCGATGTCGGCGCGGATGTCCGCGTCCAGGAGCGCGTCGCGCACCTCGCGGGCGTAGTCCGTGAGTTCGTCCACGATGGGGATGACGCGGACCTGCTCCGGGGCCAGCCACACCGGGAAGGCACCGGCGAAGTGCTCGGTGAGGTAAGCGGTGAACCGCTCGTGGGAGCCGAGGGGGGCGCGGTGGAGCACGACGACGGGCTTCTCGGTGCCGTCGGAGTCGTGGTAGGTCAGCCCGAAGCGCTGCGGGGTGTAGAGGTCGACCTGGTTGGTGGAGGCGGCGAACTCCTTGCCCGTGACGGCGCGGATCATGAAGTCGACCTTGGGGCCGTAGTGCGCGGCGCCGCCCAGGTCGATCTCGAAGGGGATGTCGGACTCCTCCATGGCCTCACGGGTGATCCGCTCGGCCGTCTCCCACATCTGCTCGTCGTCGTGGTACTTGTCTTTGTTCGCCGGGTCGCGCAGGGCGAGCACCATGTAGAAGTCGGTGATGCCGAGCGCGCGGTAGTAGTCCGCGTGCATCCGCATGACTTCCAGGAACTGGTCCTTGGCCTGCTCCTGGGTGCAGTAGATGTGGGCGTCGTTCTGGGTGAAGCCACGGGTGCGCATGGTGCCGTGCAGCTGGCCGCTGCGCTCGAAGCGGTAGACCGTGCCGTACTCCGCGATCTTGTACGGGAGGTCGCGGTAGCTGTGCGGCCGTGCCTTGTAGACCATGTGGTGGTGCGGGCAGTTCATGGGCTTGAGGTAGTACTTCTCGCCGTCGATGTCGATCGGCGCGTACAGGTCCTCGGCGTAGTACGGCAGGTGGCCGGAGAGGTAGTAGAGGTCCTCTTGGGTGATGTGCGGGGTGACCACGCGCTGGTAGCCCAGCTTGCGTTCGGTCTTCCGGGCCCAGCCCTCGAGTTCGTCGCGGATGATGGTGCCGTTGGGCAGCCACAGCGGCAGGCCCCGGCCGATCTCCTTGCTGAAGGCGAAGAGGTCCATGTCCTCGCCGATGCGGCGGTGGTCGCGCTTGGCGGCCTCCTCCAGTGCCTTCAGATGGGCTTTGAGGGCGTCGCGGGTCGGCCAGGCGGTGCCGTAGATGCGCTGCAGTTGCGGGTTCTTCTCGCTGCCGCGCCAGTAGGCGGCCGCGCTGCGCATGAGTTTGAAGGCCGGGATGAGGCGGGTGGAGGGCAGGTGGGGGCCGCGGCACAGGTCCGACCAGCACACCTCGCCGGACTTGGCGTCGATGTTGTCGTAGATCGTCAGCTCGCCGCTGCCGACCTCCATGACCTCGTCGGTGTCGATGTCGCTCTTCACATCGACCAGTTCGAGCTTGTACGGCTCGGTGGCGAGCTCTTCCTTGGCCGCCTCCAGCGAGGGGAACACCCTCCGCTGGAAGCGCTGTCCGGACTTGATGATCTCCTTCATCCGCTGCTCGATCCGTTCCAGGTCCTCGGGCTGGAACGGGCGCTCGACGTCGAAGTCGTAGTAGAAGCCGTTCTCGATGGGCGGGCCGATGCCGAGCCGGGACTCGGCCCACAGGTCCTGGACCGCCTGGGCCATGACGTGCGCGGTCGAGTGGCGCAGTACGTCGAGCCCGTCGGGGCTGGACAACGCGACGGCCCGGACCTCGACTTCGGTATCCGGCGTCCAGTCGAGGTCCTTCAGCTTCCCGTTCCGGTCCCGCACCACGACGATCGCGTTGGGGCCGGTCATCGGCAGTCGGGCCGCGGCCACCGCGTCGGCGCACGTCGTCCCGGCCGGGACCACGACGACGCGTTCGGTCTCGACGGCAGGAGGGGATGCAGACACAGGAACTCTCCTCAGAGATCAACTAGGATGCGCGCTCGCGATCTTACGGGCACGTCCAGGGGCAGTCACCCCGGTTGTTCAATTTCAGTCAGTGGCGGGCGCGAACCGGTGGAGCAGCTGGTCGACGTGGTCGCGCGCGATGTCGGCCGCGGCGTCGGGCGAGCCGACCTCCGGGTCGAAGTTGGGGTCGAGGAAGATCTCGGTCAGCCCGGTCGCGGTGAGCGCCCCGAGGTCGTCCCGGATCTTTCCGGCCGGGCCGGTGAGGGGTGGCGCGTCCGCGCCCGCTTCCGGGCGCAAGCGGACCGGGGCGCGGCAGACGAAGCGCAGCGCGTCCGGGTCGCGGCCGGCCTGTTCGGCGGCTTCGCGTACGACGGTGATCGCGTCGCGGATGGCGGTGGGGGTGGCCTTGCTGCTCGCGATCCAGCCGTCGCAGAGCCGCCCGGCGCGGCGTAGCGCGGCGGTCGCGGTGCCGCCGAGCAGGAGTGGCGGGTGCGGGGACTGCGCGGGTTTGGGTTCGAAGCGGGTGGTCGGCACGCGGTAGTAGGGGCCGTCGTGGATGACGACCGGTTCGGTCCACAGGGTGCGCAGGCAGGTGAGGAAGTCCTCGGCGCGGCGGCCCAGGCCGGTGGGGGGCACGCCGGCGGCGGTGTACTCCTCGGGGGCCCAGCCGTTGCCGAGGCCGACGTCGAGCCGGCCGCCGGAGAGCAGGTCGAGGCTGGTGAGTTGTTTGGCGAGTACGGCGGGTGTGTGCAGCGGCATGATCAGTACGGCGACGCCGAGGCGGATCCGGCTGGTGCGCGCGGCGAGGAAGGACAGGGTGACGAGGGGGTCGTGGACGCCACGGTTGGCCTCGCCCCAGGAGTCGTCGACGGCGCCGAGCACGCGCTGGTAGGTCCACAGCGAGTGGTAGCCCAGGGTTTCGGCGGTGCGGGCGACGTGCGTGAGGCCGTCGGGGGTGGCCAGGGGGCCGGACACGGGGGCGGCGAATCCCAGTCTCATGGGTCAGACTCCTGCCAGGGTGGCGTGGACGAGGCCGAGTCGGCGCAGGGTGTCCAGGAACGTCGCGTCCTTCTGCAGCCAGTGGTGTTTGATCTGGGCGACCGCGGCGCCGTCGCGGTGGCGGTGTTCGGCCACGGTGCGGAAGGCGCCCGGTACGAGGGGCAGCAGTTGGAGGGGGCGCAGGCGTCCGCTGCGGCGTTTGTCGGCGTATTCGACGTTGACTTCCTGGAGGACGTCGTCGATGCGGCGGGCGGTCTCCTCAAGGTCCCGTGCGCGGTGGGCGTCGGTCCATTCGACGGCGACGAGGTAGTGCGGTGGGGTGCCCCAGACCGGGATGCCGGTGAAGTCGGGGTGGGTGGTCTGTTCGTGGCCCAGGACGCGGGTCACCGCGGCGTGCACGTCGGTTTCGGTGACCTTCTCGCCGGTGAAGGAGCTCTGGAAGCCGGTGCGGCCCAGGAACTCCAGGCGAGGGGTGGCGCCGACCGTGCCGGTGACGCGGTACACGTCGCCCACGTCGTAGCGGTAGAGGCCATTCGCCTGGCTCATCACGAGCCGGTAGTCGGCGCCGGGTTCGAGCTGGTCGTAGCCGAGGGTGGGGCTGCCGGGGGGCAGGGGGCTGCCGTCGTCGAGGTCGTGCCAGGGGACGAATTCGAAGTGGGCCTGGTCGACGGCGAGCGGTCCGGCGGAGGGGTGGTCGTCGACGGGCAGGGTGACGATGCCCTCGGTGCCGGTGGTGCTGAATGGCAGGGTCGCGACGCCCGGGGCGAGCCGGGACAGTAGTGGCTGGTACAGCGCGGCGGAGGCGGAGTTCCAGCAGACGAGCAGGCGCAGGCCGGGCCACAGGTCGGTGAGGGCCGGGCGGCCGCCGGTCCAGTCGAAGACGGCGGCCAGTCTGCGGGCGAGGGCCGGGGCGGCGGGCCGGCCCGGACCCTGACCGTCGTGGAGTTCGCGCACCAGGCGTTCGGGGTTCTCCCGCAGCGTCTCGGCCAGCAGGACGATCTTGGACGGGTTGACCGAGACGATCAGCCGCAGATCGTGTCCGGCGAGCCGGAGGAGTTTGCCGTACAGGGGGTCCGTCAGCGTGGGTGTCGCGGGGTCCCGGGTGAACCAGGCGGCCGTGCGCCACGGTGGGTTCCAGTCGTCGGGGTCCTGTGACGGCGGGCGCTCGGTGATGCTGTAGACCGGGAATCCCTGCTGGTACCGGCGGACCGGGCCCGGTTCCCAGGAGAGGTCGAGGACCTCTTCGCCGGTGAGCCGTTCGGTACCCATGTGCTCGAAGTACAGGCCCCATTGGGCGTAGAGGGCGGGGCCTCGGTAGGTGCGGCGCCAGTGGTGGGTGGTGGGGACGAGCTTCGCGTGTCCGGTCGTCCCGGAGGTGCGCAGGAAGGCGTAGGGGTCGTCGGTGGTGAGTACCCGGTGTTCCCCGGCGAGCTGGCGGTGCACATAGGGCGCCAGCTCGTCGTAGCCCCGGATGGGCACCGCCTTCCTCCACTCCCCCGGTGTGCGGACCCGCGCGAGCCCGTGTTCACGGCCGAAGGCGGTGTCGCGGGAGACCGCGAGGATGTCGGCGAAGACGCGTCCGGCCGCCTCCTCCGGCCGCGCGCACGTCGCGCGCTGTTTCGCCAGTGCCTCCTGTGTTCTCTCCAGAAAAGACGGGTGCGGTGCGGTTTTCCCCGCAGAAGCCACGACAGTCCCCCTAGGATCGCGCCAAAGCAAGATTGAGTTCACCCCACACGGACGACGACCTTCCCGAACGCCCGTCGTTCCTCGAGTTCGGCGAGGGCCTCGGGAGCGCGGGAGAGCGGGAAGTCCGCGTGGACGACCGGCTCCAGGGCGCCGCCGGCCACCAGGCCGAGAATGGTGTGCAGGTCCTCGCGCCGCCACGCGTTGGAGCCGAGGATGTCCAGCTGCCGGTTCCAGACGTAGCGCAGGTCGGTGACCGCCTCGTATCCGGTGGTCGCGCCGCAGGTGACGACGCGGCCACCGCGCCGGGCGCAGCGCAGCGAGGTGGGCCAGGTGTCCTTGCCCTGGTAGTCGACGACGACGTCGGCGCCGCCGTCGGCGAGGTCACGGACCCGGCCGCGCACGTCCTCGGTGCCGGTGTCGATCGTCTCGGTGACGCCGAGCGCCCGCAGCCGGGCGAGTTTGGCCGGCGACCCGGAGCAGGCGATGACGCGGGCGCCCGCCCGCAGGGCGAGCTGGGCGCACGCGACGCCGACGCCACCGGTGGCGCCGAACAGCAGCATGGTCTCGCCGCGGCGCAGGCGTGCCCGGGTGAAGAGCATGCGCTGCGCGGTGCCGTAGGCGATCGGCAGAGCAGCGAAACGGACCGGGTCGAGCTCGCCCTCGGGCAGTACGAGGGCGTTGGCCGCGGGTGCGACCGCGTACTCGGCGAGCCCGCCCCAGTGGTGCTCGCCGAGGATGCCGCGCCCGATCATCGGGTCGAGCAGGACGCGGCGGCCGAGCAGGCGCTCACCCGCCTCGTCCGTGGCCCGTTCGACGACGCCGACGACGTCGCTGCCGGAGACGTGCGGCAGTTCCAGCCGCACTCCCGGCAGTCCGTTGCGCACGTGGATGTCGAGGTGGTTCAGCGCACACGCCTCGACCCGTACGCCGACCCACCCCGGGGGTGGCACCGGGCGCTCGATCCGGTCGAGCTCGAGCCGCTCGGGGCCGCCCCAGGCGCGGATGACCGCCGCCAGCATCTGCCGCGTCACTCCCCGGTCACCTCGCGGATGGCCCGGAAGAGGGTGCCGGTGAGCAGGCGCAGGTCTTCGTGGCTCATCGACGGCGACGGCAGCATGGTGATGACGTCCCCGGGGACGGCGTTGACGAGCACGCCGTTGTCCTTGGCCACCGTGCAGATACGCTCCACCATGCGGTCCTGGGGCGGGAAGGGGGTGCGCGTCTCGCGGTCGGCCACCAGCTCGACGCCGGCGATCAGGCCGAGCTGACGGACGTCGCCAACGTGGGTGAGCCCACGGAACGGCTCCAGTTCGGTGGTGAGGACCTCGGCCAGGGCCTGGGCGCGGCCGAGCACGTCCTCCTTCTCGTACAGGTCGAGGCTGGCGAGCGCGACCGCCGCGCCCAGCGCGTAGCCGGAGTAGGTGCTGCCGCTGAGGAACGCCCCGCCGCTGAACGCCTCGAAGATCTCCTCGGTGGCCAGGGTCGCCGACAGCGGCAGATAGCCGCCCGTCAGCGCCTTGCCCACGGTCAGCAAGTCGGGGGTGACGCCCTCGGCCTCGCACGAGAAGGTGGTGCCGGTGCGGCCCCAGCCGGTGAGGACCTCGTCGGCGATGAGCAGCACACCGTGCCGTCGTGCGATCTCCGCGACCTTGGCCAGGTGGCCCTCCGGGGCGGTGATCACGCCGGCGAGGGCCTGTACCCGCGGTTCGACGATGACCGCGGCGATCCTGCCCTTCTCGCGGACCAGGATCTCCTCCAGCGAGTCGGTGCAGTCCAGTTCGCAGTCCGAGCCGGACTTCCCGAGCGGGCACCGGTAGCAGTCGGGCTGGGCGAAGGAGAGCGAGGGGTACAGCAGCGGCTCGTAGGTCTTGCGGATCATGTCGACCTGCTCGTTGTTCACACCGCGCAGGCTGATCGTGCCGAGGGTCTCGCCGTGGTAGCCGTTGGCCATGGACACGAAGGTGGATCGCTGCGGCTCGCCCTTCGCCACCCAGTAGGCGTAGGCGGCCTTCAGTGCCGTCTCCACCGCGGTGGAGCCGGACTCGGCGAAGAACACCCGCTTCAGCCCGGGCGGGGCCATGCCAGCCAGCCGGGCCGCGAGCTCGACCGCGGCCGGGTGCGAGACGCGGTACAGGGTGGTCTCGCCCGCCTTGCGGGCCTGGGCCACCAGAGCCTCGACGAGCTCGGGCCGACCGTGGCCGTGGAGGTTCATCCCCATCGACGAACGCCCGTCGAGGTATCGCCTGCCCTCCGGATCGATCAGCCAGCAGCCGTCGGCGCGCTCGACGACCAGCTGGTCCTTGGCCATCCAGTCGTCCATCGGCGTCCACGGGTACCACATGTGCTCGCGATCGAGCCTGCGCAGCCGCTCGACATCCGTCTTCTCCACTTGCAGCCCTTTTCTGATGGTGAGTCTGATGGGGGGTTCGTCGATCTGACGGGGGCTCCGCCGTGAACCAGGCCGTGGTGCACGACCTGGTTCACGACGAGGCCCGTTCGTCCGCTACCAGGTGACGCGCAGCTGACGCGGCCCGTAGGAGAGGGCGTCGCCGCGGAAGGGGATGTCCTCCTTGGAGATGTCGAGGCGCAGCCCGGGGATGCGCTCGGCGACCGCGCGCAGCGCGACCTCCAGCTGCACCCGGACCAGGTGCTTGCCCAGGCACTGGTGCGGCCCGTGGCTGAACGAGAGGTGGTTGCCCGCCGCGCGGTGGATATCCAGCTCGTGCGGGTTGGGGAACACCGAGTCGTCGCGGTTGCTGGTGTCCAGCAGCACGATGACCGCGTCGCCCTCCTTGATCGTCTGGCCCTCGATCTCGATGTCCGCGGCGGCGACGCGCTTGGTGGCCCGGGCGATGGTGTAGTAGCGCAGCATCTCGTCGATCGCGCCCGGCCACAGGCTGGGGTCGGCGCGCAGCTCCTCGGCGACGTGCGGGAACTCGGCCAGCGCGAGCACCCCGAGACCGAGCATGTTGGCCGACGGCTCGTGGCCGGCGACCAGCAGGAACAGCGCGTTGTCGACCAGGTCGGAGGCGCTGAGCTCGATGTCGCCGGACGCCCGGGCCTTGAGGATCAGCCGGCTGAGCAGGTCGTCACCGGGGTTCTCGGTGCGCTGCCGCATGAGCTCCGCGACATAGCCGCGCAGCTCGATGACGGCTTCGAGGTTCTCCTCGCCCCGGTCCATCTCGATGATCTGCTCGGTGCGCTTCTGGAAGTAGTGGCAGTCCTCCTCGGGGATGTCCAGCACCTTGCAGATGGTCTTGGTCGCCACCGGGAAGGCGAAGGCCTCCACCATCTCGGCGCCCGGACCCTTGCGGACGATCTCGTCGACGATCTCGCCGAAGATCTCCTCGAAGAACGGGCGGACCTCCTCGGCGTGCTTGGGCGTGAAGTCCTCGGCCACCATGCGGCGGGCGATGTCGTGCTCGGGCGAGTCCATGTTGAACAGGTGGCGGCTGAACTGGCCGCGCTGCTTCTGCAGGGTCTCCCGCTGCGAGAAGGAGGGGGTCTTGGCGGGGTTGTTGCTGATGCGACGGTCGGCGAGCAGACCGCGCACCGCCTGGTGGCTGGACGCCAGCCACGCCGCGCGGCCGTCCTCCATGGTGAAGGGGCACACGCCGCCGCTCTCCTTCAGCAGCTCCAGGTGCTCCATGGGCGGCATGTCGGGCACGGTCCGGCGGACGGGGAAGTTGGCCATCTGAATCTCTCCGTAAGGGTGGGTTCGGTATCGAGGAAGAAGGCGGTGGGAGCAGCGGCTTTCAGGGCCGGTGAACGGCCGTGGCCAGCCAGTCGTGTACGACGTCGGCGGTACGCGGCGCGTGGTGCTCCATCATCGTGAAGTGGTCACCCGGCACGTCCGTGCCGGTGTGTGGCAGGTTCCAGCGGGCCTGCCAGCGCAGGTCCGCCGGCATCCCGGCCATCGGGTCCCCGGCGCGTACGTGCAGCACCGGGACGTCGACCGGACGCGGTGTCCAGTCGAAGCTGAAGTAGCGGCCCATCGCGGTCAGCCACGCCTCGCCCAGGGACCCGCCGGTGCGCCCGTCGCGCTCCCGCTGGCCCTGTTCCATGGCGCCCTGGATGCGGGTCATCACCTCGGCCTGTTCCGGGGCGTAGGTGTCGACCAGCACGACGGCGGCCGGCGGGCGGCCCCGCTCGGCGAGGTGGGCGGCCAGCGCGTGCGCGGCCAGGCCGCCGGCGGAGTAGCCGAGGAGAACGAAGCTGTCGTGGGCCTCCAGGGCGCGTGCGTGGGTGGCGAGGAGGACGTCCAGCGTGGCCGGGATCGGTTGCCCTGTCACGAATCCGGGCTCGCGCAGCACGTATACGTCGCGCCTGCCGCGCAGGGCGGTGCCGAACGGCACGAACTTGTGCGGGTCGGCCTTGCCGAGGTGCGACGGGATGCAGAACACGGGCGTGTCCGTGCCACCGGAGGTGAGCCGCAGGGGCGGCAGGTCGAGCCCGGCCGGGTCGTCGTACGCCGGCCGGAAGCCGGCGGCCGTGGTGAGCAGGTCGATGAACTCCAGCCGCCTGCCGTGCCGGTCCGCCTCCCGCCACAGCTCGTCGAGGCTTCCCGAGGTGTCGGACGCGGGGAGCGCGGAGGGCACGGGAAGCGCGACGGATGACGACGACGTCCCGGCGGCGGCCATCCGGTCGCGCAGGTACTCGGCGAGGGCAGCGGGCGTACGGTGCTCCAGGGTGAGCATCGCGGGCAGGGCCAGGCCCGTGACGATGCCGAGCCGGTTGCGCAGCTCGATCGAGGTCAGAGAGTCGAAGCCGAGCTCGAGGAACTCGCTGGCCGCGCCGATCCGCGCCGGGTCGTCGTAGCGCAGGACGGCGGCGATCTCGGCCCGGACGGCCTCCAACAGCATCGCCGACTGCTCCTCGGGAGTGCGGGCCGCCAAGTCGCCCGAGAAGTCGGGCCGTTCGTCCCGGGCGGGCCGGGCGGCCTCGCGCGTCTCCGGGAGCGCGTCGAGCAGGCGGTGCCGAGCACCCTTGGCGAGGCGCGCCCAGTCGACGTCGGCGACCACCACGGGGCCGCGTGCCCGGCCCAGGGCCTGTACCGCGTGTTCCGGGGCGAGGGGCGCCACGCCGGTGCGGCGCAGTCGCTCCTCGACGATCCGGGTGCCGGCCATGCCGTCGCCCGCCCAGGGGCCCCAGGCGAGGGAGGCGGCGGGCAGGCCCTGGGCGACGCGGTGGGCCGCGAGGGCGTCGAGGAAGGCGTTGGCGGCCGCGTAGTTGGCCTGGCCCGCGCCGCCGAGCACACCGGCGAGTGAGGAGAACAGGACGAACGCGTCCAGGTCCATGTCCATGTCCTGGGTGAGTTCGTGCAGGTGCGTGGCGCCGAGCAGCTTCGGACGGAGCACACGGTCTAGCTGAGTGGTCGTCAGGGAGGCGACCGTGGCGTCGTCGAGGACGGCGGCCGTGTGTACGACGGCGTGAGGCCGGTGGTCGGCGAGCAGTTCGCGTACGGCTTCGCGGTCGGTGACGTCGCAGCGTACGACGGTCGCCTTCACCCCGGCGGCGAGCAGTTCCTCGTGCAACGCCCGCGCCTCCGTGCTGTCCGGGCCGCGCCGTCCGGCCAGCACGATGTGTTCGGCGCCGTTGTCCGCCAGCCAGTGCGCGACGTGCCCGGCCAGGGCCCCGGTCCCGCCGGTGATCAGCACGGTGCCGCGCGGCGACCACGTCCCGGCGGTGGACTCCTCGGGGACGAGCCGGGTACGGACCAGCCGCCGGGCGAACACGCCGGCGGGACGGATCGCGATCTCCTGCTCGTCACGGGCCGACAGCCGGGCGCACAGGCGGGCTCCGGTGTGGTCGGTGAGCCGGTCGGGCAGGTCGATCCGTACGACGCCGAGCTCGGGATGTTCGGCGGCGGCCGCCCGGGCGAAGCCCCAGAGGGTGCCCTGTTCGGGGGCGGACACCGGGTCCGTACCACCGACGGACACGGCACCACTGGTGAGAATCCACAGGGGGATTCCGGCGGCGGCGGAGATCATGTCCTGGACGACGCGCAGCGTCGCCCGCAACCCGCCGTCGGCGTCGCCGCTGAGGCCGAGCAGAGAGACGACTCCGGTCACGCCGTCGTACTCGAGCGGATCGGTGGCTCCGATGCCGATCACGGTGGCGCCGTGCCTGGTGAGGAAACGTTCCACGTCGGCTGCGAGGGGGTGGTCGCCCGTGGGGCGGATGAGCAGCCACGTCCCGGAGAGAGGCGGTGCGGTCGCGTCGCCGGTCAACGGCGTCCAGTCGATGCGGTACGTCCAGTCGTCCAGCGGAGTGGGTGAGGAGGACGTGGCGGGTGCGGGAGTGGTGCGTTCCAGCCAGTAGTGCTGGTGTTGGAAGGCGTAGGTAGGAAGGTCGACGGTGTTGGCGTGGGGGAAGAGGGGTGCCCAGTCGACGGGATGCCCGGCCGTGTGGAGGGTGGCCATAGCGGTGAGGGTGGTGCGGACGTCGTCGTGGCCGGGGCGCAGGGTCGGGCTGGTGCGCAGGGTGGTGTCGTCGGTGGCGCATTCGGCCACCATGGCGGTCAGGGCGCCGGAAGGGCCCAGCTCGATCCATGTCGAGACACCGGCATCGAGGAGGGTGGTGACGTTGTCGGCGAACAGGACCGGCTCACGGACCTGACGCACCCAGTACTCCGGCGAACACCATGCTTGCGGGTCGGCCCAGGTGCCGGTCACGTTCGAGACGGCGGCCAGCGTCGGGGCGTGGAATGCGACGGTGTCGAGGACCTGCCGGAACTCCTCCAGCATCGGCTCCACCAACGGCGAGTGGAAAGCATGCGAAACGTCCAGACGGCGAGCGCGATACCCCTGGGCAGCCGCCTCTGCCATCACACGGTCCACAGCCTCCCCGGGACCAGAGATCACCACCTGACGCGGGCCATTGACCGACGCGATCACCACACCATCAGCCAGAAACGTGGTGATTTCCGCTGCCGTCGCCTGCACCGCCGCCATCGCACCGCCCTCGGGCAGCGCTTCCATCAACCGCGCCCGGGCAGCCACCACCCGGCATGCGTCCTCCAGCGACCACACACCCGCCACATACGCGGCAGCCAGCTCACCCACCGAATGACCAGCCACAAACCCCGGCCGGACACCCCACGACTCA
>NZ_JBTOLC010000081.1:0-10915 GCF_054551825.1 Streptomyces sp. L500
GTGCTTCCGCGGATGTTTCCACGCACCGGCCGGTGGCCTGTCGGGTCCGGGTGATCACCCGGAGATGTCGTCGTCCACCACCATGTCCGGTCTCCTCAACGAGCGGTCAGAATCCGCAGCAGCATAGCAACTTATGCGGGGCTCGCCAGGGGAATTCCACGCAGGTGTGCGATGCCCCGGTCCAGGGCGGCCTCCAGATGCTCGATGCCGCCCGTCGTCAACAGGATCATCACGCCGCCCTGCACCCCGGCGAGGAGGGCCGCGGCCTCGCGGTCGGCGTCCAGGACCGGGACGATCTCGCCGGTGTCCTGCATGTGGCGGATGCCCGCCGCGAGCTGGTCCTGCCAGTGCCGCAGGAGTTCACGGGCCACGGTCCGCGCCGCGTCCGTGGCCGTGCCCAGTTGTGACATGGCAGCGTGCAGTGGGCAGTTCTCGCCCTGTTCGCGGTAGCGGGTGACGACCTTGTCGCGCCACTGCCACCACGCGGCCCAGCTGGTCAGGGAGCCCAGTTCCGGCTGCTGGTCGGCGATGACCCGGGCCGCCTCGTGCCGGGCCACGGCCAGCAGCAGTTCGTCCTTCCCGCCGGGGAAGTAGTGGAACAACTGGCTCTTGCTGGTGGCCGTGCGGCCCATCACGTCCTCAAGCCGCAGGGAGAACACTCCCTGCTCCCGCATCTCCTCGGCGGCTCCCTCGATGATGCGCCGCCTGGTCGCGGCGCCCTTGCGGGTCAACGACACCTGTCCTCCCGGTGTGAGCTGTCGCGCCCATTGAAGTCGGCCCGGGCGCGATGCGCGACGGCGGGCCGGACAGGAGCAGCAGCTTGCCGGTGGTCCCGCGCGACTCGATGTCCGCGTGGGCCCGGGCGGCGTCGGCCAGGGCGTAGCGGCCTCCGATGCGCGGGGTGAGCTTCCCGTCGAGGACCAGGCCGAAGATCTCCCCGGTCCGGCGGAGCAGGGCCTCGCGGGTGGGCACATGGTGGAACATCACCGGGTAGGTCAGCAGGATGCTGTTGGGCAGGTCGGTCGGCCGGAGGGCCGGAACGCCCATGAAGGGGCCGTAGTAGGCGTGCACCCCGTGCGGGCGCAGGGCCAGCTGCGAGGAGCGGAACGTCTCGGTGCCGCCGCCGTCGTAGACGACGTCCGCTCCCCGGCCGCCGGTCAGTTCCCTGATCCGCTCCTCGAAGCCGCCGCCGGAGTGGACCAGCACGTGGTCGGCGCCGGCCTCCCTCGCGGCGGCGGCCTTCGGCTCGCGCGAGACCAGACCGATCACGTCACCACCCCGGGCCTTGACCATCTGGGTGAGCAGCAGGCCCACGCCGCCCGCCGCCGCGTGCACCACGGCCGTGTCCCCCGGCCCGATCGGGTAGGTCTCGGTGCTGAGGTGACTGGCGGTGAGCCCCTGGAGCATCACGGCGGCCGCGACCTCGTCCGTGATCCCGTCGGGCACCTTGACCAGCGAGTCCGCCGGTATGGCGAGCGACTCGGCGTAGCTGCCGGGGTGGTAGAACCATGCCACCCGGTCACCGACGGCCAGGTCCTCGACGCCCGCGCCGAGAGCGGTGACGTATCCCATCCCCTCGGCACCCAGGACCGCGGGGGCGGCCCACCCCGGCCCGCCCTGGGCGCGGGCACCGACGTCCATGTAGTTCACTCCCGCGACACCGAGCCGGACCAGCGCCTCGCCGGGGCCGGGGACGGGGTCGGGCAGCTCGGTCCACCGCATGACCTCGGGACCGCCGTGCTCCTCGATACGGATCGCGTGCATGGGGGCACCTCTCTCTGTGCGTATCGCTGTTGCGCATCTCTGTGCGCACGAAGTGATCCGCCGAGCACGGTAGGGAGACAGGATTGGACCCTCAAGTCCAAGAATCTGTGCGGCCGCCCGCTCGTCACGCGAAGGCGCTGTGGCCGGTGACGGCCTTGCCGACGATGAGGGTGTTCATCTCCCGGGTGCCCTCGAAGGAGTAGACGGCCTCGGCGTCGGCGAAGAACTTCGCGATCCCGTAGTCGAGGACGATGCCGTTGCCGCCGAAGAGCTCACGGGCCCAGGCCACGCACTCGCGCATCCGGGCGGTGGTGAACGCCTTGGCGAGGGCGGCCTGTTCGGCGCTGTCGCGGCCGGCGGCGGCGAGCTGGCTGAGGCGGACCACCATGCCGAACATGGCCGTGATGTTGCCGAGCATCCTCACCAGCAGGTCCTGGATCAGCTGGAAGGCACCGATGGGCCTGCCGAACTGCTCACGGTCGACGGCGTAGGCGCGGGCGAGTTCGTAGGCGCGTACCGCGACCGCCAGGGCCTGCCAGGCCACCCCGCCCCGTGTGCGGGCCAGGATGGCGGCGGTGTCCCGGAAGCCGTCGACCCGCTGGAGGCGGTCGGTCTCGGGGACGCGCACCCCGTCGAGGGTGATGTCGGCGTTCTGCACGGTGCGGAGCGCGATCTTGCCTTCGATCTTGGTGGCGGTCAGGCCGGGCGCGCCCTTCTGCACCACGAAGCCCTTGACCTGTCCGTCGGCCGTATCGCGGGCCCAGACCACGATGAGATCGGCGAAGGTGCCGTTGCCTATCCATCGCTTGGCGCCGTCGAGGACCCAGGTGTCGCCCTCGCGCCGGGCGGTGGTGCGCATGCCGCCCGCGACGTCGGAGCCGCCCTCGGGCTCGGTCAGGGCGAAGGCTCCGATCTTCTTCATGGCGGCCATGTCCGGCAGCCAGCGGTCGCGCTGCTCCTTGCTGCCGCCCCCGTGGATGCTGCCCATCGCGAGCCCGGTGTGGACTCCGGAGAACACTCCCAACGAGGCGTCGACACGGTTGAGTTCCAGGTTGAGGAAGCCGGAGAACAGCTCGCTGCGGTGGCGGCCGTCGCCGTACTCGGGGTAGGCGTATCCGGCCAGCCGGAGCTTCGCGATCTTCTCGATCACCTCGAAGGGGAATTCCGCCCGTTCCCAGGAGGCGTCGAACAGCGGCTTGATCTCGCTCTCCAGGTAGTCGCGGACGGCGGCCAGCTCGGCCCGCTCGGGTTCGCTGAGCAGGTCGGCGTATCCGAAGAAATCGGGGGTGGTGTTGACGGGCTTGGGCATGGAAGTGACTCCTGTACGTGAGGTTCAGTCGTTCTCGGCCTGGCGCAGCGCCGCGTCGAGCGCGATCTGTTTGCGGTCGCGGAGGAGGGCACGTCGCCGGTACGCGTCGGGCCCGCTGCCGTAGGCGGCCTCCGTCTGGCCGACGAGCGTGGCGACGGCGGCGGCGTCCAGTTCGGGGTGGCCGAGGCGCTGCCAGCCCTCGGCGAGGCCGGGGCCGAGGTGGCGCATCATGTGCCGGATGCCGCCGGGGCCGCCGCCCAGGTGGAAGCTTTCGAAGGGGCCGACGGCGGCGTAGCGGCCGCCCAGCGACGCCTTCATCACCGTGTCGAGTTCCTCCGCGTCGACCACGCCGCTGAGGACGAGGTGGATCGCCTCCTGGAGTACGGCGCCCTGCAGGCGGTTGGCCGCGAATCCGGGGAGTTCCTTGCGCAGTCGTACCGGCGTCCTGCCCAGTGCCCGGTAGAAGGCGATGGCCTCCTCCACGGTCTTCTCCGTGGTGCGCTCGCCCGGCACGATCTCCACGAGGGGGACGATGTGCGGCGGGTTGAAGGGGTGGGCGACCAGCAGCCGTGCGGCGGCCTCGTCCGGCAGCCGCTCGGCGATGCGGGTGGCGACGATGCCGGAGCTGGAGGTGGCGAGCAGCGCGTCGGCCGGGGCGTGGTGGGCGACGTCGGCGAAGAGGTGCTGCTTGAACTCCAGGTTCTCCGGGCCGTTCTCCTGCACGAGCCGCGCTCCGGCCACGGCCTCGGCCAGGTCGTGGGTGGTGCGGATGCGGCGGCGCAGTTCCGTCGCGTCGCTGCCGGGCAGTCCGGCGGCGAGCATGGGCAGTGCCTCGTCCACGGCCGCGTCCAGGTCGTCGCGCGGGTCGGTGACGGTCACCTCGATTCCGTGCGCGGCGAAGAGCGCGGCCCACGCGAGGCCGATGGTGCCGGCACCGACGACGGCGGCGGTCATGAGGGGTCCTCCTCGGTCAGGTAGTCGTGGACGGGCACGGCCCGGTCCAGGGTGAGGTCCGTGACGATGTGGCTCGCCGAGACGATCTCGCGCACCGGGAGGTCGGCCAGCGGGGCCAGCACGTGCGCGAAGAGCTGCAGCCGCGCGGGCCCGGTGTACGCCTCCTTGACCACCAGGTCGGTGATCCGTGTGCGGACGAGCTCGCAGACGCGCGGGGTGCCGTCGTAGTCCGGGACGGTCTTGAGCATGTACGTGGGCACGGCGATCGACTCGCGGGCGAGCTCCGGGTCGAGCGGGTGGTGCTTGTAGCCCATCGTGGCGGTGGCCACGCGTACGCTCCCGTAGTCCAGCGTGCCGACCAGCGCGGCGTGCTCGGCGTACAGGGCGGGTGTGCCCATCGCCTTGGGGTAGGCGCTCACCTCGCGGCCCGCGGCGGTGGCGGCGAAGCTGTCCAGGTACATCGCGTGCAGGTATTCGCCGCGCTCGTCCCCGAAACGCACCGGTATGGCCTGCCCGGCCTCGACGTACGGGCCGTAGGCGGTGGCGTCGCCCATCTTCATCACCTCGAACCGCACCAGCGGCTCGTCGGCGTCGACGCGCAGCGGTTCGGGCACGACGGCCCGCAGCGCCTCGGGGTCGGTGCGGTAGACGATGCTCAGGTACTCGCGGTCGGTGAAGCGGACGGCGGCCGGGGCGTACGCGGGTGCTGTGGCGGGTGTGCTGATGGTCCGCAGGATCCGCGCGCGGTTCATCGCCCGCTCCAGCGGGGTTCGCGCTTCTCGGTGAAGGCACGGACGCCTTCGGCGAAGTCGGCGGAGCGCAGGAGCGTGCCGATCTCGGCGGTCTGCGCGGCGAACGCCTCCGGTTCGGACGCGCCGTCCGCCCGTCGGACGGTCCTCTTCACCGCGGCCAGGGCCAGCGGCGCGTTGGCCGCGATCTCCTCGGCGAGCTCCAGGGCGGCCGGGAGGGCCCGGCCGTCGGGGGTGAGGCGGTTGACGAGGCCGAGTTCGCGGGCGCGTTCGGCGGTGATGGCGCGGCCGGTGAGGAGGAGTTCCATCGCCACGTGGTGCGGGACGCGCCTGGGGAGCCGTACGACCCCGCCGCCGCCGGCGATCAACCCGCGCTTGACCTCGGGGAGGGCCAAGCGGGCGCCCTCGGCGGCGACCACCAGGTCGCAGGCCAGGGCGAGTTCGAAGCCGCCGCCCAGGGCGTGGCCCTCGACGGCCGCGATCAGCGGCTTGGCCGTACGCGCCTCGGCGAGCCCGGCGAAGCCCTTGCCGGGCACGGTCACCTGCTCGCCGCGGGCGGCGGCCTTGAGGTCCATGCCCGCGCAGAACGTGCCGCCCGCGCCGGTGAGGACCCCCACCCGCAGGCCGGGGTCGGACTCCAGGCGGTCGACGGCGTCGGCGATGCCCCGGGCGACCTCGGCGTCGACGGCGTTACGGGCTTGGGGCCGGTCGATGGTGACGACGAGGGCGCTGGCGACGGTTTCGACGCGGACGCTGTCGTTCATCGCCGTGCCTCACCGTTGGTGAGCTCGCCGAGTACTTCGTCGGTGTGCTGGCCGGGCAGTGGCGCGTGCCGGCGCACCGAGGCGGGGGTGGCGGAGAACGCCAACGGTATGCCGATGACCCGGTAGGCGCCCTCGGTGGGGTGCTCGCCGACGTCCAGCAGGTGGCCTCCCCGTACGTACGGGTCCTCGGCGGCCTCGTCGAGCCGCAGCACGGGGCCGAAGGGGATGCTGTGCTTGGCGCATACCTCGGCCCACCGCGCGGTGGTCAGCCGGGGCGTCACCGTCTCCAGCAGCTCGGCCAGGGCCTCGCCGTCGCGCGTGGAGTCGATGAACTCGCCGTTGACGCGCGGGTCCTCGGCCAGATCGGGGCGTCCCGCGGCGGCGAACAGGTCGCGGAAGTTCTGCGGGGTGTACGGGATGACCATCGCCAGGCCGTCCTTGGTGGGACGGGCGCGGTGTCCCTTGTTCATGGACAGCGGGAAGCCGGTCGGCCCCATCGGCGGCTCGAAGACGCGGCCCTGAAGGTGCTCGACCAGGTTGAACGCCAGCAGGGTGTCCACCATGGGTATTTCGACGTGCTGTCCGCGACCGGTCGCGCGCTGGTGGACGAGGGCCGCCAGTGCCGCGTACACGATCGTCAGCGCGGCGACCTTGTCGCCGAAGATGCTCGGCAGTACGACGGGCGCCCCCACGTCGCCCGCGCGCTGCGCGAGGTCGACGAGGCCGGAGGCGGCCTGCACCGTCTCGTCGTAGGCGGCCAGCCGGGCCCGGTCGGAGTCCGGGCGGAACCCTTGCGCGTGGGCGTAGACGAGGCGGGGGTTGGCGACGGCGAGGCTGTCGTAGTCCATGCCCAGGCGGCGCAGGGCGTCGATGCGCATATTGGTGATCAGGATGTCGGCGGTGCCGATCAGTTCCAGCGCCGTGGCGCGTTCGCGCTCGTCCTTGAGGTCGAGCGTGACGCTGCGCTTGTTGCGGTTGACGTTGAGGTTCAGGGGCGTCATGCCGGGCGTGCGGTGCAGCACGCCGATCCGGACGGTGTCGTTCGGCGACTCGATCTTGATGACGTCGGCGCCGAGGTCGCCGAGGATCTGTGCGGCGTACGGCCCCATGACGACGGTGGCCATGTCGATGACGCGCACTCCGGCGAGGGGCCCACCGGGGGCATCTTTACCTGTTGCGGCTGTTGCGGCTGTCGCGACTGCTGCGGATTCCATCACCACTCCAGTTCGAGGGCAATACGGGGAAGGGGATTCCCCGTTCGCATGGAAAACGCTAGTCCGGCGCGGTGACGGAACCCAAGCGATCAGTGACACCGATACGCGAATAACGGCGTGACCGCAGCGGTCACGCCGTTATCTCGGACGTCATTCCGGCCGTTATTCCGGGCTCTCGCCGTCCTCGACGGGCGCGGCGAACACGGCCCCCGCCTCCCGCACCAGTCCGTGCAGATCACCGTCCGGCCGGGCCCGGTCGCGGCGCCACACGAGCCCGGTCGCCAGGGTGGGCGAGAAGTCCCGGAACGGCAGGACGACACTCGCGCCTCTTCCTCCCTCGCCATTCGCCCCGCTATTTCCCGCACTGAGCAGCGTAATTCCGAAGACCGAACCGTTCGCCACGATTTCGCGCACGCTGGCGTAATCCCCGATATTAAGGCTGATCTCCTTATGAATTCCGGCGGATTTAAGGCGCACTTTGAGCTGGTCGAAATACGTGGGGAGCGTGCCGGGCGCGGAGGTCACATAGGTGTAGTCGGTGAGTTCGCTCAGCGCCACCGAGCTCCGGCCGCCGAACGTGTCGGCCGGCAGCAACGCGCCCAGCGGCTCGTGCAGCAGCTCCAGCACCTCGATCCCGTCGGCGTGCACCGGCAGGTGCACCAGCGCCATGGCGAGGTCGCCGCGCTGTACGGCGCCGAGGAGGTTTCCGCTGTTGCCGGGCCAGCGCTTGACGTCGTACTGCTCGGCACACCGCGTCTCCAGCAGCGCGAGCCGCTCCCGCAACCCTGGGTGCAGGGCCGGCACCACCCCCACGTACGCCGCCCGCCGCTCGGGCCCCAGCGCCCGGCGCAGCTGCCAGGGAATGTCGTCGAACCGCCCGAGCACGTCCTTGGCCGCCGGCAACAGCGCCGCCCCGGCGCGGGTCAGCGCCACACGGTGGGAGTCCCGGTCGAACAACCGCTGCCCGAGCTCCCGCTCCAGGTCCCGTATCCGCTGACTCAACGGCGAGGTAGCCATGTGCAACTGCCGCGCCGCGCGGGAGAAACTCAGGTTCTCGGCGACGGCGACGAAGTAGCGCAGATGAAAGATCTCCACCACCGGACCCTATCCAGGACCCCCGGGAGGCGGCCCGGCGACCGACGGGGGATCACGCGGTCGTCGGCCGCCACCAGATACCAGGCCGCCTTGGTGCGCCATGTGGATGCAGCACGGCACCGTTGAGGGCGTCGACTCCCCACGGGACCTGTGAGTCAGCCATGAATCAGCGAGTTCCGCCAGGATGGCGGGTGTGTGACACAGCGGCTCGACCCTCCGCTCATGAAGCTACCGCGAAGCGGCAGACAGCGGAGCGTGATACTCAGGCCATGGCTGCCTGCCCGCCGGGGCCCACCAACGTCGGGGTGGCGGGATCATTGCTCTGGATGCCGTTCGTCAGGGTCGGGCTTGTCCTCGTAGCTGATGGGAAGCGCGTGCGGGTCAGACGACGCCGAAGCCCTCGCATCTATCGAACACAGTCAGAGTGACGGCAACATTGACCGGAGTGCTCGCGTTATCAACGTGCACCACGTACTCGATGCCCGTGGCCTCGTTCGGTCCGCCGTGCGGGACGATGTTGGAGACCCACACGATTGGGCCATGGACCTGGAGCCGGAGGTCAAGGTCAGGGCCGAAGGAGCCCGGACCCCCCGGAAAGATCGCCGCAGTGGCCAGCACGGCGTGACCGTTGGAGATGTCGAAGCCGTTGATGTTGAAGTTCTTGGCTTGAGCGCCAGGCGACTGATTCGGATGGAACACTCGAAAACTGCGAGCCATGACCCCCTACTTCCCGTGCCTCGGTTGGGGCTGATAGGCGGCGTCTACGCCGCTTGGTCCGCATTTATTCCATCTATATACGATTCGGGGGAGGGTGCGTGCACGGGCGCGCCGGAATCGTGCTGGTCTGCCTGAGGCCCGTGAAGTGGATCAGCTCCACTGAGGGCCCGTTACGGTCTGTGGTTGGCGACTCGCGGCGGTCAGCAGGAGCCGCTTGCGTAGGAGGGGGAGGCGGGCTTGGCCGAACATGCCGCGTTTGAGGGCCTTGGAGTCGTTGACCCGGCCTTCGACGGGGCTGGAGGACCATTCGGTGCTCATGCCGAAGACGACGGCGTCGAGGTCGGTGATCAGCCCGGCGGCGAAGGAGGCCAGGCCAGACTGATGGTTGGCGCAGACATCGGCGATCCATGCGCGCAGCCGGTCTCCCTCGCGGTTGGTCATGATGGTCGCGAACGTCCGGACGTGGCCGGTGGTGGCGGTGAGCTCAGGCGAGCGGGCCGGCAGCGTCTTGAGCCGCAGTTGGTCGTCGGCGCATAGGTGGTCGGGGTGGCTCATGATCCAGCGGGTGGCTTCGCGGGGTGAGGGCGGCCGGGCCATCGGCGGGCGGCTGGCGGCGGGTCCGCGTCCGGGACGCAGCGGACGGACGTGGTCGCGCAGGCTCAGGCCCTGCCCGACCTGGGCGTGTACTGCGGCGTGGGTGTCGCGGAGCCGGTCGAGAAACTTCCCCCGGCGGGTAGGGCTCGGGTGGCTCCTGACCGGCAAAGGTCGCCACGGGCTCCGGGTCGGGTTCGGGCGAAGGTTCCGGTTCGACGAGGTCGCGCAGGAGAGCGCGATGGTGGGAGACGAGGCGTTCGACGGCTTCGCCGAGGTTGTGCCAGACATGCAATTTATCTGCGCAGTGCGGGGCCTGCGGGGCGCCGGTGCGGGCGCCTTCGGCGAAGAATGCCGCGCGGTCGCGGCAGACGATCTCGACGCCGGGGTGCTCGCGCAGCCATGCGGCCGCCCAAGCCGGCTCCGGCAGCGCCATCACCACGCGCGGCACGGTCGTCCGGCTGACCGCGATGCCCAGCAGCCGCGCCAGCCAGACCGCGTGCGAGCGGCCAGGACGACACCGAGAGCGCCGAAGAGCCTCTGCAGGACGGGGGTTCGCCGACCGTAGCGGCTAGTCAGCCCCTCGACCTGCTCGGCGAAGGTCACCCTTGCACAGTCACGGTTGTCGCAGAACAGCCGGCTCGCACCGACAACTCGATGAGCACCGGCCATGCGCCGACCGGCGCATCGCCGATCCTGCGTCGGTAGATGCCCAGGATGACGGGGCGTCACCAGCGCACGGCAGCACGGTCCAGTTCACGGAATCCGTGCCTGAACCCAAACACCCCGGTAAAAACAATCCGTCAGTCGTCGTGACACAGAATGACACTCAAGTTGCTGGGATTGTCGCTCCGCCCCAAGAACAGCCCGTCTCCGTGGTCGTCGTCCGCCACCAGGGCCTGCAGGTCGAGCAGCGTCATGTCCTCCCCCTTTCGCCTGGTACCTCGCCTTTCCACTTCCCGCCCAACGGGCCGGCCGAACCTGGCTCGCACACCCCGCTGCGCCCTGCACTCCGGAAGCTGCCGCGAAGCGACAAGTGGCTTTCTGTAGTCAGAGTGGCGCTCGGTCAGGGTGAGCCGTGCGGGGCCCGGCTCGAAGAACCGACGGGCCGACAGCTACAACGTGGGCAAAGCCGTGAAACGCTCAGAGAACATCACTGAACGCGAACTGGTGCTAAGCAGCAGCCGTCATAGGCGGCTCAGCTGCAGGGCAAGGTGCGGCAGGGGGCCGCTCAGGTGGAAGCGCCGGTTCGCCAGCAGGACACGGCGCTGGTCCGGGGTGTGGTGCTGGGGCAGGCCGGATGCTCTGTAGTCGACCGGCCATCGGCCGGTAAGGCAGGCCCACAGGGTTCCGGCCAGGACGAAGACGTCGGTGCTGCACGTGCTGGGCGCCGGCTGTCGGCCATGGATGACGGCGTGTGCGGTCTCGGGGGCTGTCAGGTGGCTGATGCCTCCCCGATAGGCGGGCCAGTCGCAAGATTGGCCGACTCGTCACCTAATGGGAGGGTGGTACGTTCAGTCCGTTACTTTCCGTCGTTGCCGATGGTCTCCTGAGCCTGTTGCGTCGCGGGCCGGGGCGTCCGGTGCCGCGTGGTATTGGGGAGGAGCCAGAATGCTGCGATCGGTGATCAGACGCGTATGGAGGCCCGTGGTCGCGGCTGCGGCGGGTATGTGTGCCTTCACGGGCATGACCGCGGCCGCCCCAGCTGCCGCCCAGGCCCAGGCCGCGGCCTCGGGCTACCTGAACCTGCATCAGTGT
>NZ_JBTOLC010000082.1:0-10768 GCF_054551825.1 Streptomyces sp. L500
TCCTAGCCCTGTCCGGATGGGTTGTCGTACCACTCGATGGTGGTCCCGATGAGGCTCGCGACGACGATTCTGGGGAGCGAGTTGGGAGTTGGGGTGGGTGGGGGTGGGGTGGCCATCTGATCACTTCCGGGTGGGCGAGGGGCGCGTCATTGCGTCGCCACACCGTAGGAAGGTGCAGGTCAGGGGCCTATGTGGTGGGGGGACCACACTTCGGGGTCTGGGCGTGGGGGCAGAGCCCATCTGCTCGGCGAACGTCGCCCACGAACACCCGCGCTCGCGGCAGCGGAACCGCCTCGCCCTGACGCGATCACACCGGGCGCCCGCCGACCGGGCTGTCCGCGAGCCGCCGGACGTAACGGCTGTGCACGTAGTCCGAGAGGACTCCGCAGCTCGGGCATGCGGCCTGGAGCCCTTGAGCGCGGGCTCGTATGACGGCTGGCTCGTCGTCGGTGTCGATGCCGTCGAGGGCGATGCCGTCGGTCTAGTGGAACCAGAGGTCCTGGAGGAGCGCGTCAGCCACGTCTGTTCATGATCGTGGATTCGGTGACCCTCCGTGGCTCTGGCACGGAATGTGAGACAGAGCCACTTTTAGACGACGCCCACAGATAATTCCCCGCCAGTCAGCATCTCGAAGTCGGCAAACCGATCACGACGTATACCGTCATCAAGTGACACGTGATCTGGCTATCGCCTGGTCCACCAGGTCTCAGCTGCGGTACTCGCCTTGCCCCGGCTCACCACGGTGTGTTGACAGGCGCCGCCTGTGACACGCGCGAGCGTTCGGCCCTGCGCATCGGCTCGGTGGCGTATGCCACCGCACGACGAACCCCCGCCTCAGCACCCCTGGAGGGGATTCCTGAGCTGCCACGTTCCTGTCACCAACATCGTCGACACACCTGGACCACAAGAACCCCACCTGCGTGAACAGCATCGATCCAGACCCGATGGACGCCAGAAAACGGTTCCGCCTACCTGGGTGGTGGCCCCCCGGCGGTAGAACCCCCAGGGCGGCGGCACGTACCGCCTGGATCAGCTCCTCGGGACCGGAATCCTTGAGCAGGAAGCCGTCGACCCCGGAGCGCAGGGCACGGATGACGTTCTCCTCGTCGCCGAAGGTGCTGAGCATGACGACGGCGGCCGGGGGCTCGAGGGCGGTGAGGCGCGCGAAGGCGTCCAGACCGTCCGTACCGGGCATGCGGACGTCCGGGAGCACGACGTCGGGGCGTTCGCGGACGGCGAGTTCGACGGCCCGGGCCCCGTCGCCGGCCTCGACGACGACCTCGATGCCGTCGGCGTGCTGCAGTACGAGCCGGACGTCGGCCCGTACCAGAACCTCGTCGTCGACGAGGAGCACGCCGATCATCCGGCCTCCATGGGCACGTCGAAGAAGTCGATGCCGGTCAGCCGACCGGCCGCGCGGGCAGCCCCGGAGACCACCCCCACGACGGAGACGTGCGTCGGAAAGCGCTGTCAGGACCGGGAGCACCGCGGCCAGCCCCCACAGCCCGGCCACCGACCACCACCGCCACAGCACGAAGCAGCCCAGCCCGGCGGCGCCGAGCCCTAGCGTCAGCCATCGGCTCCGGCTCCCCGGCCCATCGGTGAACCGGGCGATGACCTCGTCCGTGACCACCACCGCCGCCGCGACGGGCACCATCTCGGCGGCGGACCGCAGCAGCACACGTCCGTGGGGGCTCTTGAGCGTCACGACAGGGGTCCAGGGAGCCTCATTCCTTTCCCGCCGGGGGGTGAGAGGAGGCGTCTGCTCCGCCACCAGCGCGTCAACGGGTCGTTCATCGACCGTTTGCTCACCTGCGGTGGGCTTGGCAGCGTCGGCGAGTCCGTTCCTGGCGCCGAGATTCCGCGCAAGAAGCCAGAGGAGCTTTCGCCGACGTGACCACCACCGGTTTCACCTTGGGCCGCGGGGTGATCGCAGGCGCCCCGGCTGCACGGATCCGGGCGCGAAGGGGCCACCGACGCTAGCCACCCGCACGAGGCACCCGTCACCGACGGGTGACCACCCAAGCGGAACACGAAGAGGAAAAGGACATGGCATTCATCATCACTCAGGGAAGCCCGAACCCGCTGGTCCTGGCGCCGGGAGCCACCGCCTCGTTCACGATCGAGGTGAAGGTCGACGCAGGCTCGGTCAGCGCGGGCGAGACCATCCGGGTGAAGCTCCCGGCGGGCCTGTTCTTCCCCCCGAGCGGCCAGATCCGCTACATCAGCGGAGGCAGCGTCGAGGTCCTGACCGTAGAGGGCCTCGAAGACAACGGCCGTCTCGTACGCTTCAAGGCCAAGGCGATCGGAACCCAGCTGCAGGGCTTCTACTCCATCAACGTCCAGGCTGAGGCGAACGCCGCCCCGGGCGACCACCCCCGCGCGGACGGTCTCACCATCGGGGCCGCCACCACGGCACCGCTCAGCTTCCGCGTCGGCCCGCCGCAGCCGGTGGAGCGCAAGGTGCACGGGACCGTCGACGCGAACAGAAACGTTCTCTCCGGCAACGGCTTCAGCGTGTGGCCGGGCCTGCCCGGATCATACAAGATCATCTTCACCGAGGTCTTCGCGTCTCCGCCAACCGTCCTGGCCACTTTACGGAAGGGCGGCGAGCGGGGAACCATCTCGGTCGAAACCGTCGATACGGGCCTGTTCGTCGTGCAGACAGCAGTCAACGGTGCCTGGGCTCCTCTGGGGTTCTCCTTCATCGCGATAGGCCTCGGAGCACCGAATCCGTAACCGCGTTTCGGTCACCTCGGCGCGACTCCACCTGAATGCTCGAGCAGAGAATCGTCCAAACCCTGATCTCATCGATGGCCGATCAGGATTTGGCCGAATAGCCGTCATGTGATCAAGAGTTTAGCGGTGTAGCTTCATCGGGCCGGTGCCACGTTTCCGCGCTTGAGTACTACCGCCCCGATCGGTGGCCAAGTCGAAGAAGGTTGCCGTTTCCATGAGTTGCCGCAACGACTGGGGGTCGCGATCCTCGCGATCCCGTGCTTTTGACTTCAACTACGGGAGGTACACGTGACGTCATCGTCAGAGGCCGGGCCGGGCATTGTGCCGATCGGGTCGCTCGACCCGATCGCGCTGGGACGCGCCATCGACAAGCTGGTGACGGCGGCTCTTGCCGCGCAGACCTGGAGCCTGGTATGTGCTGCCGAGGTGGCTGTGCAGACCACGGACAAAAACGAGGCACAGGCCATGCGCACGGCTCAGGAAGGCGTCAGGGACAGCGCTCGCGCCTACCTGGGTGCACAGGTCCCCGGAGTCATCAAGAGGCTCGTCGACCTCCAGAGCGCGGCCGCGCTTTTCCGTAGCATGCAAACGTTGGCCGCGACGGCCCCTGAACAATCGGCCGTCTGTCTCGACGCCGTGACGAAGGAGTTCGGAAAATTCCAGCAGATGGCGGATGAGTTCGCCAAGGTGTATGAGATTTTCTGGGAGCAGACGGAGACCAGAGGGGCCGCTCTGACCGACCGCGCGAATGCCGAAATCAGGAGGCTTTCCGCGGGCAAGGGGAAGATCGCTGCCACGACCCGTGCGCTCAAGGACATGCAGCAGACCGTGAGCAAGGACTTGGACGACCTCATCGAGGCGTCGCACACGACCGGCAAGGGGGCGCGGAAGATCCTCGACTCCGTTGCGGAATCCCTCAGGGGAATCGGGGGCGAGGGAAAGTTCACGGGTGGCTCGGAGGCCGCGCACAGAGGGATCGAGGAATCCTCGTCCGGCGATGTCGGCAAAGCATTGCAGAATCTCCGCAAGGACAGCGAAAAGCTCGAGAAGCTCTACAGGGAGCTCGCCGGGCTGCAGGCCGGGCTGCAAGCGGTGATGAAGGTCGAATCGGACTGCAACGCCTATGTGCGCAGTGTGTGCGCTGTCGCAGGGCCGGCCAGAGCCCTTGCCAACATATGGCAGCAGGTGTACGCGGAGTACGCGACCGCCGTGGTGAATCACACGGGGCCCGGCGACAGCGCCAAGCTGGCCGAAGGCATCGACGCGGCCGCCGTCAAGTGGGAATCACTTCTGACGCGGACAAGGGCGCTGAACGCTGCGATCACCGGTAACTGACGCGGAGTGTCGAGCAGGGAAAACGAAGGGAAGATCATGACCACGGCTATCCAGGAAAGCGTCGCGCTGCAGCAGCAGGCAGGGAATGCGGCCGTACAGCAAGGAGGAATGACCGCGCTCGTTCAGTCGTATGCGCTGAGCGTGACGCAACAGGCGAACCTGAACCTGAGCGGTAGCGACAACAGTCAGGTGAGAGCTTACGCGGTGGGGATCAACACGGAACTGGGCAAGGCTGCGGACACGGCCAGGAGATACCTGAACACTGTGCAGCCGCAATCAATGGCGCTGCTTGCCCAATCCCGCAACTTTTTCGCCCTCCAAGGGGCTTTCGCTCAGATCCTCGATCAGCAGCAGAGCTTACCCGCGAACCAAGCGGCGCAAGTGCTCATCGCCCTTCGGGACGAGGTGGGAAAGCTCAGGGACAAGGCGCAGCACTACGCCACGGCCATGCAGAACCTGCGGGACGCCTTCGGGGACAACGGAAGGGAGTTCGCCTCCTACGCCGCCAAGCTGAACTCCGTGGTGAGCGGTGACCAAGGGATCCTGAACCAGCTGGACGACCAGCTGAAGCAGGTGAACGCACAGATCAGCACGAGCTCCACCCGGAATGCGAACGGCTTGGCCATCCTCGGCGGCCTGGCCTTGATGGCCGTTGGCGTTCTCGGCGCGGTGTTCACCGGCGGGCTGTCCCTGGGGTTGACCATCGGCGGCGGCGCACTGCTCGTCAAAGGGATGGGGCGCACCAACGGGCAGGCGCTGGCGCAGCTCTACAACCAGAAAAGTGAGATCCTCAAAAGGCAGCAGAAGATCCGGGACGAGGTGAAGCTGCTCCAGGTCTGCCAGGCCGGGCTGACTGATCTCGGGAAGCAGGCGAGCCAGGCAGCCACCGCGGCGCAGACCGTCGCCAACGGATGGGACAGCCTCAAGGGGTCACTGGAATCCGTCGCCAGTAATGTCGAGCTCGCCAGCCAAGCAACCATGCCCTTGCTGCGACAGGTCTTTGTGGGCGCTGCACGCAGCATCACGCCCGACATCCTCAACAGGATAACCATCATGGAGAACAACCTGACCAGCACGCAGGTGCTGACGAGTGTCAGTACGACTACCGGCGACATGATCCAGGCCGGGCTCCTCCAGCACGCGTGACGACCGCGCTCGCCCTGTGAGTTGTACTCCGCTCCTTCGTGCCTCCGCCTGCCATGACGGCCGGCGGAGGCACGATGTGTCGCCGTGATGGGGCTGTAGAGGCCCTCCGGGGCTATCGGGTCCTGAAGCGGCGGAAGAGGTTCCGGGCCACGTACACTCCCGGGCCGCCGAAGCCGACGATGTCGACGCGTCCGTCACCGGTGATGTCGGCGAGGAAGCGCGGGTGGCGGTCGACCCGCCAGGCGCCCGCGTCCTCGTCGTACCCGAAGCCGCGGCACACCAGCTGAGCCTGCTCGAACTGGCCATCGCCGCGGCTGTGCGACACCCAGACCCCCTCGTCGCCGAAACCGACGACGTCCGGGTTGCCGTCGCCGGTGACATCGGCGAGGAAGCGAAGGTGCTTCCCGCCCGTCCACCCCTGGGCGAGCCCGAAGTCGTTCAGGACGAGCTTCGCGGGCTCGAACGTGCCGTCGCCGCGACCCCGTGAGACGACGACGCCCTGCGGGCCGAACCCGACGATGTCCACGGCTCCGCCACCGGTGGTACTCACCAGGAACCGGGGGTGCTCCTCGACCGAGCTCCACCCCCGCTCGGTTCCGAAGTCGTCGAGGACGTACAGAGGATCGGCGAACTTTCCTTCCTCGTCCTGGAGTGATACCCAGACGCCGTCGTCGTGAAAGCCGATGATGTCGAGCCTGCCGTCCCCGGTGGTGTCGGCGAGGAAACGGGGGTGTTTGCCGGCCAGCCACCCACCCGCTTCCTCGCTGTGGCCGAATGCCCGGAGGACCGGTTCGTCGGCGATCGGTGCGAACTTTCCTTCCTCGTCCTGGAGTGATACCCAGACGCCGTCGTCGTGGAAGCCGATGATGTCGAGCCTGCCGTCCCCGGTGGTGTCGGCGAGGAAACGGGGGTGTTTGTCGGCCAGCCAGCCGCCGGCCTGCTGGCCGTGGCCGAACGCCTTGAGGGCCAGCTTGCCGCCCGTGGGCGCGAACTTCCCGGCGTCGTCGTGGGAGGACACCCGGACACCGTCGGCGGCGAGCACGACGAGGTCGGGCTTGCCGCCGCCCGTCGTGTCCACAAGGGTCCACAGGTCCAAAGGACTCGGGGAGGGCGCGCCCTGGTGCAGGGCGCGCTCGTCGTCGTCGAACGTGCCGTCGCCCCTGCCGGACGACGTCACAGCGCCCTTCGCGGGTTTGAGCCCTACGATGTCCGCGCGTCCTGTTCCCGTGGTGTCGGCGAGGAACCGCGCACCGTCCCCGGCCCACCAGCCCGGTTGACCGCCGGGAGCGCGATCGGCCCCGCTGCTCTTCCACGCGCCGGCGTCCTGGTCGCTCCCGTACTGCTTGAGGACCAGCAGCATGTCGCTGAAGGCGGGTGTCGCGCCGGGTACCGGTCGGAGCGCGGGCGAGCGGTCCAGCCGCCAGGACCGGCGGCTGTTCCAGTGGCTCAGCGGTGCCCAGCGCAGCACCGGGTCGCTGATGCGCTCGGGTTCGGCCGGGACGAACCGCCACCGCTGGCTCTTCGCGCTCTCGTCGTACGCGCGCAGGACGACCCGGGTGTCCTCCTTGCCGGGGTCATCGAGGTCGAGAACGGTGCCGTCGGCCACGCCCTCGATGAAGTAAAGGCCCGCTTCACCCTCGACGGGGACGACCTGCCACTGCTGGCTCTTCTTTCCGGCGGCGGCGTCCCACTGGCGGACACCGCGGTCCGTGGCGGCGGGGTTGTCGAGCACCTTGCCGTCGGCCGCGTTGCGGATCACGTATGTCTGGCCGCCCTGCGCGGCCGGCACGGGGGTGAGCTGCCATCGCGCCGGGTTCGGGCCGCCCTCGGGGAAGTCGCGGACGACGAGTGCCCCGTCCGTGCTCGGCGCGGCCTTGGTGCCGAGGGTCTTCCCGGTGGCGGCGTGGACGATCTCCAGTTTCAGTTCTTCCGTGGGCACGGGCATCGTGGTGCCTCTTCCAGGCGGTTGGGGCGTCGGCTCGGGACGGGTGCGGTGCGCCGGTGGCCGGACCGCGGATCACGTGAAGACGTGGTGGTACGGCACGTTCCATTCGCTGGGCAGCCGCGGGTAGAACGTGTTGATGACCGTCCCGGTGAAGTCCCCGCCCCAGTTGTAGGTGAGACGCACCTCGCTGTCGGCCGCGACCGCGTGGTCCTTGAACCCGAGGATGGCGTCGGGGTGGGTGATCGGCACGAAGGTGATCCCGCCCCACGGCGTCACCGTGACGACCCAGAGCTGGGTGTCCTCGATCGCGCCGTTCTTCCCGCGCCACTTGTCGCCCACCTTGTCGGGGAGGCCGACCTGGACGGTGTCGGCCGTGCTCTTGGGGGCCTCCTGGTGGACGGTGATGCGCCGGCGCTGCGGCTTCGGCGCGCCGTCGTCGCCGCGCCCGACGTCGGTTCCGCCCGCACCGGCGGGTTTGGGCGACACCTGGCCCGCGGCGCTCTCGATGAAGTACAGCGGTCGCTGCCCGAAGAAGCCGGCGGGGGTGATGTGCCAGAGGTGGCCCTGCGCGTCCTTGACGGTCGGGTCGAGCGCGGTGGCCAGTTTGACCCCCTTGTCGTGGCTGTCCTCCTTCAGTTCGGCGGGCCGCAGGTAGCCGCCGTTGAAGGCGTGGACGAGCATGACCGGCCGGTTCTCGACCAGTGCCGCCACGATCGCGTTGTCGTAGCTGTTCACCGCCACCGGGCCGCCGACCACCAAATTCGCCATAGCCGTGCGTTCTTGGGTGTACATCGCGGAAACCTCACCTGTTCTGAATGTGGAGAACAATGGGTCGGACGCTCAGTGCAGTAGCCTGTCGCGCGGCATTGCCGCACATTCAACCGCGTTCGGTCGAAACGACTTCGAAAACGATTGGACACCTCACCTACGCCCACGCGCAAGACTGCGACATCGGCAGGCAGAGCGATTCCGAAAGCCGTCGATCGGGCAATCGTCAGACCTCAAGTTACCTGTAACTCAGATGAGTTGGGGTAGCCGTCGAGCCCTGTCGCCCGATTGGGCACATAATACGGAGACGCCTTCCCACGTGACAGGAGCCCGTGCTAGCTTCGCCTTCCGGAACGTGCTTCGGAACGTGCGCAGATCCTTGTTTACATTTCACCGAGCGAAATTCGGCCAGATTAGTCGAGGGCGGGGAATGTCTTCCAACGCGTACAACCTGGACCGGGCCAAGCGCCAGCCGCTGACGAAGAAGAACCTGCGGGAGCTCAACATCCAGCAGACCTGGCAGTCCATCCTGAACCACCCCAACCTGGTCTACGTCGACGACTACGGTGTGCGGCACAAGCCCGTCGGGTTCTCCGTGAACAAGTCGAGCTTCGGCACTTTCCCCGGCACCGCCTTCCAGTTGGGCTGGATCGCCTATATGAACCTCGGGGAGCCACTGATCGAGGAGCGGTGCGACATCAGCCAGCCCCCGCCCGACACATTCTCCTCGCGCGCCTACGTCAACCGCAGCCAGACGACCACGATGAACTTCACCGACTCGGTCGATTTCACCGTGTCGAACGGGGTCACGTGGTCGCTCCAGGGATCGGCCCAGCTCACCTTCGGCGGAAGCGTAAGCGCGCAGCTCCAGCTGCAGTTGCAGAACCAGCTCCGGATGGACCTCCAGACGCAGCTTCAGACGCAGCTCCAGAACGAGGTGTCGGGCAGGAACACGAACACGATGACCAACAAGAACAGCAAGGACAACGTCGGGGTGGACAACGCCAACGCCACCGAGGCGGGCATGCGGAACGCGATGACGAACTCCGCGGCAAACACGCTGACTAACTCGGTGGGCTTCACGACCACGGGCAGCGCCACCGGCACCGCGACGCTCAACGCGCAGTTGATGCTGGGCATCACTGCCTCTGTCGGCGGCTCCCTGAACACCAGTTGGACCTCGCGATCACAGATTTCCGGCCAGGTTCAGCCGAGCTCCCGCGTGCAGACCATCGCCACGCAGCGGCGTTGCCGCAAGCAGTACTGCTACGAGATCCCGGTGACCTTCTCCGGGTTCATCGCGGTGATGTACGACGTGCCGGTGGCGGTCCTGTCTCCTCCTCAGTCCGGGGACTACCCGGGCCTCGACCGGGTGGTGTGCCGCGACATCGGCGACCTCGACCTGGCGGGCGGCGGCTTCCGCATGAAGGGGCTGGCCGAGGTCGTCTCCGCCCTGGAGGTCCACCACACGATGTTCGACGGCGAGAGCCTGACCGACAGCCAACGAGCGCTGCACAAGCAGCCTTGACCGGACGGACAACGACCAGGGGTGACGACCATGGTGTTCGACAACATCTTCGGCTTCGCGGGCAAGGGCGCGGGGCTCTTCTCGGTGACCACCGATGGCGAAAAGCCGCAGCCGGGGGCGGGTGTCGACTTCGAGGACGCGGACGGCGACACGTACGACGACACGAGCACGAGCCTGTTCACCAGCGCCATACATGGGGCTTCCTCCCGGGCGAAGGTCGTGCAGGAGCAGTCGCCCGAAGCGCGGGCCGTCCTGGGCTTCCTAGGCTCCTTCATCCGCACCACCCAGGCGTCGGCAGGTGAACAGGCCCGGTACGCCGGGGATCCCGGCTCGGTGTCCGCAGCGGCGGCCGCCGGCATGCAGGAGTCGAGTACGACGGTGTCGGGGCACCCCGGCCTTCAGAAGAACGAGGACCTGGAGGACAAGCCGAAGAAGAGCGATTACACCAAGGCGCCCAAGGCCCCCGAAGCACCCAAGGCTCCCGAAGCCCAGGCACCCAAGGCGACCGCCGAGAAACCGTCCCGTTCCGAGTAGGGCCCGGGTGCCGAGGGGGCAGGGGCGAGGCCGCCCCTGCCCCTCGTGCGTCACACGGGGAGCAGCTGCCACTGCCGGTCCCGGTGGTCACCCTCGGCCCCGTGCTGCTTGATCACCGTACGGGCGTTGGTGTCGACTTTCAGGAGCAGACCGCTGTTCCCGTTCGCGATCTCGTACACCCGGGGGGTGTCGGTAACCGAGCCCACCGGGATCAGCCTCCACTGCTGGTGGCGGGCGTCACCGCCCTCGTAGGCGCGCTGTGCGACCACCGCCCCGGGCCTCTCCTGCGCTCCGACGACCTCCAGGACCTTGCCGCTGCGTACGTTCTCGATCCTGTACAGGACGTCGCCGTTGTCCTGCCCCGCCGGGATCAGCCGCCACCGCTGGTGATCCCTGGCGGCGGCGAGCAACTGGTGGATCTCGGCCCCGTCCTTGGTGGACTCGCGCAGGACCCCCATCCGCAGCCTGCTCCGGACGTTGGCCCAGGAGACGACCGTGCCCGACTCGGGCAGCCCGGCCATCCTTGTTGACGCGACCTTCCGGATGCGGTTGTTGACATGGTCGGCGATATAGAGGGTGTCGACGCAGTCCACCGCGAGCCCGAACGGGTTGTACAGCTGGGCTGAGGCCGCCGGGCCGTTGTCACCGCTGAAGCCCGCGGTGCCTGTGCCGGCGACCGTGCTGATATTTCCGTCCGCCGCGACTTTCCGGACCCGGTGGTTGCCGTGGTCGGCGATGTAAAGGCTGTCGGTGCTGTCCACCACCATGCCCAC
>NZ_JBTOLC010000083.1:0-9507 GCF_054551825.1 Streptomyces sp. L500
CACCATCGGCGTCCACCACGCTGCTTTCGGCGGCCACCGCTGCCAGGCCCGCCAGCAACTCCTCACGATCCCGGCCCACCACCACCGCACGGTGCTCGAACACACTGCGCGTGGCGGCCAGCGACCAACCCACATCCACCGGATTCAGCTCAGGCCGCGCCGAAACGAACGCGGCGAGCCGGGCCGCCTGCCCCCGCAGCGCGTCGTCCGACCGGGCCGACAGCACCCACGGCACCACATCGACCGTGGGCGTCGTGCCTTCCTCCGACGGCCGGTCCGGCGCCTCCTCCACGATGACGTGGGCGTTGGTACCAGATATGCCGAACGAGGACACACCCGCCCGGCGCGGCCGGCCGTCCACGGCGGGCCACTCCCGCCGCTCGGTCAGGAGTCGCACGGCGCCCGACGACCAGTCCACCTCCGGTGTCGGCTCGTCGACATGCAACGTCCTGGGGAGGACACCCGCACGCATCGCCATGACCATCTTCATCACACCCGCCACACCGGCAGCGGCCTGCGTGTGCCCGATGTTCGACTTCACCGAACCCAGCCACAACGGACGGTCGTCCGGCCGCCCCTGCCCGTAGGTGGCGAACAGTGCCTGCGCCTCGATGGGGTCGCCCAGGGTGGTGCCCGTGCCGTGTGCCTCGACCACGTCGACCTGGTCCGGTGTCAGCCGGGCGTCGTCGAGGGCCTGGCGGATGACCTCCTGTTGTGCCGGTCCCTTCGGGGCGGTGAATCCGCTGCTGGCTCCGTCCTGATTCACGGCCGAGCCACGCAGTACGGCCAGTACGTCGTGACCGTTGCGCCGGGCGTCGGAGAGGCGTTCCAGCACCAGCACGCCGACACCCTCGCCGAAGCCCGTGCCGTCGGCCGTGGAGGAGAATGCCTTGCAGCGGCCGTCGGCGGCGAGTCCGCGCTGTCTGCTGAAGGTGGCGAACACGGTCGGTGCCGCGATGACGGAGGCCCCGCCGGCGAGTGCCAGCGAGCACTGGCCCTGTCGCAGCGCCTGGGCGGCCAGGTGGAGGGCGACGAGCGAGGACGAGCAGGCCGTGTCCACGGTGACGGCCGGACCGGTCAGTCCGAGGGTGTAGGAGACGCGTCCGGAGGCGACGCTGCCGGCGTTGCCCAGCCCGACGTACCCTTCGAGGTCCTCGTCGACCTCGGGTAGCCGTGTCGCGTATTCGTGGGTCATCAGCCCGGTGTAGACACCGGTCCGGCTGTCCTTCAGGGCGGCCGGGTCGATGCCCGCCCGCTCCAGCGCCTCCCAGGAGCACTCCAGGAGCAGGCGGTGCTGCGGGTCCATCGCCAGGGCCTCGCGCGGTGCGATGCCGAAGAAGGCGGGGTCGAAGTCGGCGACGTCGTGGACGAATCCGCCCTCGCGTGCGTAGGACTTGCCGGGCGCGTCCGGGTCCGGGTCGTAGAGGCCGGGGTCCCAGCCCCGGTCGGCCGGGAACGGTCCGATCGCGTCCCGGCCGTGGGAGACGAGGTCCCAGAGGTCCTCCGGGGTGCGGACGCCCCCGGGGAAGCGGCAGGCCATGGCGACGACGGCGATGGGTTCGGTGGCCGCGGCCTCCAGTTCCCGCACGCGCGCCCGCGCCGAGCGCAGGTCCGCGGTGACTCGTTTGAGATAGGCCAGGGCCTTGTCGTCACCGTTCACTGAGTTCCCCCGATTCCCAGCTCGTTGTCGATGTAGGCGTAGATTTCGTCCGCCGTGGCGGTGTCCAGGTCACCGACGTCGTCGGTGGGTGCGGCCGGGGGTCGCAGCTCGTCGAGCAGCGCCGTCAGCCGTCGCGCGATCAGGGCCCGGTCCGGGGCGTCCGCCGCCAGGCCGCTGACGCTCCGGCGCAGGGAGTCCATCCGCTCCAGCACCAGTGCGGTGGTGTCGATCGTGCCCACCAGCCGCTCGACCAGGTAGCCGGCGAGCAGGCCGGGAGTCGGATGGTCGAACACCGCGGTGGCGGGCAGTCGCAGCCCCAGTTCCTTGGCCAGCCGGTTGCGCAGCCGTACCGCCGTCAGTGAGTCGAATCCCAGTTCCAGGAAGCCTCGGGACGGGGTGACCGCTTCCCGGCTGTCGTGCCCGAGCACCGCGGCCGCGGTGTCGAGGACGACGTTCTGCACGAGGCGCAGCCGTTCCTCGTCGCCCAGGCCGGTCAGTCGCTGGGCGAACTGCCCGTCCTCGGTGGGCCGGTCGGCGGTCACCGCGCGGCGCGGTGCCCGGACCAGTCCGCGCAGCTGTGCCGGGACGTCCTGTGCGGAGAACGCGTCGAGCCGGATCGGTACCGCCAGCGGTTCCTGTGAGCCGAGAGCGGAGTCGAAGGCCGCCAGCGCCTCCTCGGTGGACAGCGCACCGGCGGCGGCGATGTTGCGGGACGGGGACGCGACCTTTTTGGTGAGCTCGCTGCGCTCGTCCCACAGCCCCCAGGCCAGCGACAGTGCCGGCAGGCCGTGGGCGGTGCGGTACGCGGCGAGCGCGTCCAAAAAACCGTTGGCCGCAGCATAGTTGGCCTGGCCTGCCGCGCCAAGTACCGATGCCGCGGAGGAGAACAGCACGAACGCGTCCAGGGGCAGGCCGGCGGTCAGCTCGTGCAGGTGCCAGGCCGCGTCCGCCTTGGGGCGCAGCACGGTGTCCAGCCACTGCCCTGTGCGGGTGCCGAGCACGCCGTCGTCCAGCACGCCGGCGGCGTGCACGACGGCCGACAGCGGGTGGTCCGGGTCGATGCCGGCGAGCAGTCCGGCCACGGCGTCGCGGTCGGTGAGGTCGGCCGCGACGATGTCGGTGTGCGCGCCCATGCCGGTGAGGTCCGCCTGCAGCCGGTCCGCGCCGTCGGCGGCGGGGCCGGAGCGGCTGACCAGCAACAGGCGTGTGACGCCGTGGGTCCGGACGAGGTGCCGGGCCAGCAGCCCGCCCAGGGTGCCGGTGCCGCCGGTGATCAGGACGGTGCCGGTGCCCAGCGGGCGGTCGCCCGCTCGTTCCCCGTCGGCCGGTGCGGCGGGGATCCGGGCCAGCCGTGGCACCGTGCCCTCTCCGGCGCGCACCCTGATCTCGGGTTCCGAGGCCGCCGCGAAGCCCGGGAGGACGGCGGCCGAACGTGGGTCGTCGTCGAGGTCGACGAGCGTTATGCGGTCCGGGTTCTCGGCCTGTGCGGAGCGCAGCAGGCTCCGTACCGGGCCGTGGACGAGGTCGCCTGAGGGTGGCGCGTCGCGGGTGACGACGAGCAGGCGCGAGTCCGCGAAGCGGGCGTCGGCGAGCCAGTCCTGCAGGGTGGCGAGTACGTGCCCGGTGGCCGCGCGGACGGCGGCGGGCACCTCGGACCCGACCGGTTCGGGCCACCGGTACGGCAGGAGCACGATGTCGGGGACGCTCCGGACGGCGGCCGGATCGGCGGCGGTGTCCACTTGCCAGCCCGCCGATTCCAGAGCCGGCGTGATACCGAGCACGTCCTCGCCCAGGAGCACACAGGTGGTCGTCGCGGATTCGACGGCCGGGGCGGCCGCCTGGTGCTGCCAGGTGACGTGGAAGAGGGTGTCCCGTCGTTTCACCGCCAACTGGCCCGCGTCGACGGGCCGGGTCGCGAGCCGTCCGATGCGGAACACCGGGAGTCCGGTGGTGTCCCACGCCTGCCAGGAGGATTCCCGCGGGTCGATGTGTACGCGGAGTGAGGTCGCCCCGGTCGCGTACAACCGGACGTCGGTGAAGGAGAACGGAAGCCGTGTCTCCCGGGGCTCGGGCGCCTTCGCTCCCTCACACGCGATGCCGTGCAGGGCCGCGTCGAACAAGCCGGGGTGGATGCCGTAGCCGTCGGGCGTCACGCCGTCGGCTAGCTCGACCTCGGCGAACAGTCCTTCGTCCGTCCGCCATGCTCGCCGCAGCCCCCGGAAGGCCGGACCGTACTGGTAGCCGGCCGCCTCCAGGCTCTCGTAGAACCCCTCGACGTCGATCGGGTCGGCGCCGGCCGGCGGCCACACCTCGAGCCTGTCGGGCAGCGCTTCCGCACTGCCGAGGATCCCTTCGGCGTGGGTCGTCCAGGTGCCGTCCGCGCCCCGCGAGTGCATCGACACCGTCCGGCGATCGGGGTCACCGGTGTCGGCGACGACCACCCTGATCTGCGCGGACGCCGACTCCTCCAGCGTCAGCGGGGCCTGGAGGGTCAACTCCTCGACGCAGCCGTAGCCGCTCTGGTGACCCGCGTGCAACGCCAGCTCCACCCAGGCCACGCCGGGCAGCAACGCCGTCCCCAGCACCGCGTGGTCGCTCAGCCACGGGTACGCCGACAGCGACAGCCGACCGGTCCACACCGATTGGCCGCCCGGCAGCTCGACTGTCGCGGGTACGAGCGCGTGTCCGTCGTCCCGCAGCCCGACGGCGGCCACGTCGCCGGTACGACCGGGGGCGGCGTCCAGCCAGTGGTGCTGATGCTGGAAGGCGTACGTGGGAAGCTCCACCCGCCGACCGCCGGCGACCGACGGCGTCCAGTCGATCGTGACGCCCCGGGTCCATGCCTCGGCCGCCGCCGAGAGCATCCGGGAGAGCTCACCCTCACCCCGGCGGAGGCTTTCCAGCACCACGACCGGCCGGTCGGCGGTCTCCTCGATGCCGACGGTGAGGACGGGGTGGGGGCTGGCCTCCAGGAAGACCGTATGCCCTTGCTCCAGGAGGTGCTGGACACCGGCCTGGAACTCCACGGTCCGGCGCAGGTTCCGGTACCAGTACTCCGGGCCCAGCTCGGCCGTGTCGATCCGCTCACCTGTCACCGTCGAAACGAACGGCACCTCGCTCGGCCGCGGGCGGATCCCTTCCAGGGCTGCCAGCAACTCGTCACGGATCAGCTCGACGTGAGCCGAGTGGGAGGCGTAGTCGACGTCGATGCGGCGGGCACGAATGCCTTGTGTCTCGCAGGTGGCGAGCAGACCGTTCAGGCCGTCGATATCGCCGGAGACCACGGTGGACGACGATCCGTTGACGGCGGCGACGGAGACGCCGGGATAGTCGGTCAGAAGGGCTGTCACCTGGTCACGGGGCAGGGCGATCGAGACCATCCCGCCCAGGCCGGACAGCTTCTCGCCGATCAGCCGACTGCGCAGAGCCGCGACCCGGGCGGCGTCCTCAAGCGACAACGCGCCCGCGACCGCCGCGGCGGCGATCTCACCCTGCGAATGGCCGATCACCGCCGACACCGGCACACCCCACGACCGCCACAACTCGGCCAGCGACACCATCACCGCCCACAGCGCCGGCTGCACCACATCCACCCGGGCCAACGCCGCCTCATCACCCAGCACGTCCAGCAACGCGAAGTCGACAAACGGCTCCAGCGCCTTCGCACACCGCTCCATCGACTCCCGAAAGACAGGAGAGGCGTCCAGCAACGCCAGCCCCATACCGACCCACTGACACCCCTGACCGGCGAACACCATCGCGACACCGTCATCGACGCCGACCGTCGCGGGGCCGTCTCCACCTTCGCCGGCCACCGTCGCCAGGTCCGCCAGCAACTCCTCACGGTCCCGGCCCACCACCACCGCACGGTGCTCGAACACACTGCGGGTCATTACCAGCGACCAGCCCACATCCACCGGGTCGATCGCGGGCAGGGCCGAGATGTGAGCGGCCAGCCGGGCCGCCTGCGCCCGCAGCGCGTCGTCCGACCGGGCCGACAGCACCCACGGCACCACATCGACCGTGGGCGTCGGAATGACGTCCGATGGCTGGTGAGGCGCCTCTTCGATGATCACGTGGGCGTTGGTGCCGGAGATGCCGAACGAGGACACACCGGCTCGGCGCGGCCGGTCGTCCGCAACAGGCCACTTCCGCTGTTCGGTCAGCAGTCGTACGGCGCCCGACGACCAGTCCACCTCCGGTGTCGGCTCGTCGACATGCAGTGTCTCGGGCAGTACGCCCGCACGCATCGCCATGATCATTTTGATCACGCTCGCCACGCCCGCCGCGGCCTGGGTGTGTCCGATGTTGGACTTGACCGAGCCCAGCCATAGCGGGCGGTCGTCCGGGCGCCCCTGACCGTACGTGGCCAGCAGCGCCTGCGCCTCAATGGGGTCACCGAGCCTGGTGCCCGTGCCGTGTGCCTCCACCACGTCCACGTCCGTCGGGCCCAGACCCGCGCCGGCCAGTGCCGCCCGGATCACCCGCTGCTGCGAGGGCCCGTTGGGGGCCGTCAGCCCGTTGGAGGCGCCGTCCTGGTTGATCGCCGAGCCGCGTACGACGGCCAGTACCTCATGGCCGTTGCGCCGGGCGTCCGACAGGCGCTCCAGTACCAGGATCCCGACGCCCTCGGCCCAGGCCACGCCGTCCGCCGCCTTGGCGAAGGCCTTGCTGCGGCCGTCGGGGGCCAGTCCGCGCTGCCGGGAGAACTCCACGAACGGACGCGGCGTGTGCATCACGGTCACACCGCCCGCGAGCGCCAGCTCGCACTCCCCCGTCCGCAGCGCCTGCGCGGCCAGGTGCAGTCCCACCAGGGAGGTGGAGCAGGCGGTGTCGACGGTGACGGCGGGACCGATGAAGTCGAAGGTGTAGGAGATGCGCCCGGAGGCGATGCTGCCCGCGCTTCCGGTGCCGAGGGTGCCCTCGTACCCGGCCGGGGATTCCCCCAGGCGGGAGGCGTACTCGTGATACATCACACCGGCGTACACCCCGGTCCGGCTGCCCTTGAGCGAGGACGGGTCGATGCCCGCCCGCTCCAGCGCCTCCCACGAGCACTCCAGCAGCAGCCGTTGCTGCGGGTCCATCGCCAGCGCCTCGCGCGGCGAGATGCCGAAGAAGCCGGCGTCGAACCGCCCGGCCTCGTGGAGGAAACCGCCTTCGCGGACGTACGACTTGCCCGGGGCGTCCGGGTCGGGATCGAAGAGGTTCTGTACGTCCCAGCCCCGGTCGACCGGCCACGACGAGATCCCGTCACCACCGGAGACGACCAGGTCCCACAGGTCTTCCGGGGTGCGGACCCCGCCCGGGTAGCGGCCGGCCATGCCGACGATGACGACCGGGTCGTCGTCGGAGATGACCTGGACGGAGGACTCCCGCTGGGGCTCCGGCTCGGTCACGGTCAGGCGGCCCAGGACGTGTTCGGCGATCGCCCGTGGGGTCGGGTAGTCGTAGGTGAGTGTGGCGGGCAGCCGCAGGCCGGTGGCGGTGGAGAGCCGGTTGCGGAACTCCACCGCCGTGAGCGAGTCGAAGCCCAGGTCGTGGAGGTTCTGGTCCGGCCGTACGCCGTCGGCCGCGCTGTAGCCGAGCGAGTCGGCGATGGCCGTGCGCACGATGTCGAGCACCATACGGGGGCGTTCGATGCCGTTGGCGGCGCCGAGCCTGCCCGCCAGGGAGGCCGTGGGAGCGGAACGCCGGAGGCGGGCGGGCTCCCGTACCAGGCCGCGCATCGGCACCGGAAGGTGGTCGCGCCGGGCGCGCAGTGCGGCGGTGTCCACCCGCATCGGCACCAGCAGCGCTTCCTCGGCCGCGCAGCCGGCGTCGAACAGGCGCATGCCCTCCTCGGAGGTCAGGGCGGCGACGCCGATCCGGGAGATCCGCGTCAGCTCGGTGTCGCCGAGTCCCCGGGCCATGCCGCCGTGCTCGGCCCACAGTCCCCAGGCCAGGGACACGGCGGGGAGGCCCTGTCGTCTGCGGTGGGTGGCGAGCGCGTCCAGGTAGGCGTTCGCGGCGGCGTAGTTGCCCTGTCCGGCCGAGCCGAGGACGGCCGCCGCCGAGGAGAAGAGGACGAAGGCCGCCAGGTCCAGGTCGCGGGTGAGTTCATGGAGGTGGCGGGCGCCGTCGACCTTCGCCGCGAACGAGGTGTCGATCCGTTCCGGGGTCAGCGCGTGCAGGACGCCGTCGTCCAGCACACCCGCCGTGTGGACGACGGCGGTGAGCGGGTGCTCGGCCGGTACGGACGCGAGCAGCCCGGCGAGGGCGTCGCGGTCGGACACGTCGCAGCGCACGGAGACCAGCTCCGCGTCCAGCTCGTCGGTGCCGGGTGCGGGCCGACCGCTGCGGCTGGCGAGGATCAGCCTGCGTGCACCCCGGTTCTGTACGACGTGCCGGGCGACGAGACCGGCGAGGGCGCCGGAGCCGCCCGTGATCAGTACGGTGCCGTCGGGGTTCCACTCGGCCGGGGCCTGCGAGACGGTGACGGGGGCCAGGCGGGGCACGAGGATCGCGCCGTCGCGGAGTGCCAGCTGCGGTTCGCCGGTGGCGAGGGCGTCGGCCAGGGTTCGCGTGGACGGTCGCGGGTCGTCCGCGTCGATCAGTACGAAGCGGTCGGGGTGCTCGGTCTGGGCGGTGCGGACCAGCCCCCACAACGGTGCGTGGGCGAGGTCGCGCACGTCGTCGCCGACCGCGACGGCACCCCGGGTGAGCAGGGCCAGTTTCGTCCGGGTGTCCGAGGCCAGCCAGCTCTGGAGAAGGGCCAGCACCCGGTGGGTGGACCGGTGGGCGGTGTCGTCCTCCTGCCACCACGGCACCACCACGACGTCGGCGTCCTGGGCGAGTGCCCGGTCGGGAGCCGCTTCCTCCGGTGCGCTCATGGTGACGACGCGCAGCCCGGAGCCGTCGGCTGCGGGCACCGGTGTCCAGTCGACGCGGAACAGCGCGTCGTGCGTTCCGGAGCCCAGTTGTGCGGCGGAGACCGGGCGCAGCGTCAGCGAGTCGACGGTCAGCACCGGCCGGTCCGCCGTGTCGGTGACGTCCAGCCGGATGGCGTCGACGCCCGCCCGGGAGACGCGTACGCGCAGGGCGTTGGCGCCTCGGATGCGCAGCGCCACTCCGGCCCAGGAGAAGGGGAGGTACTTCTCGTCCGGCCGCTGGTGGAACCCGCCGAGCCGCGCGGCGTGCAGCGCGGCGTCGAGCAGGGCGGGGTGCAGGCCGAACCGGGCCGCCTCGGCTCCGGCCGCCTCGGGGAGAGCGACCTCCGCGTAGATCTCGTCCGCCTGCCGCCACACGGCCCGCAGGCCCTGGAACACTGGGCCGTAGTCGTAGCCGTGCTCGGCCAGGTCCGCGTAGAAGTCGTCGAGCTCGACGGGCTGGGCAAGGGTGGGTGGCCACGGGGTGGTGGCGGGCAGACCGGACTCCGGTGTGTGCGGGGCGGCTGTCAGGAGGCCGCTCGCGTGCAGCGTCCACTGGTGCTCGGCGTCCTCGTCGTGGGGCCGGGAGTGCACGGTGAGCGCACGCCCGCCATCGCTCTCGGGAGCGCCGACGGCCACCTGTACCTGCACGGATCCTCGCCGGGGGATCACCAGGGGCTGGTGCAGCGTCAGGTCCTGCAGGGCGGGGCATCCGACCTCGTCACCGGCACGGAGAGCGAGCTCGACGAACGCGGCGCCGGGCAGCAGCACCGAGCCCAGGACGGTGTGCCCGGCCAGCCACGGGTGGGTGCGCAGGGACAGCCGACCGGTGAGCACGAGCTTGTCGTCGCCCGCGATGCGCACGGCCGCGCCCAGCAGGGGGTGGTGGGCGTCCGCGAGACCGATCTCCGCAGGCTCGGTGGCGCGGGCGGTGGACTGCAT